>JBNKBG010000006.1:0-60394 GCA_050287105.1 Thiohalomonadaceae bacterium
GCCTATGGCGACGTTGCTCGTGGCGAGCGTTATATCGATGCCCAGTGGCTCTCTTCTACCCGCTATGTTTCTACCACGATGGGTGGTATGGACACCGTCTTCGGTGTCAACTTCGCCGATGGACGGATAAAAGGTTACGGCTACAAGCGCCGCGGCACCTCACACGCTATCAAGACCTTCTACGTTCGCTATGTCCGTGGACAGGCCTACGGCAAAAACAATTTTGTCGATAACGGTAATGACACGGTTAGCGACCGTAGCAGCGGCATGATGTGGACGAAGAAAGACAGTGGCAAGACCCTGAAGTGGGTTAGTGCCCTGGGTTACTGCGAAGCACTCAAAACCGGCGGGTATGATGACTGGCGCCTGCCCAACATCAAGGAGCTGCAATACATCGTTGATTATGGGCGTTCACCGGATACCACTAAATCAGCAGCGATCAACCCGGTATTTGAAACGAGTTTGATCACTAACGAAGCGAATCAGGTGGACTACCCGCACTTCTGGAGTTCCACCACCCATCTCGATGGACCAAACCCGGGAAGTGATGCCGCCTATATTGCATTCGGTCGGGCAATGGGCCAGATGAACGGCAAGGTGATGGACGTACATGGAGCCGGCGCGCAGCGTAGTGATCCCAAGAGTGGTAGCGCGGAGATTAGGCGAGGTCCTCAGGGCGATGCAAGACGGGTGGAGAATTTTGCCCGTTGTGTCCGCGGTGGTCTGGTGGCTGACGCATCGGTGATGACGACAGCGGGGAGTTATCCAAACAGGATACGTCTGGTGGATCTGCAACAGGCGGAGAAACAACCGAAGCCTGCAAATGAAACGGTAGAGACGCAGCCACCTGCGCAACAACCGCAGCCGCAAATAAGGCCACTTGCGGAACCGAACAGACTCATACCGCAAGTCCAGCCACAACCACGGAGAGGTTCACCCGAAGGCTTTATTATGCGACTTGATCGCGATGGAGACGGACGGGTATCACGAAGTGAATTCGATGGTCCGGCGGATCGCTTCGATTTCCACGACACTGATCGCAATGGCTATATATCTGAAGATGAAGTGCCGCCGATGCCGCCGCCAGGCGCAGGACCACCCGGTATGTAGCAAGGTTCTCTGGCGTGTGTTCCGAAAAAAGCCACAGGCGCATACCTGTGGCTTTTTAACGCCGTTGCTTTTCTTTCCGCCTAATCCACCTTGGGAAGATGATGCAATGCTTCTTCGAACGCTGCCTGTGGGTTGTCGTAGTCCTCCAGTTCTCCACTGCAAGGCTGAGTCTGCCTATGAAAACAGAGAGGTCAGGGCAAGTCAAAACCCTATTTAGGTAGTTAGAGGCGAAAAAAACCACAGTTTGAAACTGTGGTTTGCAGTCTCAACGCGTGCTGTCAGAGCATCGCCAATGCGGAGTCGTAATCGGGTTCTTCGCCGATCTCGGGAACCAGCTGGGTGTAGATCACCTTGTTGTCTTCATCCAGTACCACCACGGCGCGGGCGCAGATACCTTCCAGCGGGCCGTCGGTGATCAGGACACCGTAATCCTTCGCGAAGTTTCTGCTGCGCATCATGGAAAGCGAGCTCACGTTGTCGATGCCTTCCGCACTGCAGAAACGGCTCATGGCAAAGGGCAGATCAGCGGAGATAACCAGGGCAACAGCGTCGCTTTTACCTGCCATAGCCTGATTGAATTTAATCGTGGAGGTGGCACAGACCCCGGTATCCAGGCTGGGTACAATGTTTAGCAACTTCTTTTTACCGGCATAGTCTGCAAGAGAGACGTTGCTCAACTCCTTATTCACCAAAACAAAGTCTGGGGCGCTGCTGCCGACGGCAGGGAGCTCACCATTGGTTTGGACAGGGTTTCCCTTGAGGGTGATTGTTGCCATAAAAATCTCTCCTGACGGGGTTGTTGAAGGGCAATAGAGCTATAGATAGTTGTTGATATCGCTTTATTCAAGGTGGGTATACGTCAAACCTCTGAGCGCAACATATATCCTATTTAGTGCTACGCCACTTTTTATATTCAGTTGTCCTTGTCAGTGGGACAAAAGTCTCATTTGCAGCGAGTGATTGTGGCCCCATGTCGTAGCCAAATTGCTCTTCTAGTATTCTGGCTGTGGCAACAGCCTGGGAGTACTGTTTACTTGGAATTTGCGCACTAATAAGTGCCCAGTATGAGTCTTCATACTCAGGCTCAAGCTCAATGGCATGTTTTGCCATTGTTATGGCTTCAGGAAAATTGTCCTGCATAAGATAGGTGTTGGCCTTCATGAAGGTTATGCTGGCATCTTCAACGCCAAAGGAGTTTTGTACCTGGTCCAGGGCCTTGAGTGCTTTTTCGTATTGTTTCTCAAGGAAGTAATAGTCAAGCAAAAGGAATGTCATGCTTGGGTCATCACCAAAATAGTTTTCGAGATTGGATAGCGCCTGGCTATACAAATCCAGGTCGTCACTCTGGTTGGCGGCTTGAACAGCGACGATATTCAAGAAGCGAGATTTACGTAGTGATTCATCCAGTGATAAAAATTTCTTCACCACATCTCTATGGTTTCCTTCCTTATTCATTTCTATGAGTTTTACTACTTGATCCATGTTCGTCTTGCGGTTTGATGCAAAGTCAAAGAGTTTTCCTAGCAAGGTAGGTGTTGGAGAGAGTGTTGCAGTGATCTGACGAATTGATTCTGAATAGAGTTGACCACTGGAATAGTCGTACCAATTGACGATAGATACCTTTCCGCTATTCTCTTTGCTTAGGTGTATATCCATATATGCATTGCCATTGTCGCCATAATCGAGACGGATTAATGCCTTGGCGGTGCCTCCCTCAGGTTTTAGGCGCAAAAGCTTCACATAGGCTCCATCAGGTATCTGCGCGATGAGCTTTGTGCCCAGCTGTTTGGTCATTGCCTGCTTGAGTCCGACCTTAAAATCCCGCTCCCACTTCGATGTAAGAAGCATGTCGGAGAAAGCAGTTTCGAGTATCCTGTCCGCATTGATAGCCTGGTCGAACGGTTTTGGATTAGCAGCATTGAATCCGGTGATGATTTCATCGATTTGAGATTTAAATGGTGCGATATCATCCGGCATAGCCCAGAGTAGGCTTGAAGTTACACAGAGTGTAACGGCGGCAAGGAATTTTTTTGTTGTAGACATTGCTCGCTCCTGGTTGAGATGCCAGATTAGCAATGTGGACGCTAGAGTTCGAGTTGAATTTTGCGCGAGCTAATGGTGGCGATGCTTGGTGGGTGGACAAAACCACTTAAATGAAGTGGTTTTGTCCACTTGCAGTCACAAGCAACACCGATATAATCCCCCCTCCTAATAACAAAAATATCATCAGGGGGAGTACATGTATCATTCTGCTATTCCGGCCGCCATCGCGGCCGTTTTGTTGTCTGTCAGTTCCGTTTCTGTCGCCGAGGAGGAGACCGGTCATGCTGGTCACTACTATGCGGTGGCCAAGGTGGTGAACGGGATGGGCGACAAGGTCACTCACGGGGCGGAGACCCTGGACGGCGATAAGTCCAATGGTTTTGCTATCGACTTTGGTTACCATTACGGCGGCGGCCCATGGGGTGTTGAGTTGACATACAGCTCTGCGAAAGGTGATGTGACCAATGATCTCGCCGTTACGGAGCAGGCTACCTACACCGGTATGGGTCTGCTGGGTGTCTACACCCATCACGTGGCGAGCCATGTGGCGCTTGTCGGCAAACTGGGCTGGATGCAGGAATCCGAAAAGCTGGCAGGACACACCAACACCGAGAGTGGTGTTGCCTATGTTGTTGGTGCGGAGTACGGCATCAACGAAAAGTTTGAGCTGGTGCTGGAGTACGAAGGTACCGACATCAAATCTCCCAAGGGCAATGCTATTATGGCCGGTATCAAGTACGTCTATTGATCACTGCCGGGCGACAGGGAGGTCGCTTATCCTTGCATTAGCTATTCAGGTGTTTGTACCAGCGATCACTTTTTCCCACCGCCGCCAGGCTTCTTGGTCAATGCAGAAAGCGCACCGGACATTACCCCTTCAAACAACGTTGCAGAGAAACCAAACAGGATCGCCATCACGTTGCGGGTGTTCTCCGACATCACCGTCTTGTCACCGTCATTCGATGTCAACGTTACCAGCAGCTTTGTTGGCAGCTTGAGAATATCCATCGCCAGGACAAAGTCTGCAATCAATACCCCAGCCCAGCCCATCAATGCTCCGACCAGTGGTGCAAGAAACAGTATTGACCAGGAAACGCCGTAGTCGAAACCGACATCCTTTGATGAAATGGCTTTTGAAAGACGTGCAAGCAGGCCACCGACAGCACCCAGCAGAAGGAACAGAATATTGTGTTCCGCGGTTGCCAACAGGACCACAATGGCGCCGGTGATCACCACCAGCCACAACGCCTTATGCTGCCAGTCGGAAAGCTCTTCAAAGTAGGTGTCGCGGGCGTTAAAGATCAGGCTGCGTGCTTCCTTGATGAGAGGGCGTAGTTGTGTGGCGCTATTGGCACTGATTACGTAACCAATCTTTTCCGCCAGGGTGTGGGCCGTTGCTGAACCTACGGCTTTCAACTCCTCTTTGGCAACCACGGCGTGGGCCGCCACATGATCCTCCGTCCAGAGTTCGGTGATGAGACGATCTGCATCGTGCGCCCTCCTCCAGGCGGCAAGCTGGTGAGTCACACCATCCAGAGAGAGAACGTTTCGCCAGAACGAATCGAGGTCATCCTGTAGCGCGTGCTCACGCGCCTTGAGTAACAGCCCTTTGATCTCTTCAATGGCAGTGGCGGAAACCGGATTCTGATTCTGCGACTGTTGCTGCTCGGTTTGCAGGTGGGCATCAAGGATATCGAGATAGGCCAGCAGGTGTGCCGTATTTCGCCGGAGGATCCAGACACGACGTGCATAGAGGAGTGTGGCGATATAGGCAACGACACAGAGTAGCGGGGTCCACGCCGCGAGCAGCGTGATGAATGTGTCCATTGATGATGGCATGTGCAACCTCCCTGTTAAGTGCTTGCGGCCATTTGCTGTGCTATACAGAGTGAAATGGTACCTATTCAAGATAGGTTTGGAAATAACTAACCGCGTTATTGATCTTGATCTATTTGTTGGCGGCCACATGCGGGTAGGCTTGTAGCTGGTTTCAGCAGTCGTTCTCTGGATTGCGTAATGGAAGTGTGATTTACATTTGTTACATATACTTTCAAACAAGGAGTAGTGAGATGGCAAAGAGAACCGTAAGGACTAAGGGCATTAGCAAAAGAAATCCCAAGTTGAAGGCGCCCAGTATTGCCCAGTTGTCGAAGCAACTGGATAAACTGGATTGCGCGCACCTGGTTGGCAAAGAGGTGATTGAACAGCAGATCGTGGATCTTGCCAGAGGTAAAACCGATGCCAGCTATTGTCAGAACTGGGAGCGTTGTGGCAATGGATGGGGCAAGTGCACACCGGACAATAAAGAGTGGATGCGCCAGGTCAGTAAACTGGATATGGTGAGTGTGCTGACACCTGGCGAGATCAAGATTCTTAAAGGTCTAAAACTCCCAAGGATGTAGTGATGGCCGTGGCATTGCCTACCAATGCCATCATGAAAGTAACGCGCAACTGCAACCTGGGTTGCGCTTACTGTCATGATCGGCTTCTCAATGCTGAGATCATGCCATTTGAGCAGATGGCACTCGCCATTGAACGAATTCTTTCCATAAGAAGTACAAAATCATTCCGCTTTATCTGGCATGGCGGCGAGCCATTGATGGCAGGCATCGATTTTTTCCGCAAAGCAGTGGTCGCACAGCAATACCTGAAAGAGTCCGATCAGGAGGTGCGCAATTACCTGCAAACCAACGGCACGATGTTTACTACCCGGGTGCTCGATTTCCTGCAGGCATTTGATTTTACCGTCGGTGTCAGTCTGGATGGGCCTGAAGAGGTACATAATGCCCAGCGACCGTTCAGAAAAGGCAAGGCCTCACACGCCAGGATCATGAAGGGGATTGAAGAGCTACAACGGCGTGATATCTCATCCGGAGTGATTAGTGTACTGACCGGTAAGAGTCTGGAAGCAGGACCACAAAAATTTCTTGAGTTCTACCGCGACAATGGCATCTTCGATATCTGTTTTCTTCCGGTGCGCGCGGATACCTCGCTGGAGGGCGAGACCCTGGAGGGGGAGCAGTACTTTGGCTTTATGCGGGAACTGTTTGATGCGTGGTTGCAAATGAATGACCCACGCATGCGTATTCGTGAGATCGGTGACATGTTGCTCCTGTCGATGGGGCTTCCAGGCTCAATGTGTTCGTCATCAGGGAGTTGTGTCGGTGGCACCTACAGTATCGAGCCAGATGGCAAGGTCTTTCACTGTGACAAATTCAGCCGTGACGATAGATACTGTTTCGGCAATCTCCCCACGCTCGATTTCAATCAACTACCTGATTCAGCAAAAGGCATGGAGCTCAGGCAGCTTGAACTTACCTTGCCTGCAGCCTGTTTGACCTGTGAGTGGCAACAGCACTGTGCCGGTGGCTGTAGCCATGACCGGCTGGTGGAAAATCGTTTGGCACAGACAAACGGTGTCTGCCATATGCGTGAGATGCTCAAACACATTCAGGAAAAGACCCGAAATCATCCGAAGGTCCAGGAGTATGTCCAGCAGGCCCAGCAGGCCAAACTGCACTAGCTCGTTCCCTCCCCGTATTGTCGCGAGCACGACAATTTCTACATTTCTTACATATCTCTCCATGCCCCTGCACATCATGTGTGTAAGGAAAACAACAAGTTAATGCAAGGCCCTGTTTGGCACTGAAGTTGCTGAAGGCAAAGCAACTTTACTACGACAAATAAGGGTTACGAACGTGAGTTTAAAAAGTTACGAAGAGAAGGGTTACCTGCTGAACGTCAGTTTTGTGGCCGACGCTGCCGCCGAGGGTGTTGTGGCTTTTCGTGGCCGACTGGCTCTGGTTGAGGCCGAGGTTGGTGACGAGTTGGGGAATCGCAAGCCACCTGCCGTGGTGATGGAACAGGCGGTGATGCTGTCGAAGGGCGATAAATTGATCTTTGTTGCGGGTTCACTGACCAAATTGTCTGATCTGAATGATTTTGTGGCGATGTACAAGGATGACTTTGCTGCGGATATGAAGGCGATTATGTATGTGGTCGATCTGACCGCGCCGTTACAGGTGGAGCTTGAAGGGATTAACTTCGCGCTGATTCCGATGCAGGAGGGGATCTCCTGGAACGAACTGCTCGACGAGGCGGGTCTGGACAAGGGCGATCTGAAAAAGATGTCTTCCGGCGACAAGGTCTACGCCGTTTATGAAGGGGTTAAGGATTACAAGCCCAAGGGTGAACTGGTCACCATGGAAGAGGCGTTGGGCAAGACCGATCCCGAACTCAAGCGGCCTGAGCGCGGCGCGTTGTAATAATCGAATCGGGAAGCCGCCGATTATAAGGCGGCTTTCTGCGTCCGATCCTGCAGAGGTGAACGCAACGTCACTTCGATGATCTCGCTTGGCTGCCATAGCCGCATGCGCGGTCCCCACAACCCAGTGCCCCGTCCCACGATGAGTGTCATAGCGCCAACTTGGTAGGCACCGGTGATATAGGGGAAAAAGCGCTTAACCAGATAGGTGAACGGCCAGATCTGCCCGTTGTGGGTGTGGCCGGAGAGCATTAGCCCTGCTCCGGCAGCGCTCGCCTGCTCCACCTGCAACGGTGAGTGGGAGAGCAGGATTACGGCTCCATCAGCTCTGTTGGTCAGCAACGGGGTAATAACGTCGCGCTGCTCTCCCCGCATATGTTGCACACTCAGGTCATCCACACCGGCAATGATCAGACCGGATGCGATCTCGTGCATCTCATCGTGTAGCCAGTGAACCCCTGCGTTTTGACTCATGGCGATAGCTGCTCTGGTATCGCCATAGAATTCATGGTTGCCGGTTACCGCGTAGACCCCGAGTGGTGCGTGTAACCGCTCAAAAACGGTTTTGAAATCAGGATCAAGTGGGCCGTGGCCCTCAAAAATATCACCCACAAGAACAATGAGATCGGGCTGTAATGTCTCGACCTGACGCACACGTTTTTCCAGCCAGGCAGGGCCAAACTGACTACCGAGGTGTAGATCGGAGAGCATCACCACACGCTTGCCATCGAGTGTGTATGGCAACTGTGCGAGGGTAAGCTCAAGACGATTGATGACTGGCGGGCGGGTACCCTGAATAAAGGCGATCACGATCAGCAGGATAGCAATGCCGAACGCGCCACCGCGCAACTCATTTAGCCATGGTTTTGCCCACAGGCCAAAGCCAGTGAGCAGGTCCAGTGCAAGCAGTACCGTGCTGGTGATGAACAGGATACCGAGCCAGTCCATGGCCACGCGTTCGAAGAGAAAAGCCAGTTTGCCGCCCGGGACCATGGCATAGCGAATACCGGCAAGATAGAGCAACCAGATAATCAGTGAGACGATCCAGACTATGCGGTGCGCGGGTTCATTGGCGAACCAGCTCAGGCTGCCAACGCGCCAGCTGATATAGAGATGCAGCAGAGTGGTGAGCAGGCCGAGAATGACGACGAACATGGTTGCTTCCGTTGTTACCGGTTTATCTGACTATAATCGTAGCGGCACTATTAAGAAATGCCGTTGCGGGATACCGTACAGGGTAATGATGAGATTGCTAAGGACATTGCTAATCGGCCTGCTGTTCTTTGGTGCGCCACTGACGGCGGAGGAGACGCCGTGGCTGACATCGGCAGACGGCGAAACACTGGTTCACCTCTACTTCTTCTGGTCACCTGCCTGTCCCCACTGCCAGGAGGCGCGACCGGCCATCGAACAAATGGCTCGGGAAAATCCCTGGCTGGTGTTGCATTCGGCGGATATCGTCAACCAGCGCAAACAACTGCAACGCTATCGGGAAATGGCGAGGGCACTTGGTGAAGAGGCGCGTTCCGTCCCCGGATTTTTTGTTTGCGGCAGGATGTTTGTCGGTTGGGACGGTGCTGAGGGGATGGGGCAAACGCTGTTGCACCGCGCAGCGCGTTGCCGTAGCGAAGGTGTGGCAACATCGTCTCAGGCCGAACCTGCGCTACCGGGCTGGATGCGTGCGGAGGAGTATTCGCTGCCGCTCTTCACCCTGATCATTGCCGGACTCGATGCCTTTAATCCCTGTGCCTTCTTCGTCTTGCTTTTTCTCCTCAGCCTATTGGTCAATGCCCGTTCACGGCAGCGGATGTTGTTGGTTGGTGGCACCTTTGTGCTGGTATCCGGTGCACTCTATTTTGTCTTCATGGCGGCCTGGTTAAACCTGTTCCTGATGCTGGGCACACTTGGCTGGATCAATGTGCTGGCAGGGGTGTTGGCGTTGCTGATCGGCCTGCTGGCGATCAAGGACTTTCTGTTTGCCCTGCGCGGCCCATCACTGTCGATACCGGCTTCCGCCAAACCCAGGCTCTATAGCCGTGTCCGTGATCTTGTTGGTGCCGACAATCTGCCTATGCTGTTGTTGGGCACGGTAACCCTGGCGGTGGCAGCGAACAGTTACGAGCTGTTGTGCACCGCAGGCTTTCCCATGGTCTACACTCGCGTGCTGACCATGCGTCAGCTCGGTGATACCGAGTACTACCTCTATCTGCTGCTCTATAACTTTATCTACGTGATCCCGCTGCTGTTGATTGTGCTGATGTTTGTGATCACCCTGGGGGGACGCAAGCTGAGCCTGGATGAGGGGCGGTTACTGAAACTGCTTTCAGGAACGATGATGTTGGGTCTGGGGAGTGTGTTGTTGCTGAACCCCGAACTGCTCAATAATCTGTGGAGCGGCGCAGCGCTGCTGGCAGTTGCCTTGCTGGTGACGTTATTGGCACGTGCGCGATTGCGGCATGGATAACAAAACGGGGCAACGCCGATGAAGGAGTGCCCCGCTGCTTGCGTCGATCTGTAATGCGGGTTATCAGCCCAGCGCATCCTGCAGGTCGCGCTTGTGTTCCTCTTCCTGGATCAGGATGTCCTCCAGTACCCGCCGCAGGCCATACTCCTGTAACTCTTCTGCCTGACGGATGCGTTCCTTGTAACGGGTGATGGCGTTATCTTCGCCCCAGAGATCCTGAGTCAGCATAGTCTTGGCGTCTTCGGCGATGTCGCGCTTTTCCACTTCGATGCTCGGTACACCACCGAGGAAGGTGATCTGCTCAGAGACAGTCACTGCATGTGCCATCTCTTCATTGGCGTGGATCAGCAGCTCTTTCTTGATCCCTTCATACTGTGGGCCGGTGATCATGGAGGCGTGCTGTACATACTGAATCGCCGCTGCATATTCCCACTCCAGATCCTTGTTCAGTTCCGCGATAAGGTGTTCTCTTGAAACAGGCATGTCGTTCTCCTTGCTTGGGCCAGAGGTGATGACTTACCTCATAGCGATAATATTGATGTGGAATGGGGAGATTTCCAGTTTCTCCGCTGTTCCACTTGTTTTACAGAACCGATATGCTGGGAAAAATCCCCACTGGAACCGCATCATGGCTTTTACCAATCCCGATTCAGACGCCATCAAAACCCTGCTGCAATCGATCAAAACCATCGCCGTGGTCGGTCTGTCACCGAAACCGTCCCGCCCCAGTCATGGCGTGGCGGCGGCGTTGCAGGGTTTCGGCTACCGCGTTATTCCGGTACGTCCCGCTATCGACGAACTGCTCGGCGAGAAGGCCTATCCCGATCTTCACGCCCTGCCACAGCGGCCAGATCTGGTCGACGTGTTTCGCGCTTCAGAACACGTCGGACCGATTGTCGATGCCTGTATCGATCTGGGTATCAAGGCGATCTGGTTACAGGATGGGGTGATCAACGAAGCCGCCGCCGAGAAGGCCGTGGCTGCGGGTATCACCGTCATCATGGACCGCTGTATCTACCGTGATTATGTACAGCTAATCGATTAACCACGATATTACACCTGCTGCATAGGCTGGGCAGTGATGCCCAGCCTACAATTCCTACGCCGCACTCGCTTTGGCAAAATGTTTCTCCAGTTCATCCGAACCGCCAATATGCTTGCCGTCGATGAACACCTGCGGCACGGTATCACGGCCGGTGATGGCGCGTAGTGAACGCAGGGTCGCATCGTGTCCGAGCGAGATCTCTTCGTAGGCCATACCGTTCTCCTGCAACATCTGCTTCGCCCTGGCGCAGAAGGGGCAGCCGGGCTTGGTGATGATGCTGACCGGGACCGGTTTCTTCGCCTTGGGGTTGATGTAGTTGAGCATGGTGTCGGCGTCGGAGACCTCAAAGGGATCGCCCGGCTTCTCCGGCTCGATGAACTGCTTCTCGACCACACCATCTTTCACCAGCATGGAGTAGCGCCAGGAGCGCTTGCCAAAGCCCAGGTCGGCCTTGTCCACCAGCATGCCCATGCCTTCGCTGAATTCACCGTTACCATCCGGGATCAGGGTGACGTTCTCCGCTTCCTGATCTTCCTTCCACGCATTCATCACAAAGGCATCGTTGACCGAGATGCAGACGATCTCGTCCACGCCGTTGGCCTTGAATACGCTGGCCAGCTCGTTGTAGCGCGGCAGGTGGGTGGAGGAGCAGGTGGGGGTAAAGGCGCCGGGCAGGGAGAAGACCACCACGGTTCGATCCTTGAAGAGTTGATCGCTGCTCACATTCAACCACTCGCCATCGGCGCGGGTGCGAAACACCACGCTCGGTACTTTCTGTCCTTCTTTACTGTTCAACATCGTCATTACTCCTTTGGGGGTTAATCGTCCGGCTGCATAGCGCCTGAACACGTGTGCAGTATGGGTGACTGTAGCAGATAGATGAAATCGTTTATTTCGATTATATTGATAGGTAGTGACGATTAATTGTGGGGTGGCGCATGGCGCTCAATTTGCGTGATCTGGAATATCTGGTGGCAGTGGATGAGGAGCGGAGTTTTCATCGTGCCGCGGCGCGCTGCTATGTCAGCCAGCCAACCCTCAGCGGCCAGCTGAAGAAGCTGGAAGAGCGCCTTGGGGTGTCGCTTATCGAGCGGACAACCCGCCAGGTGGTGATGACCGACGTGGGGCGTGCGGTGGCCGAGCAGGCTCGTCAGGCGCTGACTGAAGCCAGGGCGGTGGAGCAGATCGCCGCCACCTTCCATGACCCGATGGTGGGCGAGCTGCAGGTGGGGTTGATCCCCACCGTCGCCCCCTATCTATTGCCGCTGATCATGTCGCCGCTAAAGAAAGCATTCCCGGAACTAAAGCTCTGGCTACATGAACAGCAGACAGCGGTGCTACTGGAGCGTCTGCGCAAGGCGGAACTGGACCTGCTGATCCTGGCCCTGCCAGTGGCGGGGAGCGAAGCCTTTGCCGAGGAGGAGCTGTTCCGCGAACCGTTCTGGTTGGCGTTGCCCAAGGGCGATCCGCTGGCCAGTAAGCGTGAGGCGCGCCTGGCGGATATCGACAAGCGCGAGCTGATGTTGCTGGAAGAGGGACACTGCCTGCGGGAGCACGCCCTGGATGTCTGCCTCCGTGCCGGGGCGGGCGAATATGCGGGATTCCATGCCACCAGTCTGGAGACCCTGCGCCACATGGTGGGCGAAGGGGTGGGGATCACCCTGATGCCGCAGCTCGCCGTGCCAGCGCAGCGGCACAGCGCCGATGCGGTACAGTACCGGCCCTTCGCCGCTCCGGCACCGAGCCGACGTATCGGTATGTTGTGGCGTCAGGGGAGTTATCGCGAAACTGCCTTCAGGGCGTTGGCACAGACGATACGGGATGTGGTGCCGAAGGGGTGAACCCTTAGTGATCAGTCTGCCACGACTGTGCCAGGGCCAGGCGGATCGTCTCCTCGCGCTGCGCGTCCGGGCGGTAGGCGGCATAGACGATGCGTTCCATCCGCGGCGCGTCGGCGACCCGGTAGAGTTCCTCCGCCTCTAGCGCACCCTGAACCATCGCCAGGGGTAGCCAGGCGCTCCCTCCCTGGCGGCTGATCAGTTCCAGCGCCAGCCTTCCCTGATTGGTGCGCAGGGCAGGAGTTGGTGCATTGGGCAGTTGATCCGCCAGTACCAGGGCAAAAGAGCTACCCCAGTCAACCATCACGTGGTTGTGCTGGAGTGCGGCCTCGGTGCTGCTCTCCTTCTGACTACTGATCAGAACCAGTTCGTGGGTTGCGGTTTCGCGAATGACGAAGTGCGGATTTTGCGGCGGGTCAAAGAGAAAGGCGATGTCGATCAGACCGCTCTCCAGACGCTGGATCAGGGTGTCGTGACTGTAGCTCTCCAACTGCAGGGCAAGATCCGGGTGCGCGGCGCGTAGCCTGGCGCTCCACTCCAGTAATTGCATCGACCAGATATCGCCCAGGGCACCGACGACCAGGCTACGGCTGAACTCCTCATCCAGAGCGATACTCTGGCGGGCCTGTTCCCAACCATCGACGATGGTACGCGCATGTTTTTGTAAACGCTGCCCGGCGGGGGTGAGCTGGATGTCGTTGCGGTTGCGGGTAAAGAGGGTAACACCGAGGGCGTTTTCCAGCAGTTTGATCCGCGCACTGACCGCCGACTGGGTCAGGCAAAGGGCTTCGGCGGCCTTGCCGAAATGGCGCCGTCGACTGACTTCGAGGAAGGTTTTAAGGAAGGAAATATCCATATCGACGATTACTGATTGTTGTGGTGACGATAATGACATTTCGTTGGTCAGGGAACAATGCAGGTAATAAAACTATGTGAGCCTGATCACCGGTGACAGGCGCTATTTGCTAACCACGTAGGGAACCATCGCGATGAAAAAAATTATGTTTATCCTCCTTGCCGCAGTCGCATTCGGCAGTGCATCCGTACAGGCCATGACCAAAGCGGAAGCAGAGGAAGAGTGCAAAGCTCAGGCCGCTGATGACGGCGTGAGCGCAGAAGAAATGGGCGATTACATCAAGGAGTGTGTCGACGCTGTGATGGGCGCTGAGTAACCCTTCGCGCAACGCACAATGAAAGGCCCCGCGAGGGGCCTTTTTTTTGTTTCACCGATTCCTCCCCACGGCGCTTTTCAAGCCTGGGGCTTCACTGTAAGCTACTGACATGCAATTAAATTTCACCAAGATGCACGGCCTGGGTAATGATTTTGTGGTGTTTGACGCCATAACCCAGCCTGTCTTGCTCTCCTCTGCGCAGGTTCGTCACATCGCTGACCGTCACTTTGGTATCGGCTGCGATCAGTTGTTGCTGGTCGAGACGGCGCAACAACCCGGTGTCGATTTTCGCTATCGTATCTTTAACGCCGACGGCGGTGAGGTGCAACAGTGTGGTAATGGCGCACGCTGTTTTGCCCGCTTTGTGCTCGACAAGGGGCTCTGTGACAAAGAGCATATCGTGGTGGAGACCGCCTCCGGGGTGATCACCCTGAATATCGAGGCCGACGGCCAGGTACGGGTCGATATGGGGGTGCCCGATTTTGAGCCTGCGGCGTTGCCCTTCTCGGTGGCAGAGAGGCAGGAGCATTATGACATTCCGCTGGAGGGTGAGCGCCTTAGCCTTGGTGCGGTCTCCATGGGAAATCCCCATGTGGTGATGCAAGTGGCGGATACCGACAGCGCACCGGTCGAACGACTGGGGCCGCTACTGGAGGCGCACAGCCTGTTTCCCGAGCGGGTCAACGTGGGCTTTATGCAGCTGCTGGATCGGAGTCACATTCGCCTGCGGGTTTACGAACGGGGTTCGGGTGAGACGCTGGCCTGTGGTACGGGCGCCTGTGCCGCTGTGGCACTGGGAAGGAGTTGGGGTCTGCTTGACGATGAGGTGACGGTCACGCTGCGTGGTGGTGATCTGACCATACGTTGGGCAGGGGAAGGCGAACCGTTGTGGATGATCGGTCCGGCGGTAACGGTGTTTGAGGGGACAATAGAGCTATGACAGAGCAAACCGACAGCCATGTGGCTGAGAGCATCGGCGAACAGGAGGTGGCCGAGTACCTGCGTCACCACCCCGATTTCTTTTCCCGCCATGAGGGTCTGTTGCTGGAGTTGAGCATACCCCACCCGGATACCGGCAAGGCGGTGTCGCTGATCGAGCGTCAGGTCGGTTTGATTCGTGAACAGAAGTACGACCTCAAGCAGCAGTTACAGCAACTGACCGTGGCGGCCAATGCCAACGAGCAGTTGTTAAAAAGATTCCAGGTGTTGATCCTGCGACTAATCGATAGTGAAAGTCTGGATCAGGCCATCGACTACATCCGCGATGCGTTGCAGGCCGATTTTCATGCCGATTCGGTAGAGTTGGTGCTGTTTGATGTTCCCGGTCGCAGTGAGAATGTGAGCCGTGATGACAAAAGGCTGCGTGCATTCCAGCGTATTCTCGAATCGCAGCGCCCGGCCTGTGGTCACTTCAACGATGAACAGCGAGAGCTGATCTTCGGCAACAAGGCCGCCGAGATCGCCTCGGCGGTGATCGTCCCCCTCTGTGCTGGTGAGCGTGCCGAATGTCTCGGGCTTCTCGGGATCGGCAGCATCGACTCCAAGCGTTACCACCCGGATATGGGTACGGTCTTCGTCAGCCACCTTGGCGCGGTAATGAACCGCATTTTCAGCGCCCATCTGGATCGTTGAGATGACGCCGCAGGCGCTAGAGTGGCCCGAGCGTTTCCTGCAGCATCTGCAACATGAGCGGCGTCTCTCGCCGCATACCCTGGATAACTATCAGCGCGATCTGCAACATCTGCAGGTCTATTGCGTTGCCCAGAACATCGATGATTGGGCGGCGCTGGATAGTCATGGCGTGCGCGGCTATGTCGCCTGGCGGCATCGTAACGGGATCAGCGGACGAAGCCTGCAACGGGAACTCTCGGCACTGCGCAGCTTTTATAATTTCCTGCTACGGGAAAAGGTGGTGGGGGGGAACCCCGGTGTCGGTATCCCGGCACCCAAGGTGGAGAAACGCCTTCCCCACGCCCTTGATGTGGACCAGACCAGTCGTCTGCTGGAGATCCACGACAACTCACCCCTGGCGATACGCGACAGGGCGATCCTCGAACTCTTCTACTCCTCCGGTTTGCGTCTGGCGGAACTGATCTCGCTGGATCTGGACAGCATCGATCGTGGCGATGCCACCGTACGGGTGACCGGCAAGGGGGAGAAGACCCGCGTGGTGCCCGTGGGCAGACAGGCGCTTACAGCGTTGGCCGACTGGCTGAAGGAGCGCGGCCGTTTTGCCGCGCCGGAGCAGCGCGCGCTGTTTGTCAGTCAGGGCGGCAAGCGCCTCTCGCCGCGCAGTATTCAGACCCGGCTGCGTCAATGGGCGATCAAGCAGGGGCTCACCAGTTCGGTCCATCCACATATGTTGCGCCACTCCTTCGCCAGTCACATGCTTGAATCGAGCGGTGATCTGCGTGCGGTACAGGAGTTGCTCGGTCATGCGGACATTGCGACGACTCAGGTCTATACGCACCTTGATTTTCAGCACCTGGCCAAGGTGTATGATCAGGCTCACCCGCGCGCGCACCGGCGCAAGGATTGAAAAAGTCGATCCTACCGCCTATAAACAGGCAGCGATTAAAGAGAAAGTGAAAGGGAAACCGATAATGATGATGCCAAGAAACCTGCCACCCTTTTTAGCTATTCTGCTCCTTGCCCTGTCGTGGCAGGTGGTAGCGGCGGAGAAAGAGGGGGCGAAGAAGGCGATCTACTATCCCATGGATCCTGCCTTTGTGGTGAATCTGAGCGAAGGGCCGCGGATGCATTTCATGCAGATCACGGTACAACTGATGACCCGCGATCCGGCAGTGATTACGGCGATAGAGGAGAATTTGCCGCCCCTGCGTGACGCTCTCATTATGTTGCTCTCTCACCAGAGCGGGGAGACCATGCGCAGCGTGCAGGGACGCGAAGAGGTGCGCAAGCAGGCGCTAAGCGATGCACAAAAAGTGCTGGCGGAGGTCGCCGGGGTGAAGAAGGGGCTGGACGGGCTCTATTTTACCGACTTCGTCATCCAGTAGAGTCATCCGTAACCCTATGACAAAAGGTCTCTTCGGGGACCTTTTTTATGCCCAGGGATGGGTGGGTCGCTCAATCACGTCCGTGTGATCGCGACACTAGTGCATCCCTGCACGGCGTATGTCGCGGGCGCATGGATGCGCAGGAGCGACGCATGCCCAGGGATAGATGGGTTGCACAGTGTCGCTAGTGGCCCCATATCGGACACAGCGGTGCGCTGCGATTGATAACGAGCAATAAACGAATGAGTAAAGGTTCCATCTCCATCTACGGTATGTATGAGCGACATTTGCGTCGCAAGGAGGGTAATCCGCTGTTTGCGGTGCCGCCGCTTTCATACCAGGAGGAAGCCTACCTGGAAGCCCGCCGCCACGATAGCGATGAACTCAACAGCTTTCACACGGAGATGCAGGAGGCTATCCAGCAGGCCATTGATCTCCCCGCTAACGCGACCAGTGAGGTAGTGCTGGCACTACGTGGTCGGCTGGATCAGCTCTATACCCGCTGTAGCGGTTTCGGTGGCAGTTGCGACAGGCACAAGCAGGCGATCCGCAAGTTGATCGACATCGTGATGAATGCGGTCTGGCAGGCGGTTGCCGATGATCCGCAGGCACGGATGGAGCTGGAGTCGGAAGAGATGGCGCGGCAACAACATTTCTGTCTGCTGGAATATGCCCTGGTTTCCGATCTGATTCGTCCCGATACCCCCGTAGCCCCGGAAGAGCTGGTGCCGACGCTGTTACAGGCGGAGGAGGATGAACTGGAGGCGGTGTTGTGGTTGTTTGAGTCAGCGCAACTGGAAGATATCTATGCGCAGTCCCGCTCCCTGCTGGAGCAACGACAGGGGCAGGGGTATGACTTGCCCGATGCCTGGGTACGGTTGGCGGCGATTGGCGAACACATTGAGTGTGAGTGCTGTTAACCTGCGGCGACTTCATCCGCGCTATCAAACGAAAAGCCATCGCGAATGACCTGGGTGCAGGCATCGACTACGGTCGGATCGTAGAGCTTGCCCTTACCCCATTCGATCTCGGCCAGGGCCGCGTCCAGTCCCAGTCCGGGACGATAGGGGCGGTGGGTCGTCATCGCCTCCACCACATCACAGACTGCAAGGATACGCGCCTCAGGCAGAATCTCTGATCCCTTGAGAGCCAGTGGATAGCCGGAACCGTCCAGTCGCTCATGGTGTTGGCGTACGATGTCGGCAATAGGCCAGGGGAAGTTAACGGATTTCAGTACATTGTAGCTGGCTTCGGCGTGGGTCCGGGCAAGCTGCATTTCGTTTTCGGTAAGTTTTCCCGGGCGGCTGAGGATCTCTGAGGGGACAGCAATCTTGCCGATGTCATGGACCACCCCCGCCAGGTAGATAATTTCCACCTGTTCCTTGCTGTATCCCATTTGTTGCGCCACTGCCGTGGCCAGTTTGGCAACCCGGCGCTGGTGTCCAGCTGTATAGGGGTCGCGTAACTCCACCGTATTGGAGAGGGCCTGAATGGTCGACGCCATACTGGCTTGCAGACGTGACATATAGAGTTCGCGATCGGCACGCACCCGCAGGGTATGGATGCCGAAGGCGATATCATCGGCCAGTTCGGAGAGCAGGGTGACGGCTTGTGTATCGAAGCCATTGATCTCGGCAAGATAGATGTTAAACGTGCCGATTACCTGGTCATCGATCTTCAGTGGCAGGGAGATAGCCGAGCCGAAGCCGTGTTTCAGTGCGCGTTCTTTCCACTGTTGCGGGGTGTTGGAATCGGAGATGTCCTGCACGATATGGATGGTACTGCTCTCGATTGTCTGGATTGCCGGACGTTCCTCCCCGATATCCACGGAGGGGGTGCGGGTGATTTCTTCGGTGAGAAAGGACTCCGCCTGGGTGCCGTAGCTGGCGACGACACGAATAGATTGGTCTTCGGTCGGATAGCCGATCCATGCCAGAAGAAAATTGCCATTGCTAACCGCTACACGGCACATCTCCTGTAGTAGCTGGTTTTCATCGGAAGCATGGATCAAGGTTTCGTTACAGCTGCTCAGGGTGCGCAGAAGACGGTTAATGCGTAGCAGCTCTTGCTCGGTTCGTTTGCGCTCTGTGGTATCACGGGCGATAGCGAAAATGAGTTTTTTTCCGCTTAATGCCAGCACGCGCACGCTTACTTCAACCGGGATACTACGTCCATCTTTGGTCAGATGTACTGATTCAAACAATACCGCACCTTCTTTAAGCAGATGTGGGAGAGCGCTTTCCAATTTCTTGCGGTAGTCGGGATGGGTGATTTCCGGTGGCCCCATTTGCATCATCTCTGCCCGGTTGTATCCTAGCCTCTGGCAAAGTGCATCGTTCACCTCAATAAACTTACCGGGTAGATCATTGCCGTCCAGTTCCTGCACGGAGATGCCGTCGTTGGCGCCTTCGATCAGGGTGTGGTATTTCGCTTCGTTGTCGCGAAGGGTTTTCCTGGCTTCCACCATTCCCGTAATGTCATAACTGATCGCCAGCGCGCCGATGATGTTGTTGTTCTCGTCGTGTTCGGCGATCAGGGTGACCTGCTGGAAGATTTTGGCGCCAGCGGGAGTGGTCAGCTGCAGGGGGAATTGCTGCATTTCACCGGTCTTGAGGGTGTGCTCCAGGTGCTCCTTGTATACGCTTAGTGGCGTATCAGGTACCCAGTAAAGATCGATACCTCTACCAATGACCTCTGTAGCCGTGTGACCGGTAGCCTGTTCGTAGGCCTTGTTGACGTAAGTACGACGGCATTCCCGATCGTAGCGGACAACGACCTCGGGAATATGGTCGGCAAGGCGACTGAAACTGTCGTTGGACGGCGATATTGGTGGGGATGTCATTATTATTTTCTGTAGAGTTATACGGCGGGTATTACCTTGGAAGCATGCCATATAGCATAGCTTGCCTGTACTCGGTGGCAATCTATTAAAGGTAGGGGATCAGGTGCCCAGCATCCCCTTTAGCGCGGATAGGTGGGCGCGACCGCGTTCCTGGCGCTCCTCAGCGGAGACTTCGACGCCTTTTCCCTCCCAGGCGAGGTCGTCCTGCGGCAACTCTTCGAGGAAACGGCTCGGTTCGCAGCGCACCAGTTCTCCACCGCGGCGGCGGCGGCTGGCGAGGGTGATGCTGAGGGTGCGCTGGGCGCGGGTAATACCGACGTAGGCAAGGCGGCGCTCTTCTTCGATATTCTCCTCTTCGATAGAGACGCGGTGCGGTAGCAGTTCCTCCTCCATGCCGACGAGAAAGACATGAGGGAACTCAAGCCCTTTCGCCGCATGCAGGGTCATCAGGCGTACATTGTCGCCCGCTTCTTCCTCGTTCTGCCGTTCGAGGATATCCATCAGACTCATCCGTGCCACCATGTCGGCGAGATCGACCTCTTCGTTCTCCTCGTTGTCGGCCATGCGTTTGAGCCAGCCAAGCAACTCCTCGACATTTTCCATGCGTCGCTCGGCCTGTTTCAGATCACGGCTGGTGTCGTTAAGCCAGCTCTGGTAGTCGATCTCGTTGATTAAGTCTCGTGCGGCCGCCAGGGGATCGCCACGGCGGGCGCGATCGCCCAGTTCCACCAGCCAGTGAACGAAACGATCGAGGCGGGCGTGGGCGCGATCGTTAAGCTGCGTTTTGAGTCCAAACTCGAAGCTGGCGGCAAACAGGCTGATGCCACGTTCACTGGCATAGCTGCCCAGTTTTTCCACAGTGCTGGCACCGATCTCCCGGCGCGGGGTGTTGACCACGCGAAGGAAGGCGGCGTCGTCATCCGGGTTCACCAGCAGGCGCAGGTAACCCATGATGTCCTTCACTTCGGTGTAGGAGAAGAAGGAGTTACCGCCGGAGATCGAGTAGGGGATGCGGTGTTCGCGCAGTGCCTGTTCGAACAGCTTTGACTGGTGGTTACCGCGATAGAGGATGGCAAAATCGGAGTAGGGGTTCTGTCCCTGAAAGACCTTGTGCATGATCGCCGAAGCGACCTTGAGTGCTTCATCCTTTTCATCGGCGCAGTTGATCACGCGGATGGGATCGCCGTGGCCCAGTTCACTCCAGAGTTTTTTCTCGAAAACATGGGGGTTGTTGGCAATCAGGTGGTTGGCGGCATTGAGGATACGACCCATGGAGCGGTAGTTCTGCTCCAGTTTGATTACTTTCAGGTTGGGGAAGTCCGTGCTTAATAGCGCCAGGTTTTCCGGCTGCGCGCCACGCCAGGCGTAAATCGACTGGTCGTCGTCGCCGACCACGGTGAGTGCGCCGCGTACCCCGACCAGCATTTTGACCAGGCGATACTGGGTGGCATTGGTGTCCTGATACTCATCCACCAACAGATAACGGATGCGGTTCTGCCATTTTTCCAGTACTTCCGGGTGCTGCTGGAACAGTAGTACCGGCAGCATGATCAGGTCGTCAAAGTCGACCGCGTTAAAGGCCTTGAGGTGGCGGTTGTAGCTTTCATATAAAAGCGCCGCACTGTGTTCCACCGCTTCTTCTGCCCCCGCCAATGCCTGCTGCGGGGTAACAAAGGCGTTCTTCCAGCTGGAGATGCGCCGCTGCATCTCCTTCTCCAGATCGTTATCACCCGCCTCACGACGCAGCAGTTCACGCAGCAGGGTGGCGCTGTCGGTGGCGTCGAAGATGGAGAAGCCGCTCTTGTAACCAAGTGACTTGAGTTCGCGACGGATGATATCCAGTCCCAGGGTATGGAAGGTGGAGACACGCAGCCCCCGCCCCTCCTTACCCTCAAGCAGTTGCCCGACCCGTTGTTTCATCTCTCTTGCCGCCTTGTTGGTGAAGGTGACCGCGGCAATATTGCCGGGGGAGATATCGCAGTTGCGGATCAGGTGCACAATCTTTTGCGTGATCACACGGGTCTTGCCGCTGCCTGCACCGGCAAGTACCAGCAGTGGACCGTCGATGTGGCGGACCGCTTCGCGTTGACTTGGATTGAGTTGGGACACTGTGTGATCGCTGTAGAGTCGAAGGCCGCATTGTAACAGCAGTGATCACCGGGATGCAGAATCCTCTGCCTGTTTTGTAATCGACACGACAGGAATCGGCCTGCGCAAGGCACTCCCGGCTGTCAGGTGTTACACTCAAGGGGTCGACCAGTGATGAGTGAGGGGTATCATCGGGTCGCAGCCAGAAAATAACCACCATGAATGAAAGTGATATATCACCCATACATGGGCGACCGGTCATCTTCGGTGAGGTGTTATTTGATACCTTCCCCGATGGTCGTGAGGTCCTCGGCGGTGCGCCGTTCAACGTAGCTCGTCATCTTCAGGGATTCGGTTGCAAGCCGCTGTTTGTCAGCCGTGTCGGGGATGATGCGCGTGGCGAACAGGTGCGGGAGTCGATGCGTGACTGGGGCATGGACCTGGCCGGGCTTCAGCTCGACAACGAACACCCTACCGGCATCGTACAGATCGCGATGCAGGATAAATCCCATAGCTTCGATATTCTCCCCGAGCAGGCCTACGACTTCATTGAAACCGAGGCGGCGCTCTCCCCGCTGCAAGGAGGTCACTTCGAACTGCTCTATTTTGGTTCATTGATCGAACGTTCTCCGCAATCCCGCGCCACGCTGAAACAGCTGCGGCATCTACCCCTTCCCCAATTCGTCGATATCAATCTGCGCGCACCCTGGTGGCAGGCGGAACGCATTGCCGAACTGATGCATGGTGTCGAGTGGCTTAAGTTAAACGATGAAGAGTTACGGGGGCTTGGCTACGCCGGTGACAGTGTGGATGCGGCACGCCGGTTGTTTGACCAATACGGTTTCAATGCCCTGGTGGTTACCCGCGGTGAACGCGGTGCTTTGATCGTTACCGAAGACGGCGTGGAGCAGGGTGAACCGGTGGCGCTGGAGCAACTGGTGGACACAGTGGGCGCAGGCGATGCCTTTAGCGCCGTCTGTATTCATGGCCTGTTACATGGCTGGGAGTGGCGCAAAACCCTGCGTCATGCCCTGGGTTTTGCCGCGCGCCTGTGTGAGGTGCGTGGTGCGGTGTTGCCGGACCACTCCTGGTACGGCAGTGCGCTTTCCGGTTGGCGGGAGGAGTGACCGGCACGCAGCGAGGTGCCTGCAATAGGGAGCAGCAATGGAACAACGTGGTTTGTATGTCGTTATGATCAGCGTTCACGGTTTGATCCGTGGACATAATCTCGAACTGGGGCGCGATGCGGATACCGGTGGTCAGACCAAATACGTGGTCGAGCTGGCGCGCGCACTGGCCGAGCATCCACGGGTTGAGCGCGTGGATCTGCTTACGCGTCAGATTTTCGATCCCAAGGTGGATGCGGACTATGCCGAAGCGGAAGAGCAGATCGGTGAGAACGCCAGGATTATCCGTCTACCCGCCGGGCCACGACGCTATTTTCGCAAGGAGGTGCTGTGGCCCTATCTTGATGCCTTTACCGATGAGGCGCTACAGCATCTACGTCGGGTCGGGCAGGTACCCGATTTCGTGCATAGCCACTATGCCGATGCCGGGTACGTCGGCGCGCGACTGACGCAACTGCTTGGTGTGCCACTGGTGCACACCGGACACTCCCTCGGTGTGGACAAACGTCGCCGTCTGCAGGACAAGGGAGTACTGCCGCAGAACATCGAGCGCAACTACAACATGAGTGCACGCATCGAGGCGGAGGAGATCACGCTGGGTAACGCGGCGCTGGTGATCGCCAGTACCTCGCAGGAGATCGAACAGCAGTACAAGGCCTACGATAATTACCATCCGAAACGGATGCGGGTGATCCCTCCCGGGGTCGACATCTCACGCTTCCAGCCACCGAACCCACGACAGAAAAAACCAGCAGTAGCGAAGAGTCTGGAGCGTTTTCTACACGAGCCGAAGAAGCCGATGATCCTGGCGCTCTCCCGTGCCGACGAGCGCAAAAATATCAGCACCCTGGTTCGTGCCTACGCGGAAAATCCCGATCTGCGTGAGTTGGCCAATCTGGTAGTGATTGCCGGGAATCGCGATGACATCCATAAGCTGGATAAGGGTGCACGTGAGGTGCTTACCGAGCTGCTGCTGATGATCGACCGCTACGATCTCTATGGCAAGGTCGCCTACCCCAAGGCGCACGAACCTAATGATGTACCTGACCTCTATCGGCTTGCCGCGCAGAGTCGTGGTGTGTTTGTTAATCCGGCATTGACCGAACCTTTCGGTTTGACACTGATTGAAGCCGCAGCCAGTGGTGTGCCACTGGTCGCCACGGAAGATGGCGGACCGAGTGATATTCTGCGGCACTGCAAGAGTGGTTTCTTGATCGACCCATTAGATGCCGATGCGATGGGTGAAAAGATTTATGAAGTGTTGAGCAACAAGAGTCGATGGCAACGTTTCTCCCGTGCCGGAGTACGTGGTGCGCGTAGCACCTATACCTGGGGCGGTCATGTGGATACTTACATCGGTGAAGTATGTCGTGTGCTGGGGAAGATCGGCCGCGAGAAAAAACGGTTCTCCCTTTCACGTAACCGTCTGCCTACCGTGGACCGCGTTCTGATCTGCGACATCGACAACACCTTGCTTGGCGATAGTGAGGCGTTGCAACAACTCCTGGCAAGATTGAAGGCGGCGGGGGACAAGGTGGCATTCGGTGTTGCCACCGGACGACGTCTTAGCAGCACATTGAAGATCCTCAAGGAGTATAAAGTGCCGACGCCGGACCTTTTGATCACCTCTGTGGGCTCGGAGATCTACTACGGTAACGGTATGGTCGAGGATCAGGGTTGGGCACGCCATATCAACTATCAATGGAAACCGGAACAGATGTGCAAGGAGTTGGAAGGTATTGAAGGATTAAAGATGCAGGCCAAAAAGGAGCAGCGTCGCTTTAAACGAAGCTACCATGTGGATCCGGATGTGATACCCAGTATGAAGGCGATTCAGGCGCGACTGCGCAAGCGCGATCTCCACTGCAAACTAATCTACTCCCATCAGGCCTATCTGGATCTATTGCCGATTCGAGCTTCCAAGGGGCTGGCGATCCGCTATCTTATGATGAAGTGGGGCTTGCGTCCGGATCACCTGCTGGTGGCAGGGGACTCGGGAAATGATACGGAGATGCTACGCGGAGAGACGCTCGGTGTTGTGGTGGGCAACTATAGTCCCGAACTGGAGATACTTCGTGGCGAACCACGGATCTATTTTGCCGAAGGTGAGTATGCCACTGGTGTCGTAGAAGGTGCTGACCACTATGATTTCTTTGGCCAGGTAACACCCTGTGATGGCGATGAGGATGAGGAATGACTGAAACGCTGCAAGAACTGTTACAGGACGGTAAGCAGGGATTCTATCTGTTACTGCGTTACCTCTGTGCCATGAACAAGAAATTGATGCTGCGTTCGGATCTGGTCGACGGCTACGAAGCATTTTGTGCTACCGAGGATGGTGAGGAGTTTGGTAGTGCAAAATTGCAGAAATTGATCTGTGCCGCACAGGAAGCCGTCGTCGATTCGCCCTGGATCTATTTTGCCCTGCGTCCACGCATCGGCCGTTGGGAGTATCTGCGTGTGCATCACGAACAGATGCAACACGAGACTATACCGGTCGAGGATTTTCTGCTGTTTAAAGAGCGACAGATTGGTGGAACCCATGCCGACCAGTGGGTTCTGGAGCTGGACCTGGGACCATTCAACCGTGAGTTTCCGCGGATGTATGAGGCTCGTTCCATTGGTCGTGGGGTGGAATATCTCAACCGTCGCCTCTCCAGCCAGCTATTTCAGACCAACGGCCCCGGTATTGCACACCTGTTCAAGTTTCTGCAAGTGCATCATGCGCAGGGAAAACAGTTGATGCTAAATCAGCACATAACCGGTGTGTCCCAGCTGCAACAGGCATTGCGTCGTGCCGAGGATTACCTCGCAGAGTCCGATCCTCAGGCCCGCTGGGAGGTGGTGGGCGAGACCATGCAGCGTCTGGGGTTTGAGCCTGGTTGGGGACGTGATGCGAAACGGATGCGTGAAACCCTGTTGCTTCTTTCTGATGTGCTGGAAGCGCCAGACCCGGCCACGCTGGAGGAGTTTCTGGGGCGTATCCCGATGATCTTTCGTCTGGCGATCCTTTCGCCGCACGGTTTCTTCGGTCAGGACAAAGTGCTGGGCCTGCCTGATACGGGTGGTCAGGTGGTCTATATCCTCGATCAGGTTCGTGCGCTGGAGCGCGAGATGCGTCAGCGCATTGAGGAGCAGGGGCTGGATCTGGAACCGGATATTGTGGTGGTTACCCGGTTGATTCCAGATGCAGGTAGTACCACCTGCGATCAACCATTGGAGCACATCATTGGCACGACCAATGCGCGCATCCTGCGGATACCCTTCCGCAACGAGAGTGGAGAGGTGATCCAGCACTGGATTTCACGTTTCGAGGTGTGGCCCTATCTGGAGCGCTTTGCCCATGAAGTGGCGCAGGCGGTTCAGGCGGAAATGGGTGGTAGACCTGACCTGGTGGTGGGTAACTATTCTGACGGTAATCTGGTGGCGACGCTGTTGTCGCAGGAACTGGGTGTTACCCAGTGCAACATCGCCCATGCACTGGAGAAAACCAAGTATCTCTATTCCGATCTCTATTGGCAGGAGAACGAGGAGCAGTATCACTTCTCCTGTCAGTTCACCGCCGATCTCATTGCGATGAATTCGGCTGATTTCATTATTACCAGTACCTACCAGGAAATCGCGGGCACTCGGGAGAGTGTTGGTCAGTATGAAAGTCATGGCAGCTTTACCATGCCGGGTCTCTACCGCGTGGTGAACGGTATCGATGTCTTCGATCCAAAATTCAATATTGTCTCGCCCGGTGCTGATGCCGAGATCTACTTCCCCTATAACGAGGCCGAGAGACGTCTGCATGGTCTGCACGGCGAACTTGAGGAGTTGATCTACGGCAGTTCGCGTGATGATGCACGTGGCGTTCTGGTGGACCGTAGCAAGCCCCCCATCTTTACCATGGCAAGACTGGATCGGATCAAGAACATCACGGGTTTGGTGGAGTGGTATGCCAAAGATGATGCTCTGCGTGACAAAGCCAATCTGGTGGTGATTGCCGGTTTTGTTAATGCCGAACAGTCGCAAGATCGTGAAGAGCAGCATCAGATCGCGCATATGCATGAACTGTTTGAACAGTATGGTCTGGATGGCCAGGTCCGCTGGCTCGGTGTGCAACTGGACAAGCCATTGGCGGGAGAGTTGTATCGCTTCATTGCCGACAATGGGGGTGTTTTTGTCCAACCGGCGCTTTTCGAGGCCTTTGGTCTAACCGTGGTAGAAGCGATGATCTGCGGTTTGCCCACGTTTGCCACGCGCTATGGTGGCCCGCTTGAGATCATCGAGCATGGTCATTCCGGTTTTCATATTGATCCAAACCATGGTGATCAGGTCTGTACTGAATTACTGGAATTCTTTTCCCGCTGCACAGCGGAGGGAGATTACTGGCAGCGTATTTCTGATGCCGGGATCGAGCGTATTCGCTCCCGCTATACCTGGGAGCGTTATGCCAGTCGTATGATGACACTGTCGCGCATCTATGGTTTCTGGAAATATGTCACCAATCTGGAACGGGATGAAACGCGTCGTTATCTGCAGATGTTTTACGGTTTGCAGTTCAGGCCCAGGGCAGAGGCCATATTGAAAGGAGAGAGATAACCTACGACTTGCAGAGCTGGGAAATGGTCATACACTTAAGCGGGATAATGACAAGGAGGTAGGTATGAAGCGATTTATTTCACTTGCTGGTGCTGTGTCGATTCTGTTGCTCACCGGTTGCACCACGCCCTATCAACCAATGGGTCTGACCGGTGGTTACTCCGACGGACATATACGTGACAACATCTATTTCGTTGAAATTTCTACTAACGCCTATACCAGCCAGACCACTGCGGCACAGTACTTCCATCGACGTGCCAAAGAGTTGTGTTTGGAGAACGGATACAAGGATTATCGGATCAGTAAAGAGCGCGACACCTCGACCCAGTATGCTACGGGTTCATACGGCGGTGGCGTTGCAACGGCCTCTTCGATGAACAAACCGGGTTTCTCCGGTTATGTGGAATGCTTGAAATAAGAACGACACTATTGCCGGTCCAGTTTGCGGTAGCTGATCGCCTCACTTAAATGATTGGCCTCGATAGCTTCGCTGCCTGCCATGTCCGCGATGGTTCGTGCCAGCTTGAGGATGCGCTGGTGCGCACGGGCTGAAAGGCCCAACATCTCGGTAGCCTGTTCCAGTAGTTGCGCTTCACTGGTTTGCAGGCGACAAACTTGTTTCACTTCGCGATTATCCAGCATCGCGTTGGCCTTACCACTACGTTGTTGCTGCCGTTCGCGACAGGCGACAACCCGTTCACGTACTGTTGCGCTGCTCTCTTCCCTGTGTGCGTGATTCTGTAACACCCCTTTCGGTAAAGGCGGTACTTCGATGTGCAGGTCAATACGGTCAAGCAGCGGACCGGAGAGGCGGCCACGATAGCGGGCGATCTGCTCCTCCGTACAACGGCATCGTCCGGAGGGATGACCGAGGTAGCCACAGGGGCAGGGATTCATCGCTGCCACCAGTTGAAAGCGTGCCGGAAACTGTGCCTGACGGGCAGCGCGGGAGATGGTGATCTGTCCTGATTCCAGCGGCTCGCGCAACACCTCCAGCACCTTGCGATCGAATTCCGGCAGTTCATCGAGAAACAACACGCCATTGTGCGCCAGCGAGATCTCACCCGGACGAGGGTGACCACCGCCACCGACCATTGCCACCGCAGAAGCAGTATGGTGCGGCGAACGAAACGGACGTTGACCCCAGTTTTCAAAACGAAAACCCGATTCGCTGATCGAGGCAATGGCGGCACTCTCCACTGCGGCCTCTTCATCCAGTGGAGGCAGGATCCCCGGCAGGCGACTGGCCAGCATGGTCTTACCGGTGCCGGGTGGGCCGTACATCAACATGCTGTGGCCTCCAGCAGCAGCGATCTCCAGCGCACGACGGGCGTGAGGTTGACCATAGACTTCGGCCAGGTCCGGTACGTTGGCGTTAATCTCGGGTAGCTCAGTAATGCTGTGCAGCGGTAATAGCGTTTGGCCGTGCAGGTGCGCAACCACATCAAGCAGGTGTTCGGCAGGCATCACCGTTGCATCACTCACCAGTGCCGCTTCGTTGGCATTCTGTTGCGGCAGGATCAGACTCCGACCCGCATCGCGGGCGTGAAGTGCGACGGGGAGTACGCCTCGAATAGGCCGTAGTTGTCCGCCAAGTCCCAGTTCACCGACAAATTCGTAGCGATGAAGATTATCGTTGGGGATCTGCCCGGAGGCGGCGAGAATACCGAGAGCGATGGGCAGATCGAAGCGACCACCCTCTTTAGGCAGATCAGCAGGGGCAAGACTGACGGTGATGCGTCGCGCCGGGTATTCGAAGCGGGCATTGAGTAGCGCAGCGCGTACCCGGTCCTTGCTCTCTTTAACCGCTGCCTCGGGGAGGCCCACGATTGAGAGGGCGGGCAGGCCGTTGGCCAGATGCACCTCAATGGTAACTTCCGGTGCCTCGATGCCGACAGCAGCGCGGGTATGGATTGTTGCGAGTGACATGTCGCCCCTTCCTTGTGGCGGTATCTATATTTAGAGACGGTCCATTACTTGCTGTGCTGTAGTTTTGCTTCCAGTTCAGCGAGCTGCTTCTCCAGAGCTTCCAGTTTTTCCCTTGTGCGTTGCAATACTCTGGCCTGGACCTCGAACTCTTCACGGCTCACCAGATCCATTTTACTGAATGCTGCCTGCAACACACCGCGGATATTCTTTTCCATATCCTCTTTCAATACATGGACCCCTGGCGGCAGGATTTCGCCAAGGCGTTTGCTCAGTTCATCGATCACGTTGTTTTCCATAGTCAGGTTTCATTGCTGTATTTCAGTGCAGGGTTAGTTTACGCCATTTCATTTTCCCATGTGCACCATAACGGCGCACCGACATGGTGCGCAAAGCGTGCACGCACGCCATTGTGGTGCGAGAGGATAGTGCAGGTTTCTGTTGTTCGCAACTAACCGCATGTTTCTAAAGTGAAAAAAAGGTTGGCACGGCTAATGCAATAACCAGGGCGTAGGCCGTAGGCCAAAGTTTTTCACAACACACTAGGAGCAAAACAGATGAGCAAGATGACCAAATCTCTGGTAGCCGCCGCGGTTCTGGCCGCATCCACTCTGGTTAGCGGTACTGCAATGGCCGGTGCCAGTGCCAACATCGGCATGGTGTCTGACTATATCTTCCGTGGTATCGATCAAGGTTCAGGGGCTACCGCTTCTGCTGGTATCGACTATGACGTAAATGGCATTTACGTCGGTGCATGGGCTGCAGACGTTACCGTTGGAATGGAATACGACCTGTATCTGGGTTATGCCGGTGAGTACAAAGGCTTCTCCTATGACATTGGTTACGTTACCTACAACTACACCAACGATGCCTTTGATGACACCTACAAAGAAGGTGCTCTGACAGTTGGCTATGGCCCGGTTAGCGCTACCTATGCAGTGGGTACCTACGATTCCACTCCTTCTCAGGATTACACCTTTGCCAGCGTAACTGCTGAGTACAAGAGTGTTTATGTCACCTTCGGTAGCTGGGGTAACGACTTCAAAGGTAGCTATGTAGAAGCCGGTTACAACACCGCTATCGGTGACTGGGATGCCACTTTGTCTGTCATCAACTCTGACAAAGATCTCTCCGGCACCGTTGACGCAGGTGGTTCTGCTGTAAGCGACATGTCTGTTGTTCTGAGTGTTAGCAAGTCTATCGACCTGTAAGGCAACGACAAGTACCGCAACACCAATGCGGAGTTATTGAAGGTCGGGTCCATCCGGACCCGACCTGAAACGGAGGATACATCACTATGAAAATGGTTACGGCAATCATCAAGCCTTTCAAGCTGGATGACGTACGTGAAGCCCTTTCCGACATCGGCGTACAGGGTATCACCGTCACAGAGGTGAAAGGTTTCGGGCGGCAGAAAGGTCACACCGAACTCTATCGCGGTGCAGAGTATGTGGTCGATTTTCTGCCGAAGGTAAAGGTTGAGGCAGCGGTTCCTGCCGATCTGGTTGATCAGGTTATCGAGGCGGTTTCCAAAGCCGCCAATACCGGTAAGATCGGCGACGGTAAGATCTTCGTCACCAGCCTTGAACAAGTGGTCCGCATTCGTACCGGTGAGTCCGGTCCGGAAGCGCTCTAAGCCCGTTGGGAGGGTAACGAGATGGAAGCAATTACAGAAGTCAAATACGCGCTGGATACCTTTTACTTTCTGGTAACTGGTGCGTTGGTTATGTGGATGGCCGCGGGTTTTGCAATGCTCGAGGCGGGTCTGGTGCGTGCGAAAAACACCGCCGAAATTCTTACTAAAAATATCACCCTGTATGCCGTCGCCTGCATTATGTACATGCTGGTCGGTTACAACATCATGTACGGTGATAGTGTTAACTCTGTGATCCCGGGGCTGAGTTTCCTGCTGGGTGCAGATAACACTCTGGAAGAGGTTCTGGCCAGCAACGGTGAAACCTACTACTCCAATCTTTCCGATTTCTTCTTCCAGGTTGTGTTCGTTGCAACCGCCATGTCCATCGTTTCCGGTGCCGTGGCTGAGCGGATGAAATTGTGGGCCTTCCTTGCCTTCGCCGTTGTGATGACTGGTTTCATCTATCCGGTACAGGGTTTCTGGAAGTGGGGCGGTGGTTTCCTCGACGGACTTGGTTTCCTCGACTTCGCCGGTTCCGGTGTGGTTCACCTGTGTGGTGCGACTGCAGCACTGGCTGGTGTGCTGCTGCTGGGTGCACGTAAGGGTAAATATGGCAAGAATGGCGAGATCAACGCTATCCCCGGTTCCAACCTGCCTTTGGCCACTCTGGGTACCTTTATCCTGTGGTTAGGCTGGTTCGGCTTTAACGGTGGTTCCGAACTGGTGGTCTCCAACGTTGCTGAAGCCAACGCGGTTGCGATGGTTTTCGTTAACACTAATACCGCTGCTGCGGGTGGTGTGGTAGCTGCGCTGATCACTGCACGTCTGCTGTTCGGCAAGGCCGACCTGACCATGGCCCTCAACGGTGCCCTGGCTGGCCTGGTTGCGATTACTGCCGAGCCGCTGGCCGGTAGCCCGCTGCTTTCCACCATTGTTGGTGCCATTGGCGGTATCCTGGTGGTCTTCTCCATCGTCACCATCGACAAGATGAAGATCGACGATCCTGTTGGTGCCATCTCTGTACACGGTGTTGTTGGTATCTGGGGTCTGTTGGCCGTGGTTGTTACCAACCCGGAAGCCAGCCTTACCGCACAGCTGATCGGTATCGCCACCATCTTCGGTTGGGTCTTTGCTGCCAGCTTCGTCACCTGGATGGTGATCAAGGTTGTGATGGGCTTGCGCGTCAGCGAAGAGGAAGAGTACGAAGGTGTCGATATCTCCGAGTGCGGCCTGGAGGCTTATCCGGAGTTCACCGGTTCCAAAGGTTCTGGTATCTAAACGATACACCGTTACCGGTAGAAAAAAAGAAGGCGCCCAACAGGGCGCCTTTCTTTTTGGTATCAGGTTACAACAGGAACATATCCCGATGTGTTTACCTGTTACCTTTTAAAGATTGAGATGCGTCCCATCGCAGAGATGCCCCTCCTTGCTGTGCTTGCAGCCACAGAGGGCCACACGACGCTTCTCTTCAAGAGTAAATTTCTGCGGCGTAAACGCGCTACCCTTATGGGCGCCGTCGCAGAAGGGTTGGTCGGTACTTTTGCCGCAGGTACAAAACCAGTAATCGCCAGCCTCCAGTTCGAGGGTGATCGGTGATTTTTGCGCTATGGTAGGTTCAGACATAGTAAGTATCCCGTTATCGAGTTGTTATAAAGGCCTGATTTTTATTATGGGAGTTTCAGTGGTGCTGCAGGGGTTAGTCTGGTGACGGTGAGTCTGAGAATCAAGGGCCTGGTGACTCGGCATGTGGGACCGGTTGATCTGCAACTGAGTACCGGAGAGTGTGTAACCCTCATCGGTGCGAGTGGTGCGGGTAAAACCCTGTTGTTGCGGGCGATAGCCGATCTGGATCCTTACCAGGGCGAAATGATGCTGGGGGAAGTAACCTCCACCGCTATGAGCGCCCATGAGTGGCGTCAACGTGTTGGACTGTTGGTAGCAGAGAGTCACTGGTGGGGTGAGACCATCGGCGAGCACTTCAGCCATGTAGATAAAGCGGTGCTGGAAACGCTCGGGTTTTCATCCGAGGTGATGCAGTGGCAGGTGTCTCGCTGCTCCAGCGGAGAAAAACAGCGGCTGGCGCTGTTACGTCTGCTGCAAAATGAGCCACAAATCCTGTTGCTGGATGAGCCGACCGCCAGCCTTGATGCACAGAACATTGACCGCGTTGAAAAGTTGTTAGAAACACTGCGCACCGAGCGTGGTGTGGCACAGCTGTGGGTGAGTCACGACAGGGCACAGAGTGAGAGGGTGGCGACGCGACGCTTGCAACTCCTCGATGGCAAGTTACAGGAGGTGATGTGATGCAGGTGATCTCGCTCTCTCCATGGGACCTGGCGCTGGCATCTTCGCTGGTGCTGTTGCTCGCCTTTATCAGTTGGCGCATGCGCTTCGATATTGAGCGTCGGCTATTGATCTCCGCACTGCGTACCACCGTGCAGCTGTCGTTGATCGGTCTGGTACTTACCATCCTGTTCGAAAACGCCACGCCGATCTGGGTGGCGCTCATCGCCTTACTGATGTTGTTACTTGCCGGGCGCGAAGTCATGGCACGACAGGAGCGACGCTTTGTCGGTTGGTGGGGATATGGGGTGGGTACTCTGTCTATGTTTATCTCGGCCTTCAGCGTGACCGTACTGGCGCTGCTGGTATTGATTCAGCCGATGCCCTGGTATCTACCGCAATATGCCATTCCGCTGCTGGGGATGCTGCTGGGCAACACCATGAACGGTATCGCCCTGGGTCTGGAGCGCCTGACCACCACTGTCTGGCAGCAGCGCCAGGTGATTGAGGCGCGCCTGATGCTGGGGCAGAGCGCCTCGACGGCGATTAGTGACATCCGCAGGGAGAGTATGCGGGTGGGGCTGGTGCCGATTGTTAACGCAATGGCAGCAGCCGGAGTAATCAGTCTGCCGGGGATGATGACCGGGCAGATCCTCGCGGGTGCGCCACCACTGGAGGCGGTGAAATACCAGATTCTGATTATGTTCCTCATCGCCAGCGGTACGGGGTACGGCACATTGGCTGCGGTATGGCTGGGCTCAAAACGGCTGTTTGATGAGAGGGAGCGATTGAGGCTGGATCGCTTGAGTAAGTAATAGTGGGTATACCTAACCCAGAATAAGTTTGGCTCCGACCAGAATGGTGACCACTTCAAAGACCCGCTTGATCGCCCGATTGCCGTGGCGGATCGCCAGGTGGGCACCGAGATATCCGCCCAGCAGCGAGCCCAGCAACAGGGCGGGTAGCCACTCCCAGCGGATCTCACCGATCAGCCCCAGAGTCAGGGCGCCGCTGCCGTTCCAGAATACCCCGACCAGTATCAGGGTGTAGGCCACCGCTCTCTGGTAGTCGAGGCCAAACCAGCGCACCAGCCAGAGAGTGACGAACAGACCAGTGCCGGAGGTAAGAGAGCCGTTCAGTATCCCGATGCCAAATAGCGCGGTGCCCCCCAGCCACAGACTGAACCCCTGTCTATGGCGGGGCTCGTGGTTCTGTCCCAAATCCTTTTTCAACCAGGAGTAAACACCCAGCGCGACAGTAAGAACGCCCAGCGCGATCTGCGCGCTGCGGTCGGGTACCTGCAAAATGAGACTTGCTCCCAACACTACACCGGGAAGACCACAGCACAGAATAAACAGTACAAAACGTCGTTCCAGGCTGTTCTGTCTTAAATGACGCAGGGTCGCGCCAACGCCCAACGCCACGCTGGCGACCTTGTGTGTCGCCAGCGCAATACCGAAGGGAAGACCAAGAAAGATCAGTGCAGGGAGTTGTAACAGGCCGGCACCGCCTCCGGCAAAGGCGGAAAAGGCGTTGGCAATCAGAGAGATCAGGAATAACAGGATTTGTTCGACAGGGAGCACGTTTCCGACCCATGAATTCCGCATAAACTACCAGTATACTGTACTCACATTCATCACCTACGATTGCGAAGAACGCCATGAAAAAAAGACTCTTTCTCGTTGCCGCCATCAGTTTGCTGTCATTTCCCCTGTCGGCCAATGCCGCGATTAAATGCTGGACCAACAGTGAGGGGGTACGGGAGTGTGGCAATACGATCCCGCCTGAATACGCCCAGCAAAGCTCAAAGACGATCAATGAGCGTGGTATGACCATCGAGACGCAGGAGCGTGCACTGACCAAGGAGGAGTTGGCGCTAATTCAACAGCGTGAAGAAGAGGAGCGGCTTCGGGCTCAGGCCGAGGAGGAGAAACAGAAAAAACAGGCGGCAGCGGATCGGGTATTGCTCTCAACCTTCCTCTCGGAGGATGAGATTATCGGTGCCAGGGATCGCAAATTGCTGCTCATCGACGGCAATATCGAGATTACCAACGTGACCATCACCAAATTAAACGATGATCTGCAACGAGAGCGTAAAAAGGCCGCCAATTATGAGCGCAAGGGCAAGAGCGTGCCGGAGGCTACCTTGAAAGAGCTTGAATCACTGGAGCGGCAGGTCAAGAACAAGCAGGATTTTATCCAGGCCAAGGAGGCGGAGAAGGAGGTCATCCGTGAGAAATATGCCAGGGATCTGGAGCGCTTTCGCGAACTCAAATCACAGAACAAGAAGCTGAAGTAGGCGAGGTAAAGTCCCTACTTGAACAGGGTGGTGGCCAGAAGTGGCCACTGCTCATCCCACTCCTGCATCGGCGAACGTTTGAAGCCGCTGCGCACATACTGATTCATCCTTCCTTCTGCCACGGAAAGTAGCAGATTGGCGGTAGCCGCAACATGCTGCTTGCCACGCAGTTCCCCGGCCAGCTCCGCTTCCCGCAGGATCTGTTTGAACTGACTCTCGATACGGTCGAAGAACTGGCCGATGCGCTGTTGCAGACGTTCGGTTTCACCGGTCAGAGCATCTCCCACCAGAATACGGCTGATGCCGGGATTACGTGCAGAGAAACCCAGCAGCACCAGCATAATTTTTTCGCAACGTCCTGTAGCTGAGCGCTCATCGGTGAGGATGCGATTGATCAGGCCAAATACCGATTCTTCGATAAACTCGATTAACCCTTCGAACATCTTGGCCTTACTGGGGAAGTGGCGATAAAGCGCCGCTTCGGAGACGCCGACGGCACGTGCCAGTCCCGCAGTGGTGATGCGCTTGCCTGGACTCTGTTCCAGTTCGTGCGCCAGCGCTTCAAGTATTTGCTGGCGGCGTGAGCCTTTTTCCCTGTTGTTATCGCTCATGGTGGTTTCCGTTAGTTGTTCTGAATAAGGGTGCCCACACCCTGATCGGTGAAAATTTCAAGCAGCAGGGCATGCTCGACACGACCATCGATGATGTGCGCACTCTTAACATTATTGTGCACCGCCTCAAGGGCGCAACGAATCTTCGGTAGCATACCGCCGTGAATCGTACCGTCGGCGATCAACTCATCAACCCGCGCACTACTGAGGCCGGTCAGGATCTCACCCTGCTTATTCAGTAGGCCGGGTGTATTGGTTAACAGCACCAGCTTTTCTGCTTTGAGGCATTCAGCCAGTTTGCCCGCGACCACGTCTGCATTGATGTTATAGGACTGGCCATCTTCACCGACCCCAATGGGGGCGATCACTGGAATAAAATCACCCTGTACCAGCATGTTGACCACGTCCCCCTTAATCTCCTCTACCTCACCCACATGTCCGATGTCGATGATCTCAGGGGCATTCATCTCCGGCGCATTGCGTTTGAATTTAAGCTGTCGTGCCCGAATGAAGTCGGCATCTTTGCCGGTAAGGCCAACTGCTTTTCCACCTTGTTGGTTGATCAACGAGACGATCTCCTTGTTGACCAGGCCACCCAGTACCATCTGTACCACGTCCATGGTTTCACTGTCGGTGACCCGCATGCCGTCAATAAAGACGCTCTCCTTGCCCAGTTTTTGCAGCAGTTGACCGATCTGCGGGCCACCACCGTGTACCACCACCGGGTTCATGCCAACCAGCTTGAGCAGTACCACGTCGCGGGCGAAACCGTTCTTCAGTGACTCTTCGGTCATGGCGTTACCGCCATATTTGATCACCAGGGTTTTGCCGGAAAAACGGCGGATATAGGGTAACGCCTCACTGAGGATGCGGGCGTTATTCATTGCGTTTTCAATATCCAGACTCATGCAGTTACACCTTGGACCATTAGGCAATCTTACAAACAGATCACACCTTGGCCTGATGCCAACTTTCAGGCATTCTTTGGCCGGGTGTGATTATGCATACTATTTATCCTTATCGCTGGTATTACTTCTTGCCGGCGCATCGACTTCCTCGACCGAGATTCCCGTTTCGCCGAAGGAGATATCAGGCATAAATTGTTCGGCTTTATTATGAATCGCGTCGCGGGTATCAGAGTAGTCACTCATCACCGACAGATCGGTCTCTTTTTCCAGTAATACGCTCTTCACCTCGGCAAGCTTAACCGGATAGGAATGGATGCGTTTACCCAAGCTGTTGTCGATGATGAAATTGACCATGCGACGCAGATCGTTGCGCAGCAGTGAGGAGACGAAGGCGCCATAGGAGAGGAAAAAGAGGATCAATACCCCCGCAGCAATGGCGAAGGTGATGATGAATCCTGCATGGCGTGCCTCAGCTGCACCGATACCTGATGCGGGCCAGTAGTCGAGTAACCAGTAACTGTTTTCCACCGGTACGCTGTAGGGTTTGCCGCTTGTCTTTAGTGAGTTATCACCTCTGCCAAACAGGCTGATAACGTCACCCTCCACACCTTGCTGAAGTTCGACATACCCCCCGGCAGGTTGCAGGTCATCAACCCAGCTTTTCAGGTTGTCAACGTCCTGAGTAACAATCAGACTGGCGATCAGTTTTCCATCGACCATTACCGGGCGGAGCATATCGAGATGCTCGATTTCGCCGCCAAACAGATGGACCTCAAATGGCGGTATCTCCTCTCCCTGCTCGGCGAGTCGCGCGAGTTCAATGCAGGCGTAGCTCAGCGGAGGGCTCACCGAGTTGTCTACCTGGTCCTCACCCGGGAGGACAAAGCGTACCCGATTGGCCCCGGGAAAAATGCTCAGAATTTCTGCTTCGCGCTTGCGTAGCGCAGGGTAGTCATGTGCGTTGATCGCCTTAACGAGGGCACCATCCGGTTCGGCAAATTTTGCCACCATGTCGCCCAGCGCATGCAGTCGACCGGCCAGATGCGCGGCGAGTGTCGTCGCCTGTTCCTGATATTTTGCGGTTTGGCTGCTGCTGATCAATGTGGTGTACTGCAGGTAGGCAATGAAGCCGCTGATCAGCAGCACACCAAGCGCTACCAACATGGCGATCATGTTGGTTTTTAGCAGGCTCAATCCCCCGCTACCCATTGCCCCGCTATTGCTGGAGCGTGCGGCTTTTTCCTTTTGTGCGGATCGTTTGTTCACGATGGCTGTCCCTTAGTCTATTAAATTCGGGTCAAGATCAGTGTTTGCCCGTGTGGCCAAAACCACCGGCCCCTCTCTGGGAGCTGTCAAAATCATCAACGATGGCAAATTCTGCCTGTACCACCGGGATAAACATCATCTGTGCGATGCGTTCCCCGATCTGTACAGTAAACTTCTCACTACCCCGGTTCCAGCAGGAGACAAAGACCTGTCCCTGATAGTCCGAGTCGATCAGACCCACCAGATTACCCAGTACAATTCCCTTTTTGTGTCCCAGCCCAGAGCGCGGCAGTAGTACTGCGGCCAGAGAGGGGTCAGCGATGTGAATCGCCAGTCCGGTCGGGATCAGGTGTGTCTCGCCGGGTGCGATCTCCAGCGGTTCCTCAAGCATGGCACGCATATCCATACCTGCAGAACCGTCTGTGGCGTAGTCCGGCAGGGGAAACTCCTTACCCAGCCGTTGATCCAGAATCTTCAGTTCAATTTGGTGCCGACTCATGCTTGTTCCTGTTTGTTGTTGTAGCGCTGGCTGACGACCTGGAGCAATCGTTCAGCCAGTAGTGTTTTATTCATCAGCGGCAGGCTGGTACCGCCATCCTTCCAGTAGAGTTCCAGCGCGTTTTCATCGCCGTTAAACCCCCCTACAGCCGCTGCCCCAACCTGATTGGCAGCGATCATGTCCAGATTTTTGCGTCGCAGCTTCTCCCGCGCGTGCTCTTCCAGCTTCTCCGTCTCAGCGGCAAAGCCGACGCAGAAGGGGGCGGGCTTTAACGCTGCGACAGTCGCCAGAATATCCGGATTCTGCTGCAGGGAGAGGCTGAGTTCACTGCCCTGTTTTTTCATCTTTTCTGCGGCCATCGCCTGCGCGCGGTAGTCAGCAACGGCGGCACAACCAATAAAGATATCGCCTGGCGCCTCAAGTGTCGCCGCCAGCATCTCCTCTGCACTGATCACATCAATCCGTTCAACTCCAACGGGGGTGGCCAATGTAACCGGTCCGGCGATCAGCCTGACCCGCGCCCCCATGGCGGCGGCGGCGGCGGCGACGGCAAAGCCCATCTTGCCTGAGCTATGGTTACTGATGTAGCGCACCGGGTCCAGTGCCTCACGGGTCGGACCTGCAGTGACCGTGACGTTGATCCCGGAGAGCGGTCCGTTGGAAAACTGCGTGAGACAGGCGGTAAGGAGTTCCGCGGGTTCGACCATTCGGCCTGGCCCATTGTCACCGCAGGCCTGTTCCCCCTCGGTGGGCCCCAGGAGTTTGATCCCCCTGCGCACCAGAGTCTCCACATTTTCACGGGTAGCCGCGGCGCGCCACATCTGCTGATTCATCGCCGGGGCCAGCATAATCGGTGCTGCGCTGGCGAGGCAGAGGGTGCTCAACAGATCGTTGGCCATACCGGCGGCCACTCTGGCCATGAAATCGGCACTCGCCGGGGCCACCAGTACCAGTTCTGCCCAACGCGCCAGCTCAATGTGACCCATGGCAGCCTCATGTTGCGGGTCGAACAGCTCCTGACGCACCGGGTGACCGGAGAGGGCCTGCAGTGTCATTGGGGTAATGAATTCACTGGCGGCACGGGTCATCACTCCCCGTACCTCTGCTCCCTCTCCCCTCAGGCCGCGTACCAGTTCTGCTGCCTTGTAGGCCGCGATACCGCCGGTCACGCCCAGCAGTATACGTCGCCCGGCGAGGCCAAAATGTGAACGCTTACTCTTCATCAAACCATTCTAGCAGAAAGCCTTCACGATCCGGCAGCGGAGAGTTACTATCCAATGGTAGTAGTTATCCAGATACGACACGGAGGTCGACATGGGAATATCGGATTGGCCCGTCGAAGAACGTCCTCGGGAAAAATTATTGCTGCGCGGTGCCGCTGCCCTCTCAGACGCTGAACTACTGGCGATCTTTCTGCGTACCGGAGTGACCGGCAAGAGTGCTATCGACCTGGCACGGGAGACGCTGGAGCACTTCGGCGGCCTGCGTCAACTGCTGGAAGCGGACCACGACAGCTTCTGTCGTTGCAAGGGTCTGGGTACCGCCAAGTACACCCAGTTGCAGGCAGTGCTGGAGCTCTCCGGGCGACACCTCTTGAGTACCCTGCAGCGGGAGGATGTGCTGACCTGTCCGGATCACACCCGCCGCTATCTCAGCAACCGCCTGCGCGGGCGACGCCAGGAGGTCTTCGCCTGCCTGTTCCTCGATAATCGCAATCGGGTGCTGACCTACGAAGAGCTTTTCTACGGCACCATCGACGGAGCCAGTGTCCATCCGCGTGAGGTGGTGAGCCGTTGCCTGAGCCACAATGCCGCAGCGGTGATCCTGGCCCACAACCACCCTTCAGGTGTGGCGGAGCCGAGCCGCGCCGACGAGCAGATCACCCGTAAGCTGCAGCAGGCGCTGGAGCTGGTGGAGGTACGCCTGCTGGATCACATGATTATCGGCGATGGAGAGATCACCTCACTGGCCGAGCGCGGCATTTTATAGTCCCAAAAAGGAGGTTTTCCTTGCGGTGGCGGGCCTGTTTTGGTATAAAATCCGGCTTCCTGAACCCGGGGTGTCCGGGTGCTACACAGAATTTGAGTATTTTTGGAGTCTAGAGTCATGTCCAAGGTATGCCAGGTAACAGGCAAACGTCCGGTCACCGGTAACAACGTTTCGCACGCGCACAACAAGACGAGACGTCGTTTCCTGCCGAATCTGCACACCCACCGCTTCTGGGTGGAGAGCGAGAACCGTTGGGTCAAGCTGCGCCTTACTACCAAGGGTATGCGCATCATTGACAAGAAGGGTATCGATGCTGTTCTGGTCGACATCCGTGCCCGCGGCGAGAAGGTTTAAGGAGCGATACGATGGCAAAATCAGCCCGTGATAAAATCCGTTTGGTGTCCAGTGCCGGTACCGGCCACTTCTACACCACCGACAAGAACAAGCGCAACATGCCGGAAAAAATGGAGATCAAAAAATTTGATCCCGTGGTACGCCAGCATGTGATGTACAAGGAAGCCAAGATTAAGTAGGCCTCTGCGCAGAGCGTGTTAAAAAACCCCGGCAATGCCGGGTTTTTTTATGTCTGTCGATTTTCGGCCTGTACCTTCCGTATTCTACCCGGTCATGGAATAATCAAAGCGGATCCAGCGTGTCGGTCATCCTCCCCCCTGCCCAAATGCGCTACTCTCCATAGGATGTCCGGTACGCGGTGACAACATAACCGCAATATGAGAACAACAATAGCGGAAGATCGGTATGGAAAACGAAGTGCTTGCGAGCAATATCTTTGTCGGCCGACAGCCAATCTTTGACCGAAAGCAGGAGGTCGTTGCCTACGAGTTGCTCTATCGTGCCGGCAACGTCAACAACCATGCGGAGTTCCCGGACGGGGATCGCGCCACCACCGAAGTGATTATCAACAGCGTGCTCGATATCGGCCTGGAGTCTATCGTCGGCACCCACCCCGCCTACTTCAATCTTACCGGCAGTTTCATCCGGGGGGACCACCCCCTGCCACTGAACAATAGCCAGGTTGTGCTGGAGATCCTTGAGGATGTCGAACCGGATCAGCATGTCATTGAGGGTATGCGTCATCTGGCCGAAAAGGATTTCATTATCGCTCTTGATGATTTTGTCTACAGCGACAAGTTCGTACCGCTGCTGGAGCTTGCCCACATCGTCAAACTGGAGGTGATGGGCAGGTCGGAAGAGGAGTTGCGTGGGCGTGTTGAGCAACTGGCGCCGTATCAGGTCAAATTGCTGGCGGAAAAGGTGGAGACCCACGAAGAGTTCGAGATGTGCAAGGCGTTGGGGTTTGACTACTTTCAGGGCTACTTCCTCTGCAAGCCACACATCATCGAAGGGCGCAGCATGCCCGCCAACCGTCTGGTGATCCTGAGCCTGCTGGCCAAGTTGCAGGACCCCAATGCAGACATCGAAGAGCTGGAACAGCTAATCGTGCAGGACGTCTCTCTCACCTACCGCCTGCTACGTTTTATCAACTCCGCCGCCTTCGCCCTGGGCAAGGAGGTGGAGTCGGTGCACCGTGCGCTGATACTCATCGGTACCAACACCATCAAGAAATGGGTCAATCTGCTGCTGCTGGCGCGGATCGACGACAAACCGCGTGAGCTGATGCGTACCGCCCTGATCCGTGGGCGTATGTGCGAACTACTGGCCGACCTGCACAACCACCCGCGCGACAGGGATCAGTACTTCACCTGCGGTCTCTTTTCCGTGCTGGATGCGCTGATGGATCGGCCGATGGCGGAACTGCTGGCGGAGCTGCCGTTGAATAGCGAGGTCAAACTGGCGCTACTGGAGAGCGAGGGGGAAGCAGGCAAGGTGCTGACCGAGGTGCTCAATTACGAGAAAGGTGCATGGCAGGAACTGCTCGAAAGCGGGATTTCTGCCCATGATTTACGCAACTGTTATCTGCAATCCGTACTCTGGGCCGATGAGAGCATGGGGAGCCTGCATGGGATGAATAAGTAGCCTCGGTGAAAGTGCTGTGAAGGCGTTATTGGTCGAGGGCAGGGTGGCAAAATGTAGGTGAATCCTCACTGTTTGAGGGGCTACTAGCAAAAAATTATCCCCCGTACAAGTCGGAAAAAGCCCCAATTTTTGATTTTTATTCACATCGAAAACAGCACTCTCCAGTTTGTCAACAGTTAGTACGGAAAAATATTAATCCATGTTAAGAAAACTTGTAACGTATTGATATATTTAATTATTGTTTGGGTGTCGAATTTATCGCCGTTTTAAGGTTGGACCAGATTTTATGCGGTTCAGAGGCCGATAGCCCCACTTCATCCACAAAGTTATCCACAGCTTTTGTGGATAACTAACGAAAGCTAGCGACGACAAGTAGTTAGCGCATTTTTGTAATATTTCATTAACAATTGCGGCCAGTCACTTTGGGGTCGCGTGATAGACTTCGCTCCCATGTCCCCACCTATTTTGCGCATTGCCATCCCCTCTCCCCTGCGTCGGTTGTTCGATTATCTGCCGCCGCAAAAATCGATCGCCGGGTTTATTCCCGGACAGCGGTTCCTGGTGCCCTTTGGTCGCAGCAAACAGGTCGGTGTACTGGTGGAGGTTGCGGCAAAGAGTGAATTGCCCAGTGATAAGTTGAAGGCGGCACTCCGGCAACTGGATCAGGAGCCGCTGCTCGACACGCCGCTGATGAAATTGCTGGGCTGGGCCAGCGGCTATTATCACCACCCGCCCGGTGAGGTCTATAGTGCCGCCCTGCCGGTGCTGCTGCGCCAGGAGCGTGAGGTCACCATTCGGGGTATTGAGGCGTGGCGGCTGAGCAGTACCGGTCTGGCGCTGGAGGCCGAGGCACTGCATCGCGCCCCCAAACAACTGGCGCTGTTCCAGCTGTTACAGCAGCACCCGCAGGGAGTGGAGGCGTCGCGTCTTGATGCGGAGATCGAGGGCTGGCGTCCGGTGATGAAGCGGCTGGTGGAGAAGGGCTGGGTCGAGATCGAACAGCGCTCCTGCCTGATCGCGCCGGAGAACGAAAACGCCGAAACCCCGCCGCCGCTGAACGCGGCCCAGCAGCAGGCCGTTGAGACGATCGCTGAGCAGTGGGGACAGTTCAGTGCACTGTTGCTGGAAGGGGTTACCGGCAGTGGCAAGACCGAGGTCTACCTCCAGGCGATGCAACAGGTTCTGAATGCTGGGCGGCAGGTGCTGCTGCTGGTGCCGGAGATCGGTCTCACCCCGCAACTGCTGCGACGGCTGCGTCGTCGCTTTCCGCTACCCATCGCCGTACTCCACTCCGGGCTTAACGACACTGAGCGGCTCTGTGCCTGGCAGGCGGCACGTTCGGGCGAGGCCTCCATTGTGATCGGGACCCGCTCTGCAGTGTTTACGCCGTTGCCCAATCCCGGCCTGATCATCCTCGACGAAGAGCACGACGCCTCTTTCAAGCAGCAGGATGGTTTCCGCTACTCGGCGCGGGATCTGGCGGTAGTACGTGCCCGTTTACATAACATCCCGGTGCTGCTCGGTAGCGCCACCCCCTCGCTGGAGAGTTTGCACAACGCCCATCAGGGACGTTATCGCCATCTCCATCTTCCGGAGCGGGCGGGTAGTGCCTCGCACCCGACGATCCGGCTGCTCGACATGCGCCAGCAGCACATCGACGACGGTCTCTCCATGTCATTGCAACAGGCGATTCAGCAACATCTTCAGGCAGAGGGTCAGGTGCTGCTGTTCCTCAACCGGCGCGGCTATGCCCCGGTGTTGATCTGCCACGATTGCGCATGGACCAGTCAGTGTCAGCGCTGCGATGCGCACATGACCTACTATGCCCGTTCCGGGCGCCTGCGCTGTCACCATTGCGGAACCGAGCGTGTCAAACCGGCCAGTTGTCCCGAATGTGGCGGCGCAGAGTTGCATCCGGTAGGGCAGGGCACCGAGCGGATCGAGCAGGGACTGCGCAAGCGTTTTCCCGATGTGGGCGTGGTGCGTATCGATCGCGACACCACCCGGCGCAAGGGAGCGATGGGCGAGCTGCTGGCGGAGGTGCGTTCCGGCCAGGGACGTATCCTCATCGGCACCCAGATGCTGGCCAAGGGGCACCACTTCCCCGGTGTCACGCTGGTCGGCATCCTCGATGCGGATCAGGGCCTGTTCAGCGCCGATTTCCGTGCCGGTGAGCGCATGGCGCAACTCATCGTGCAGGTGGCCGGTCGTGCCGGTCGTGCCGACCGGCCGGGAACGGTGTTGATCCAGACCCACGTCCCGGAGCATCCGCTGCTGCGTCTGCTGGTGGAGCAGGACTATGCCCGTTTCGCCGACGCCGCGCTCAGGGAGCGGCAGGAGGCGGCGCTACCGCCCTTCAGCCACCTAGCCCTGCTACGGGCCGAGGCGGTAGACGCAGAGGCCCCCAATCTCTTTCTGGAGGAGGCACGACAGGCGGCGGAGCAACTGGGTCACGATGGTGTCTGGTTGATGGGGCCGGTGCCCGCGCCGATGGAGCGTCGTGCCGGACGCAACCGGGCGCAACTGCTGCTACAGGCCGAGAACCGTCAGGCACTGCAACGGCTGCTGACAGTGTGGGCGCCACGACTGGAATCGCTTAAAACCGGCCGCAAGGTACGTTGGTCGCTGGACGTCGACCCGGCAGAGTTGTTCTGAGCATTCACGTACCTTTAATAATTCACGGTTACCATCCGCCGACATATTGATCACCTGACAAGAGTCGCTGCAATGACAACCTCTACCTATACCGCTTACAAGGTGTGGGATCGCGGTATCCGCTGGTTCCACTGGATCAACTTCCTTTCCGTGCTTGGCCTGCTGGCAAGCGGGCTGGTGATCTACAACGGCAAGGCGCTGGGCCTGGCCGGCGAGGCCAAGATCGCCATGAAGATCCTCCACACCAGTTTCGGCTACGTCATGGCCGCCAACCTGCTGTGGCGCATGGTGCAGGGCTTTACCGGTAGCCGCTTTGCCCGCTGGTCTGCCATTTTCCCCGGCAGGGGTTTTATCGCCGAACTACGCGGCTATCTGGTCAGCATGCGTAGCGGTGAACCGCACGCCTACCTCGGCCATAATCCGCTCGGTCGCCTGATGATCCTGGCTTTGCTGGCGCTGCTGCTGGTTCAGGCGATCACCGGTCTGGTGCTGGCCGGGACCGATCTCTACTACCCGCCGATCGGCGCCTGGATCGCCGAGTGGGTTGCCCCCGCCGGTGTCGATCCCGCCACTCTGCTGCCGGGCAACAAGACAATGGCCGATGCCGCTGCCTGGGATGCGATGCGCAGCTTCCGCAAGCCGTTCGGCGAGACCCACGAAATCGTCTTCTTTATTATCTGCCTCGCCGTGGTGGTACATATCGCCGCGGTGGTCGTGGGCGAGATTCGCGAAAGAGCCGGTCTGGTCTCCGCCATGTTCAGCGGTCACAAGGTGCTGCCGAAGCCGCCGGTGGATATCAACGAGAAATAAATCAAAGCCATACCACGAAGCCCACGAAGCCCACGAAGGCCGCGAAGTAAGCATCGGGAAAACTTCGTGCGCTTCGTGTACTTCGTGGTGCACTCTTTTCTGCCCTTGCACCTGCCCCGCCGGAGCACCGATAATGTCCCGCTTGTTCAACGGGCTACGCCCCACATTACCGCCAATACCGGGACACGATGAAACACCACCTCCAGCAACTCGTTAACGCCGCCCTGCAGTCGCTGCTTGCCGACGGTTCCCTCGACTGTGAACTGCCCGAGAGCATCACCATCGAGCGCACACGCGATCGCAGCCACGGTGACTTCGCCTGCAACATCGCCATGGTGCTATCCAAGGCGGCGCGCAGCAAACCGCGCGACCTGGCGGAGAAGGTGGTGGCCAACCTGCCTGCCTCCGAGCGGGTGGCGAAGGTCGAGATCGCTGGACCCGGCTTCATCAACTTCACCATGGCCGAGGCCGCTTTCCATGCGGTGGTCGGCGAGGTGCTGGAAGCGAGCGAGGCGTGGGGTCGTTCCACCGTCGGTAACGGCAAGCGGGTGCAGGTGGAATTCGTCTCCGCCAACCCCACCGGGCCGCTGCACGTCGGCCATGGTCGCGGTGCCGCCTACGGCGCCACCGTTGCTGACCTGCTGGCGGCTGCCGGGTTCGATGTGCACCGCGAATACTACGTCAACGATGCCGGACGGCAGATGGACATCCTCGGTACCTCCATCTGGCTGCGCTATCTGGAACTGGCCGGCGAGAAGCTGGCCTTCCCGGTTAACGGCTATAAAGGCGATTACGTCTGGGACATTGCCGCTACATTGCATCGCGAGCACGGTGATGCTTTCCGTCATGCTACTGCCGATGTTTTCGAAAACATTCCTGCCGACGAACCGGATGGCGGTGACAAGGAAGATCACATCGACGCGCTGATCGATCGCGCCAAGCAACTGCTCGGTGCCGCCGATTACCGCACCGTGTTCGACCTCGGTCTCGACACCATCCTCGCCGACATTCGCCAGGACCTAGAAGAGTTCGGCGTCGCCTACGAAGAGTGGTATTCGGAGCGTTCGCTGGTGGAGAGCGGTCGCGTCGACGAAGCGATCGAACAACTGAAAAAGTCGGGTCACATCTACGAAGAGCAGGGTGCGCTCTGGTTCCGCTCCACCGATTTCGGCGATGAGAAGGATCGCGTGGTGGTGCGCGACAACGGCGTGAAGACCTACTTCGCTTCCGACATCGCCTACCACTGGCACAAACTGGATCGCGGCTTCGATCGCGTGATCGACATCTGGGGTGCGGACCACCACGGCTACGTGCCGCGGGTAAAAGCCGCGCTGACGGCGATGGGCGACAAGAAAGATGCCGACAAACTCGATGTGCTGCTGGTGCAATTCGCCATCCTCTATCGCGGCGGCGAACGGGTGCAGATGTCGACCCGCTCGGGCTCCTTCGTCACCCTGCGCGAACTGCGCGATGAAGTGGGCAACGACGCGGCACGTTTCTTCTACGTGATGCGCAAGTGCGAACAGCACATGGACTTCGATCTGGATCTGGCGAAGTCGCAGTCCAACGACAACCCGCTCTACTACATCCAGTACGCTCACGCCCGCGTCTGCAGCGTGTTGCGGCAGATGAGCGAAAAGGGTTTCAGTCACGATCAAAACAGCGGCCTGGAAAAACTGGCGTTGCTCAACGAGCAACATGAACAGGATCTGATGCGCACCCTGTCGCGCTATCCGGAAACCGTGGAAGCGGCGGCGTTGACTCACGAGCCGCACCAGCTCGCTCACTACCTGCGCGAACTGGCTAACGACTTCCACACCTACTACAATGCCCACCAGTTCCTGGTCGACGATGCAGCGGTGCGCGATGCGCGCCTCTGTCTGATCCAGGCGACCCGTCAGGCGATCGCCAACGGCCTGTCGCTGCTCGGTTGTTCCGCACCGGAGAGCATGTAAAAGATGGCCCGTCGCGACTACGCCAAGCGCACCACCACCCGCAGCAATAAAAAGAAGCCGTTGCCGGGTTGGGTGTGGATGCTTGGCGGTCTGGTGGCAGGCCTGTTCATCGCCTTCCTGGTCTATGTGCAGAAAGAGGGCACGGCTCCTACCAGGATTGCGAGCAAGGCCAAAGATAAACCTGCTGTTACCGATACCCGCGCGGTGAAGAAAACCACACCGCCCCCGGCGCCGAAAAAGCGCGACGGGATCAACTTCGACTTCTATAACATTCTTCCTGAGCTGGAAGTGGTGATCCCGGATCTCGAACTGGGACGGGAGGAGGAAAAGGCCACCTACTACCTGCAGGTGGGTTCCTTTAAAAGTCAGGAAGAGGCCGAGTCGCGCAAGGCCGAACTGCTGCTGCTCAATTTCACTCCCTCGGTACAGACCGTCACCGTCGATAACAGCCAGACCTGGCACCGGGTTCGTCTCGGTCCCTTTACCGATCGCCGCTCGGTAGACAAGGCCCGTCGCCGTCTGCAGGACAACGGCATCGACTTCATCATGCTCAAGGATAAAAGCTAGCTGCAGGTTAAAGGACAAAGGTTAAAGGTTAAAAACTTGTGCTAGTGCGTGTGATATAGGCGAATATCCTGCCTTTCACCTTTCACCTTTCACCTTTCACCTTTCACCTTTCACATTTCACCTTTCACCTTTCACCTTTCACCTTTCACCTGTTACCTTTATCCCCATGCCATACGCCATCCTCATCATTCTGATCCTTGCCCTGGTCTTCGGTCCTCAATGGTGGGCACAGTGGACCTTCCGTCGCTACAGCAAGGAGCGCAAGGATATCCCAGGGAACGGTGCCGAGCTGGCGCGACATCTGCTGAAAAAGATGGAGATCGAAGGTGTCGGTGTGGAACAGACCGACAAAGGCGATCACTACGATCCGAAGGCGCGCATGGTGCGCCTTAGCGACGACAACCACAACGGACGTTCACTCACCGCTATCGCGGTCGCCGCCCATGAAGTGGGCCACGCCATTCAACACCACCGCAACGAAAGCCTGCTCAACACCCGCACCCGGCTGATCCTCTTCGCCCAACTGGCGCAACAGGTCGGCGCCGGTTTCATGTTCGCCATTCCGTTGATAACTGCCTTCACCAAGCTGCCGCAAAGCGGCCTGCTGATGTTTCTCGTCGGCCTCGCCAGCATGGGCATGGCCAGTGTGGTGCATCTGGTTACGTTGCCGGTGGAGTGGGACGCCAGCTTCAACAAGGCGCTGCCACTGTTGCAGCACGGGCGATACATCAGTGAAAAAGACGAAGCAGCAGTGCGCAGGATTTTGCGCGCGGCGGCATTGACCTACGTCGCCGCGTCACTGGCGAGCTTGTTGAACCTTGCCAGATGGATCAGGTTCTTTCGCCGCTAAAAAATGCATGCCATGGTACGCACCGAATATATGGATGTTGTTAATTTGAAGCACAGGTAGGATGGGCAAGGCTAAGCGTGCTCATTATATATATCGCATGTGCTGTGCTAATCAAAAGTTTTTGATCTTGCCAAAATCTTCCCGATAACCCTTCTGGAGCTGTCCTGGCAACTTCCTTTTTTGTGGTGAGTGATGTATATCTGGTGAGAGTAATTCTTTGTGATTAGGGAATTTATTTATAGCAATTTATGTGGAGGGAACCGATGAATAAATTTGTATTGTTGTTGTTGGGCTGCGTTAGCCAGGTGGCTTATGCTGGAGTGTACAAATGGGTAGATGACAATGGGCATGTCCAGTACGGTGAGCGTCCTCCTGCTACGGCAAGTCAGGTGAAACCAATGAAACTTAAGCCATCGCCTCCGCAATCTGCAGAAGCTCAAGAGGAGTATTCTTCAAGGGCTATGAAACGAAAACAGGAGCAAGAACAAAAACAGAAACAGGAGGCTAAACTTGAGGCAATAGTCGCTAAGGAAAGGGCCATAGCTGAGGTGCACGAGAAAAACTGCAAAGTTGCCCGCTCAAATCTAAATACAATTACGATGGGAGGTAGGGTTTTCAATATGGATGACAAAGGTAATCGCATCTTCGTGAGTGACGCACAACGTGAAAGTAAAACCCAGGAGGCTATGAAAGCTGTGGAAAAGTGGTGCCGCTAATAGAGCGGCTTCAACTGTTAAAGCATTCATCGGAATGACGAAGAACGCCAACGGACACGTTTCGCTTAGCCCATCCTGCATATGAACTCCGATGTTCATCGGAATGACGACAACTCTATCGCAAACTCCTTCTAATCCACCTCGCTATTGCTTCAATCTCCGACGGACAAACACTATGCGGCATAGTGTACTCATGCCACTCCACTTCATGTCCCAGTTCGATGAGTCGATCGCGTGATCGCTGTGCACCGATGATGGGGATGATCGGATCGCCGTTGCCGTGGGCCATGAAGATCGGGATGTCGCTGTTGGCGGTGTGTTTTTCGTCGGCCACGGTGTCGGCCAGCGGCAGGTAGGTGGAGAGGGCGATGATGCCGCCGAGGGATTGCGGGTAGCGCAGGCCGGTGTGCAGGACGATGGCGCCGCCCTGGGAGAATCCGGCTAGAAGGATCCGTTCGCTGGGAATTCCGCTGTCGACTTGCAGTTGAATCAATGCCTGGATCTGCTGTTCTGATTCCCGTGTGCCCTGTGCATCCTGTCCCTGGCTCAGGTCGGGGGCGGTGATGTCGTACCAGGCACGCATGACGTAGCCGTTGTTGATCGTCACCGGGCGCATCGGTGCGTGGGGCAGGATGAAGCGGATCGCCAACTCCTCCAGCCCCAGTTGTGGCACGATGGGCTCAAAGTCGTAGCCGTCGGCGCCGAGGCCGTGTAACCAGATCACGGCGGCGTCGGCAGGGCGGTTTGGTTCGATGGTGATGGCTGGCAGGAGTTGTTCGCTCATTACAAAAGACTCTTGGTTGGTTTGGCTCACGATAGAGTCGAAGCCGGGTCCATGCAAGTCGCTTTGTCTATTCAGAGGTCGAGGCCGTATAATCGACTGCTTGGGTATTCGTGATGGGGGTGCTATATGTGTGGTTGCCGTGCGCATTATCTATGGCTGGGGGTGGTCCTCGCACTGGGTGTGATGAGTCTGCTCTCTGCCTGTGGTGCCAAGGGGGAGCTCTATTTGCCGCCCGCACAAAAAGAAGCGCCGCAGAGTAGCGGCGAGGATTCGACAAAGTAACGGAAACTGATGGACTACTTTAATTATCAGCAGGGGCGTCTCTACGCCGAAGAGGTGGATCTGGCCGAACTGGCGCAACAGTACGGCACGCCCGCTTACGTCTATTCACGCGCCACCATTGAGCGCCACTGGCGTGCCTTCGATGCGGCGATGGCCGGAGTGGAGCATCTCGTTTGCTATGCGGTAAAGGCCAACTCCAATCTGGCGGTGCTGAACCTGATGGCGCGGCTCGGTTCCGGTTTCGACATCGTCTCGCTGGGTGAACTGGAGCGGGTGATCGCTGCGGGCGGCGATCCGCACAAGGTGGTCTTCTCCGGTGTGGGCAAGCGCAGCAGTGAGATCCGCCGTGCGCTGGAACTGGGGATCTACTGTTTCAATGTGGAGTCGGAGTCGGAGCTGGAGCGGATCGACGGGATTGCCCGCGAGATGGGTCTGCGTGCGCCGATCTCTCTGCGGGTCAATCCCGACGTGGATGCCAAGACCCATCCCTATATCTCCACCGGATTGAAAGAGAACAAGTTCGGTATCGCCATTGAGCGCGCCGCCGAGGTCTACGCCCGTGCGGCGGAGATGGCAGGTATTCGTGTGCTGGGTGTCGACTGCCACATCGGTTCGCAACTGACCCGACTGGCTCCCTTTATCGATGCGCTGGAGCGGGTGCTCAAGCTGGTGGACCAGCTTTACGAGATGGGGATTGCCCTGTCGCACATCGATCTCGGTGGCGGTCTCGGCATTGCCTATAAAGATGAAGAGCCACCGCTGCCCGGTGATTACATCGCGCCGCTGCTGGATCAGTTGGCGGGTCGAGACCTGACGGTGTTGATCGAACCGGGCCGCGCCATCGTCGGTAATGCGGGTATGCTGCTGACCCGGGTCGAGTACCTCAAGCACCATGAGGAGAAGAACTTCGCCATCGTTGATGCGGCGATGAACGATCTGATCCGTCCGACCCTCTACCAAGCGTGGATGGCGATCATGCCGGTGCTGCCGCGTGAGGGTGTGGCAACGCAGAACTACGACGTGGTCGGCCCGATCTGTGAGACCGGTGATTACCTGGGCAAGGATCGCGAGCTGGCGATTGAAGAGGGAGACCTGCTGGCGGTGCGCTCCGCCGGTGCCTATGGCTTTACCATGAGCTCCAACTACAACACCCGACCACGTGCGGTGGAGTTGATGGTCGATGGTGACAAGGTACATGTAGTGCGCGAGCGGGAAACCCTGGCGCAACTGTGGCAGGGCGAGAAGGCGTTGCCGGAAGAATGATGGAGCGCATCCCAGAAGCGGAATTGATGGATGATTTCGAACAGGCCAGGGCCTACGCCCTGGCCGATTTCTCTGAGCCGCACAACCGTTTCATCGAGCTGTTCAAAGAGAAATTTCCCGAAGAGGTCACTGGCGTGGTGCTGGAACCGGGCTGTGGCACAGGTGACATCAGTCAGCGTTTTGCCGAGGCCTTCCCCTCCTGCCGCATTCACGCCCTCGACGGCGCCGAACAGATGTTGATGTTTGCACGCCAGCGTATCGATTTCGCCAGCCTGCATGAACAGATTCGGATCTTCTGTCGCATGTTACCGGTAGCGAGCATGCCGGTGGAGAAATACGACGTGGTGATCTGCAACAGTCTGCTGCACCATCTCGATGATCCCCAGGTGCTTTGGCAAGCGGTAAAACAGTTTACCCGTCCGGGCAGTCGCGTCTTTATCATGGACCTGAAGCGCTGTGCTTCGAGTGAGGAGGCAGCGCGGTTAGTGGAGCAGTATTCCGCCAATGAGCCGGAAGTACTGAAAAAGGATTTCTATAATTCCCTGCACGCTGCCTTTACCCCAGACGAGGTGAGCGAACAATTACGCGAAGCGGGGCTCAATAGTCTGAAAGTCGAGGTGGTGAGTGATCGCCACCTGATCGTCTACGGGCAGATCTGATTCAAGGCATAAAACCTCCCTCCATTGGCTGGCTTTGCGTGTCTTCAGCCAGCGCTAAGTTACACCTGCATAATGACCTCTACCCTGGCTCTTGCTATGGTTGGTAAATAACGGATTTCTGCGCAGGTAGTGCGACCCCATGATCTCGGCGTTTTTTAACTTCTTCACCCGTGGCAGGCGGGGATTGACCCTCGCTTCGCATCTGTTGGCGGTCGCCTCCGTGTTTCTGGTGGTGTTGCTTAACTATGCTGGCAATCCGTTTTTTGAGGCCTTCGAGGCCAAGAGCTACGATTTGCGTTTCAGCCAATGGCGTGGCCCGATTAAGCCCAGCGACAAGATCGCCATTATTGCCATTGACGAAAAGAGTATCGTCGAACTGGGGCGCTTTCCCTGGAGTCGGGGTGAATATGTGCGGTTGTTGGAGAGGCTTTCCGCTGTCGACGCCAGGGCGGTGATACTGGATGTTTTCTTCGCCGAACCCGAGAGTCCGGAGATCGATCAGGCGTTGGCTGCCGCCCTGAAGAGGGCGGGTAACGTCACGCTGCCGGAATACCTCGACCTGAATAGTGAGTTTCAGGTCACCGGTGCGATACGCAACATCCCGTTGCTTGAGGCGAGTGCTGCCAGGCTGGCACATATCAATTTCTTTCCCGAACATGACGGTATCAATCGGCGTAACCTGTTGCTGATCCAGGATGGCGATACGTTGGTGCCTTCTCTGGGCCTGGCGGGAGCAATGGCGGCTCTGGATGTAGAGACTTTTCAGCCTGGTAGTTTCAGCATCAATGTGGGCGAACGCCATGTTCCGGTCAACCCGAGTTACAACTACGCCATGTGGATTAACTTTGTTGGTCCATCGCACACTTTTCCCTACTACTCCTTTACCGATGTGCTGCACGGTCGCGTTGACCCGGCATTGCTGAAGGATAAGGTGTTGTTTGTCGGCGCCACCGCCCTGGGCATCTATGACATGCGGGTGACGCCGTTCGACAAAAACTCCCCCGGGGTTGAGGTGCACGCCACCGTTGCCGACAATATCATCAGTGGACGCTTCATTCGCCAGTCGGGGATGGAGGCGCTGTTCGATATCTTCTCCATTCTTGTGCTCGGTTTTGCCACCTACTATCTGACCCTGCGCCTGCCCTATTACGCGGTGTTGCCTGCGATATGGACGCTGCTCGCCGCCTATCTCTGGCTCACCTACCTGGCCTTCGTTGCCGGACACTGGTTGAGCATGATCTATCCGATCCTGGCCTCGGCCTTTGCCCTGCTCACCGGTGGCGGTTATCGCTATCTGGTGCTGGAGCGGCTGGCGCGAGAGATGCGCTCCATGTTCTCCAGTTACCTCTCGCCCAAGCTGGTGGCGCGACTGGAGCGGGAGCCGGAATCGGCGCGCATCGGTGGCGACAACAAGGAGATCACCGTCGCCTTTACCGATATCCGTGGCTTTACCTCCTTCAGTGAGAAGCACACGCCGCAGCAGGTGGTAGCGCAGCTGAACGAATATCTGGATGCCATGGTACAGGTGATCGATCGCTTTGACGGTACCGTGGATAAATTCATGGGGGACGGCATCATGGTCTACTGGGGCGCGCCGCTGCCCCAGGCAAAACATGCGGAGCAGGCGATGGCCTGTATGCTGGCGATGGAGGGGAGTCTGCAGCAGCTTTGTAACCGCTGGAAAAGCGAAGGGCGGCAACCCTTTACTCTGCGTGCCGGGATCGAATCCGGCGAGGTGGTGGCAGGGAATATCGGTTCGCGTAGCAAGAAGATGGAATACACCGTCATTGGTGACACGGTAAACATGGCGGCGCGGCTGGAAGGGGCGGCCAAATACTACGGTGTCGAATTTCTGGTGGGGGAAGAGAGCTACCGCCGTTGTTGCGAGCATTATCACTTTCGTGAAATCGACAAAATCAGGGTGCTGGGAAAGGAGATCCCGACTACTGTTTATGAACTGATCGGCCCTGCCGATGAGGCGGAATCGCCACTGAACGCGCCCTTTGCCGCCGCGTTGTCGCTCTACCGGCAACGACGCTGGTCTGAGGCGGCAGCGGGATTCAGGCAGATTTTGCAGGCGTTCCCCAACGACAGACCCAGCGAAATATATCTGGAACGCTGCGACTATTTTTCCGCCACTCCACCGGCCGACGACTGGGACGGTGTATTTAACCGTAGCGACAAGTAAGATGTGGAACTGCTGCGGTGGTTACAGGTCACAAAATCGGCGTCTTGACTGACGACGCCAGGGGATAAGTACCAATGATGCGTAAACTCATAGCCATAGCATTGACGCTCCTGCTGGCCGCCTGCGCCAGTACGCCTGAACTGCCGCCACCGGCAGCCGGATTCGCCAAAATCGATTTCGTCTCCGAGATACCGACCCCCAAGATTACCCTCCTGCTGGCCTGGCATGACGGGCGCTACTACTACGCCAGCAAAGATGGTGCGGTGCTGGTGGTCGATGAGAGCGGCAAACTGCTGCAGACGCTACAGGCAAAAACAGGTGGTGATGCCGTATTAAAACGACCTGTTGCCGCGGCGGTGGGTAACGATCTGGTCTTTATCAGCGACAGCGAAAACAGCCGGGTCGCCACGTTCTCCCTCACCGGCAAATACCGCGGCAGCTTCGGTGCCTCCGGCAGCGGCCCCGGCGAATTACGCGAGCCACAAGGTGTCGCCTTCTACGATGGGGTGGTCTACGTCGCCGACAACGGTAACGATCGCATCCAGCTCTACGGTGATAACGGTGTCTTTATCGCCACCCTGGAGATCAATAGCGCCAAAGAAAACGAAGCGGCGAAAAAGAAAGATCTCCCTTATCAATTAAAAAAGCCTGGTGGACTCGATATCGATGCCGAGGGGCATATCCATGTCTTCGACGGCGAGAGCTCGATGATCAAGGTATACAACCAGCATGGTGGTTACCTGCGCCATCTGACGCTCAAAGGGAAACCGGCCGGTTTCCGCGTTGCCGCCGACGGTACCTATGTGATCGATCTCTCCAGCTACACCATCCAGAAATTCGATTTCAGCGGCAAGCTGCGTTACTACTTCGGTTCCAAGGGTAAGGGGCGTTCCCAGTTCCAGGGCATCGCGGGCCTGGCGTTGCATGACAACGAGCGGATCGCCGTGGGCGATAACGTCAAAGGGGTCGCCAACCTGTTCCAGCTGGAGGCGGCGGAGGTCGCGCCCGTGTTGCAACGGGAGCTGGCGCGGACCTCGGTGCGTCTGTTGCAAACAAACAAACTGGCCGTGCAGCACGTGGCCTATGCCAACGGCGCTGTATATGGTGTGTCGGCTGAGAAAAAGGCGGTGGTGCGTTTCAAACAGGGTGAGGCGGCAGAGACGATTGCCCTGGGCAAGGAGATCGAGCCGGGTGCGCTGGCTGTCGACAACGACGCTTCACTCTGGCTGATAGACAAGGGCAAGTCGCGCATCCTGCATCTGGATCAAAACGGTAAGCAACTCGCCGCCTTTGGCAGTGATGGCAGCGGCGCCGGGCAACTGAATGAACCAACCGATATCGCCATCTCTTCCAGTGGGGTGATCTTCGTTGCCGATCCGGGCAATAAATGGATTCAGGCATTCAGTCGTGAAGGGGTCTTCCTTAACGTGCTGCGTAACGGCAAGAGTGAAGCGTTTAGCAAACCCGCTGCGATTGCTCTCGATGCGCAGGACAATCTTTATGTGCTGGATCGTGGTCGCACGGTCATTACCACCTTCTCACCCCGTGGTGAGGTGCTTGGCGAATTTGGCCGCGACAGGGAGCAGCCGATCCATCTGGACAGCCCGATTGGGCTGGTCGCCGGTGCCGATGAGATCACCGTGCTGGAAGAGGACGGGATCAAGTGCTTCAACCTCAAGGGTGAATACCTGCGCCGCTTTGGCGCCAGGGGCAAGGGTGTTGGTGAGTTCTATCGGCCTACCGAGATCACGCCGGTCGGCGATGCCGCCTATGCCATTGCCGATAGTGGCAATCAGCGCCTTCAGGTAATGGCGACACTGCGCAAGCCAGCCGCGCCGCTTGAGGTAGCCGCCAAAGGTCGTTCCCACGGTGCCGAGATCAGCTGGCAGAAGAGTGCACTTCCCTATATCAGGGAGTACACCATCTATCGTGCCAATGCGGAGCAGGGACCCTTCCTGCGTGTCGGTGGTGTCACGGGCGAGAGCTTTATCGATGAGCGGCTGACACCGGAGCAGCGCTACTACTATCGCGTGGCGGCACAGAGTGAATATGGCTACGAGGGTGCCCCCGGCGCGGTGGTGGAAATCGTGGCGGAGAAGTATGCCCCGGCAGTGATGGAGAATGTGCTGGTGGTGCCGGATGTGTGGAGTCTGAAACTGATCTGGGCACCGCTGGAGACCGCCTACGTCGAGAACTATCTGATCTACGAAAAGCGCGGTGACGAGTTCGTTAAGGTCGGCGAAACAAAGACACATGAGTTCAGCAAAACCGGTCTCGCACCGGAGAAGGAGTACACCCTCTATATCTCCACCCTGAGCGTTGACGGTATCGAGTCGGAGAAGCTCAAGGTGCTCGGTACCACCCGCGCCAACAATCGTGCGCCGCTGGTGCTGGGGACCGTCGATCTGAGCGGGATCTTCTCCAACTCCTACAAACTCTACGAGCGCGACGGTCTGGGCAAGGTGCGTCTGACCAACAACACCGGCAAGCCGATGGAGAACGTCAAGGTTGCCTTCACCATCAAGAACTACATGGATTTCCCCAGCGAGATCACGGTCAAGCGGCTGGAACCGGGAGAGAGTCAGGAGTTCCCGTTAAAGACCGTGTTCAATAACAACATTCTGACGGTCACCGAAGACACCCCGGTGCAGAGCAAGATGGTGGCCACCTATTTCGAGGATGGCAAGGAGAAGACCATCGGTCAGAATCAGTCGATCAATCTCTACGAAAAGCATCGCCTGCTCTGGTCGGAGCGCGGACGCTTTGCCGCTTTCGTGACGCCAAAGGATCCGGTGATCCTTAACTATGCGCGCAGCATTGCCAACCAGTATCCGGATAACCGCGATCCGATTCAGTGGGCAGCGGCGATCTTCGGCGCACTCGGTGTCAGCGGTGTGACCTATGTGCAGGACCCGAACAATCCCTACCAGGTAACCTCCGGTAATACCGACACGGTGGACTATCTGCAGTATCCCCGCGAAACCATGGAGCGCAAGTCCGGAGATTGCGATGACCTGGTGGCACTCTACTCTACCGCGTTGGAGAGCATGGGAATCAGCACGCGTGTAATCGAGGTGCCAGAGCACATGTTGATGATGTTCTCCACCGGTATTGCCGCCGACAGCGACGGCTACACCATGGATAATATGTATGTGATCCAGGATGGTGTGTTGTGGGTGCCGGTCGAGGTGACCCTGGTGGGCAAGTCCTTTACCAGTGCCTGGGAGAAGGGGAGCGAGACCTACTACAAGTGGCAGGAGAAGGGACTTTCACTGCTCAACGTGCACGAGTCGTGGAATACCTATAAACCAGCCAGTCTGCCGCAGTACGACTGGAAACCGTCGGCAGTGAAACGTGAGTCGATAGACAAGCGTTTTCCGGATCAGAACGCGACCCTCAAGCGGATCGCCGCACGTACCCGGATGCAGCCCTATATCAAGGTGATCGAAGAGAATCCCAATGATCTCAACGCGCAGATCCAGGCAGGGATCATTGCCGCCCGTGTCGGGGATTATGCCACCGCGGAAGGCTACTTTAGTGCGGTGCTGGCACAGCAACCGGACAACGCCAATGTGCTCAACAATCGTGGCAACCTGCGTTACATCCAGGATAAATACCAGGAGGCGATCAATGACTATGAGACGGCTGCAGCGGTTGATCCCAATGATGCACTCATCCATATCAATCTGGCGAAGAGTTATATGGCGTTAAAGGATATAAAGAGTGCCGCTGCGGCGTTCAGAAAAGCGGTTTCGATCGACGCGACAGTCAAGCAGCGCTACCGGACCATGGCCATCGACCTGAACGATGGTTAACCCGACCTAACAACGGATTAAGTGGAAAACACCGAGGAACCGACCATGAAAAAAATCACACTATTGCTGCTCGGTCTGTTACTGACCGGCAACGGCCTGGCGGAAGAGGCGAAACAGGCGGAAGAGGGTCTGCTGGATTCGCTGCGCAAGAAGATCGAGATGCTGATGCCGAAGAAAAAGCTGCAAACCACCACCGCCGTGGGTGGTGTGCGTGGCAGTAAGGCCGATGCCAACGATCTCTACTGGAAGGGCGAGAAAGGCGAAGAGGGTATCGACGCCGATGAATTGGCCGCCTTTGATGATGCATTGTCGTTGGCTGAATCGGGTGAAATGGTCGAAGCTGAAAAGCAGCTCACTGCCTTTCTCAAAAAATACCCGGCCAGTCAGTTGCGTGAAGATGCCGAGCAGGCACTGGTTTACGTCAAAGAGCGGCATCCACTACCTGAACAAAAGAACTAACAGCTCATAGAGGAGTAGGCACCATGTCGGCAGGTTGGATAACACTCGGTATTATTGTGGTACTCGTGATTTACCTCATTGCGATCTATAACGGTCTGGTTGCGCTGCGCAACCGGGTAAAGAACGCCTTCTCGCAAATCGATGTGCAGTTACAACGGCGCTATGATTTGATCCCCAATCTGGTGGAGACCGCCAAGGGCTATATCAAGCATGAGCGGGAGACCCTGGAGGCGGTGATCGCTGCACGTAATACCGCTCAGGCCGCGGCTAAAAAGGCAGGAGAGGATCCCACCGATGGTGCCGCCATTCGTGAACTGGCGGGCGCGGAGACGATGCTTGGCGGGGCGATGGGGCGTTTCTTTGCCCTGGCCGAGGCCTA
>JBNKBG010000007.1:0-48774 GCA_050287105.1 Thiohalomonadaceae bacterium
CATGAACCAGGTAGAGCCAACGCGAATCGTCTGGACCAATCTCGGCCTAAAGGGCGCGTAACATTGCCATGCGCATTCCGCGGATATTTCACCCGCAACCGTTGACCGCAAATAGTCGAGTCACCCTTGACGACAGCGCGGCACGTCACGTTGCCAGGGTATTACGGCTCGGTCTCAATGCAGAATTGATCCTGTTCGACGGTGCTGGCGGTGAATATCCCGCCACTATCGTCGAACTCGACAAGCGCCAGGTCGTTGTTGAAACCGTTAACCAGCGCAGCACTGACGTAGAATCGCCCCTGCATATCACTCTGGCGCAGGGAGTTTCGAAAGGTGAGCGTATGGATTACACCATCCAGAAAGCCGTGGAACTTGGCGTAACACGAATCGTTCCACTTTCCACAGAACGCTCTGTTGTCAATCTGAAGGGGGAGCGGCTGGAGAAGAAGTTGGCACACTGGCACGGCGTCATCGTCAGTGCCTGCGAGCAGTGCGGCCGTAACATACTGCCCCAGCTATTGCCGTGGCAGAGTCTGGATGAGTGGTTACAAAGTGGACTGCAGGGAAGTGGACTGTTGCTGGATCATCGTGCGACGTCGAGCGTGGATTCGCTAAACATCACCGACGCAATCACTCTCTTGATCGGACCAGAAGGGGGACTCGCCGAAGAGGAACGGCAGCGCGCCTATGCTGTCGGCTACCAGGGGCTACGCCTGGGTCCACGTGTTCTGCGTACCGAGACTGCCGCCCTCACTGCGCTGGCAGCACTGCAATCCCGCTGGGGGGATTTGCGCTAAGCGCGACTACTTCATACTGGCGATAAAGTTAGCCAGATTATCGATATCGTCATCGGTCAGGAACACCGTAACCTGTTCCATATTGACGTTTGTTCGTTTGATGTCCTGTTTGTCTACGCTCTGCGTCGCATTGGCGCGGAAACGCTTCAGGGTCATCTTCACATAATCGATCTTCTGCCCTGCAAGTCGTGCATATCCTTCTTCACCTTTACCATCTGCACCATGGCAACGGAAGCAGACACTACGATAGATCTGTTGTCCCTTGTCAGCCAGGCGAACGTCAAACCCCTGAGGCTTTACCTTCTGTGAGGTGTAGTAGACCGCAAGATTGACCTTATCTTTAAAGGTAAAAATCCCGGCCAGTGTCTGCATGACGAAGTTTTTGCGCGCACCGTTCTGGAACTTATCGATCTGTTCGATAATATAAGCCGGATTTTGTCCCGCCAGATTAGGGATATCACCCTTGACACTGTTACCGTCCACACCATGACAGTTGCTGCACAACACCGAACGTTCTTTACCCGCCGCGATTGCCGCCTGGTGCGCATCATCGTTATGGATGTCACGGTTAATTTCGGCCATTAGCCGATCCCGTTCGCTGAGAGAACCACCATTTTCTGCAGCGTGCACCACCGAGGCCACGAGCAACATTAGACCGGAACAGCCAATGGCAAAACGCTTAATAACCATTCTCTTCAACACAATACTATCCCCCAAGTCCACTATCTGTTGGTGGCGATCCCGAGATGCACCAGCATCTTTTCCAGGACTTCCATATTCGGTACCAGTACACTCTCTTCATTGAGCCGCAAATGGGCAAGCACAGCAGGCTCAACTTCATGACTCCTGCTGTCATGCTCAAGCATTTCATTCTTTACCATCATCAGGTGCGGGATCCCCTGCACCTCAAGCGCAATAAACGGGACCCGCGATTCCGGATTAATCGTATTGCACACCACATAGCGACGCCCTTCGTTAATCAACGAGGTCTGTCTGCCAATCAATCGCTCATACGAGACAACCGGCACAGTACGGCCACGCCACGAAAGCATACCGGTTAACCACTCCGGTGTCTGCCCGGCAGATTCGGTAACCCTGTAGTCAATAACTTCTGCCACCAGGGTATTTGGCACCAATAATGAAACATTATTCAGTGGCAATACCAGACAGCGCACGACCAGGTCGGCGATCTTATCTGTGGTGTTCGGTTTGTCAGTTACAGTTGCCATAATCTCACGTATTCTCTTTCTCCTGATCAGGATATCCCAATCAGGTTTTCGATATTCTCAAGCAAGTCTACCTCGGTATACGGCTTACCCATATAAACATTAACACCGATGTCCATTGCCCGCTGACGGTGTTTGTCACCGGTACGCGAGGTGATCATGATTATCGGTATATCACGGAAGCGTTCAGAATTACGCATATGCGTTGCCAATTCAAAACCATCCATGCGAGGCATCTCGATATCCAGCAGCATGACATCAGGCATATTCTCTTCCAGTACAGCCAGCGCATCCACACCGTCGCGTGCCGTGATGCAACGGAAAGCATGTCGCTTGAGCAGGCGCTCGGTGACTTTGCGCACGGTAATGGAATCGTCCACCACCATAACCAGAGGCTCTTTGGCAACCTCGGCCACGGTAGTAAGCGCAACCGCCTCGCCCTTGCTCTTGTGTGCCATACCACGACGGATCAGCGAGGGCATATCAATAATCAGGGCCACACTACCATCAGCAAGAATAGTGGCCCCGGCAATGTCCTGCAACGTACTCAGCTGGGAACCGAGTGATTTGATAACAATCTCACGACTACCCAGCAGATGGTCTACGGCGAAGGCGATGCGGTGCTGACCACTGCGTGCCATCAAAAGCGGCTGGCGCGGTAGTTCCTTGTTGAGCAGGCCCTGTCCCATACCGAGGACGTTGGTTAGATGCATCAGGTCATATTCCTCACCAAGCCAGTTCAGGCTGGGTTCTTCACTGGACAATAATTTCTCCAGTTCAGAGGTTTGCATGCGTTCAATACCGGTAACACTGAGCAGCGGAATTGCGTAGGTATCTTCCCCGACATGTACCAGCAGCGCGCGACTGACCGAGAGGGTAACCGGAATACGCATGGTAAAGTAGGCACCCTTGCCCATTTCACTATCGATCTCCAGCACACCACCTAGCTGTTTAATCTCGCTATTTACCACATCCATGCCTACGCCACGACCGGCGATCTGGCTCAGGGACTGGGCTGTCGAGAAACCAGACTCGAGAATAAAGGCGAGAACCTCTTTGTCACTAAGTACGGCATTCTCCGCCATCATGCCACGGGCCACGGCCTTTTTCTTGACCGCCTCTGCATCAATACCCGCGCCATCGTCACTGAAGCGGATGACGATCTCGGAGCCTTCACGCACCAGAGCGATGGTTATCTGTCCTTCTTCTTTCTTACCCGCTTTTTTCCTTGTTTCTGCATCCTCGATGCCGTGGGCAATGGAGTTTCGAATCATGTGTTCCAGCGGTGCCATCATCCGCTCAACAACATTACGATCCATTTCCACATCGGCACCATCGAATTTGAGCGCCACACGCTTACCAAGTTCAGAAGCCGTTTGCCGCACAATGCGACGCAGACGAGGTGCATTCTCCACCAACGGCACCATGCGGGTGTGCATCAGGTTCTCTTGCAGTTCCGTATTTACCCGCGATTGCTGCAGCAGCAAAGTCTCACTCTCGCGCACCAGACCACTCAGCATATCCTCGATGCTCAACAGGTCATTGAGACTCTCGGACATGGAGCGAGACAATTGTTGCATGTGGGTAAAGCGGTCCATCTCCAGGGGATCAAACTCCTCCTGGGTTTTCATCGCCTCTTCACGCCGTGATTCGATCTGTGCTTCATTCTCGATTTCGAAGGCGCGCACCTGTTCATGCAGGCGCTCGACGGTGCGGTCCATCTCACCGATGTTCGAGCGGAAGGAGCCGATCTGCTGCTCTACCCGTGAACGATAGATACTCACCTCACCGGCGTAGTTAACCAGGTTATCCAGCAGGTCTGAACGCACTCGCACCATGTCATGCTGGATACGTGGCGCCTGGCGTTTGTCATCATCATCCTTGCTGCTAACGCGCTTCCACTTGACCTCATCGTCAGCGGCTTCGCCTTCGACTTCGGCTTCCATGGTCACTGAAGCCATATCGTCATTGCTGGCCACATCACTCACTTCCGCCGACTCTTCAGCCAGGCTACGAGTGATCAATTCATCAATCTCCGCAATCAGCTCGACACCCTCATCAACAGGTAAACCCTGGCTGTGATGTACGGTCATGCGCCGCAGCTGTTCCATGATGCGGGTCATCAATTCACCGGCATATTTCGACACCGGGACATGGCCATCCATGATCGCGGCAATAAGCCGCTCCAGTGCAGAGGCAACGCCAGCCAGCTCTTTCGGTTCGCTTTCATTACACTGGGCAACCAGTGCCATGGCACTGCGATAGAGCTCACCAAAAGCTGAACGATCGTCAATATCACGCAGCCAGTTGCCGTAGCTCAACTCAACTTCGGTGATAGAGAGTTCCAACTGGGCATCAATTTCCGACCCCGCACGGTCAAAGACATCACTCTCACTTTCGATCGGCTCTACAGATACCTCTTCAAAACCTGCGCCGCCCAATTGCGCCAGCACCTCAACCCTTTGAATAAGATCCTCTGCGGGAGTGACAGGCTCATGCTTGCGTACCTGCTCCAGCATGGTCACCAGGCGGTCATGGGAGAGCTGCAACAGATCCATCATCTCCGGCGTACGCTGCAACTGCCCTTCAATCACCGCTTCAAAAGTAGATTCAAGGCTGTGACTCAAATCGCCGATAGCGGGAATTCCCGCCATGCGTGCCCCACCTTTCAGGGTATGTAGTTGGCGCTGCAGACTTTCTACCAGACTTTGATCTTCCGGATTGTCCACCCATGCCTGCAGGGTCTCTTCACTGCTGTCGAGAATATCTGTCCCCTCTTCGAGAAAGATATCCAGCAACTCTGTATCGTATTCTTCTTCCTGCGCATCCGACCTCTGCGTTTCCTGTGGGGCAAACGCCTCATCCAGCTGCCAGTTACCCAGATCGATATCCTCAAGGGTATCGAGGGTGATCGACTCTTCCTTTGGCGCAGCCTCAGTGACACTCTCCTCCGGCGCCTCTATTTGTAACGCTTCGAGATCGTCTTCTGACGCAGGCAGTTCGTCTGCGCTGGCTTCAATCTCAACCTCTTCAATCGCTGCCAGGCCAACCTCAGGCTGCTCATCGGCAATATGCTCAAGATGCTGCACCTCGGCAAAGACATCACGTGCAAGTTGCACCGCCTTCTTGGCAGGAGGTGGATCGTTATTTTCTCCCGCAAGAAGACAATTCATTACCTCACGGGCATATTGAACGGTGGTCTCCAGCGCAATGATCCCGGACTCTTCAACGTTGTGGTGGGTTGCCTGCAGGGTCTTGCCGTATTTTTCCAGCAGCTCACAAACCTCGGCAATCTCCATCACCCCGGCCATACGTGAACTGCCCTTGAGGGTATGCAGTGCGCGAAGTAGTGACTCGGATGGCTTGTGGCTACCACCCGCACGCCAGTCGTCGATGTATTCATCGATCGCCTGTAAATGGCTCTCGGCCTCCTTGGAGTAGACCTCCAGCAAAGCTGGCTCCAGTTCAGGGAGAACTGCTTTGCTTGCAGCAGGTGCCACTGGAACAACAACCGGGGCCGCTTCCGCTGAACCTGGTTCCGCAAGGCTTGCCGCCATCTCACGCAGCATCTCGATATCACTTTGCGGTGCGGTACCGCTACGGAACTGCTCAATCAGTTCCGGTAGCGCCTCTGTACCTTGCTGCAGCAGGTCAAACATGGCGGCACTGTGACCTACCGCACCATCGATAACCCGGTTAAGCATATTCTCAAAGGACCAGGCGAATTCACCCAACTCCAATGCACCGACAAGCCGCCCACTACCCTTGAGAGTATGGAAAGATCGACGCAGATTCTTCAGCGTTTCTTCGTCAGCGGGATTATCTATCCAGCTCGGCAGCAGCTGGCTAATGTTCTGTAACTCTTCCTCTGCCTCTTCAATGAAGATCTCAAGGATCTCCTCATCGACTTCACCGCTTACTGGAACAGGGGCGGGGGAAGTTTCTGTTTTAACCGGAGCCATCTCCAGTTCATCCAGATCAAGCGTGTCATTGAAATCGATCTCAGCCAATTCATCCGCTGAATTATCAATGGACTCGGCATCACCGGATTCAACGACTTCTATACCGTCGAGTTCAGGAGTGCTCTTTGCTTCTGCAATAGCAGTATGAGCGGTGCCAATGGGGTAACCAAGTATGGCAACCGCGTTCTCAGCCACATCAAGTACCGAGCTGGGATGAACCCGGCTATTGATAAAGGCCTCCAGGTAATACTCAACGCTCATGATGGCATCGGCGAGTGCGTCGAGCATCTCCTGGCCGGGCACGCTCTTTTTGCCAATTAAATCATGCTCAATGAAGGCACGTGTCGAGAGCAGGATCTGCGCTACACGCTTGTAGGAGAGCATATTGAGACTGCCGACAATCAGATGCAGCATTTGTGGCAGATGTTTGAGTACGCTTTTATCCTGTGGGTTTTCGAGATAGGCGTTAATGGCTTCACGCACCCGGACCAGGTCGTCCTTCGACTCCTTCATTACCTGGCGTGTGACCCGCTGATGCTCTGCCGCCGCCTGGGGAGATCCTGCCGTATCGTCGATCTGCTCATCACCAGCATCGGCGGCAACCACAGGCATGTTGTTGCCCCAATCACTTAGCGCCGATTCAACGGCGAGAACGGCACCGGCGATCCCCATCAGCGTATCGTCACTGGTTTCGACCTCTCCTGCTACCAGTTGGCGAATCACCTCCAGCTGCTGACGTAGCGATTCACGCAGGGAATCCTGTTGCAACAGACTCAGGGTTTCGCCAATACGCTCCATGCTTTCGGATATTGGCTCAAGTGTTTCGATTTTGCTGCGATCACTACGTACAAAAATATCGAAGGCATCTTTGACCTGAGATAGCTCTTCCATGATATCCGCAGCGACAGTGCGCTTCAGATCGGCGTTGAGGCCACCCAATCCCGTCTCGGCGCCAGGAATATAACGATCAAGATCAAAGGCCAGGCGCACCTGTGCTGCCCGCTTACCATTCGATCTGGAATGAGCCAGTAGATAGAGCATTTTGCGCAGCAAATGCTCCTCTACTTCGCTGTCCAGTCCCGCTTCACCAGCACTGGCAACACGCTTGACCTGCTGCTCCAGTTTACCCAGTAACGGCTTGCTCTCCTGGTCAAGATTGATACTTTTATCGCCCAGCGCTTCAACAAAAGCCGTGGCAATCCATGTCAACCGTCGCCAGGCATCACCTTCGGCAATGTCATAAAGTTTGCTGACCGCACCCTCAAGAATCTTGAGATAACCGGGGACACTGACCGCTTTTAGAATTTTAACCAGTGAGCTCATAAAGAAGCGGTGCAACCTGTTGGCCGCAAAAACGCTATCTACGCCGGTAGGCGGAGCGGTCATTCTTGGCGGAGGGCGAATGGCCAGATTGGGATGGAAAAACTCGGCACTGTTCAGCTCCGTGTCGCCACGATGTTGACGCAGTTCATTGAGGACCGGCAGGAGAATGGCGGGGTTGTCACTCTTTCCGGCCAGCAGGCTTTCCAGATAATCGGGCAATTGCAGAATCGCCCGCATCAACAACTCGTAGCCCTGTTCATTACCTGCGCCGTCTTTCAGGCTATTGGCGAAGGTCTCCATCTCCTCGGCAAACATCGCCGCGCCGTAAAGCTCGACCATCTGCAGAGTGCCGTAGACCTGATGGATGTGCTCGGCACAGGCCTGCACATGCTCATTATTTTGCGGATCGTCGACAAGCGCCTCAAGCTCGTCACGCGCCTGCTTGAGAGTCTCGTCGATCTCGCCCTTAATCCAGGCAAGGGTGCTGATATCAAACTGATCGGCAATCTGCATATCAAATCTGCCTTTCATCCTTCAGCATTCGTGGGACACAGCTGTATCGAACTGCTGGATACGCTTCCATCGTTAGCAACATAGGTTTTCCCTACAACCGTATCAGCCAGGCAGTTTGAAACCGGCTACAGAAAGTTTCAGTTCATTGGCCAGTTCCGCCAGATTACCGATGGATGAAGCAGTCTGCTTGGTACCTTCCGAGGTCTGTGTCGTGATCTCCTGGATAACGTTCATGGTGTCGGAAATACTGGCAGCCGCTGTCGCCTGCTGGCGTGTCGCATCGGTGATGCTTGCCACCAGTCCCGCAAGATTGTCCGCCACGCTCTCGATCTCTCCCAGCGCCGCACCGGCATCCTCGGCCAGACGTGCCCCGGCAACTACCCCGGAGGTACTCTGCTCCATGGAGATAACCGCTTCGTTGGTGTCGGTCTGGATGGTTTTTACCAGCGCTTCAATCTGTTTGGTCGCGTCTGAGGAGCGTTCCGCAAGTCGGGTTACCTCGTCCGCAACCACCGCGAAGCCGCGACCCGCTTCACCGGCCATCGCCGCCTGAATCGCCGCGTTCAACGCCAGAACGTTGGTCTGCTCGGCGATGTCGTTAATCAGTTCAACGATGTCACCGATCTCCTGGGAAGATTCACCCAGTCGCTTGATTCGTTTGGAGGTCTCCTGGATCTGCTGACGGATGACGTCCATACCGTTGATGGTTTTCTGTACCGCCTCGGCGCCCTTCTTGGCGATATTTACCGAGCGTTGCGACTCTTCCGCAAGCTGGTCCGCGTTACGCGATACGCCTTCGATAGAGTTCGCCATTTCGTTTACCGCGGTACTGGCTGAGGCAATCTGTTCTGCCTGGTGGGTACTCGCTTCGGCCAGGTGGGTTGCCGTAGCCTGGGATTTCTGTGCCGCGGAAGTTACCTGAGTGGCGGTGTCGTTAATCGCCGTAACCAGGTTACGCAACGCGTCAATGGTGAAGTTCATAGAGTCGGCGATGGCGCCGGTGATATCTTCGGTTACCGTCGCATTTACCGTCAAGTCACCGTCAGCGAGGTCACCCATTTCATCCAGTAGTCGCATGATCGCCTGTTGGCTTCTGCGATTCTGCTCTTCAGTACTCAGCCGCTGTGATTCTGCCTGTACCAGTCGGCGCTCACCTTCACCCTTAAGACTCATACCCAGTGCGACCAACAACAGTACTGAGACGAGGGCAAAAATGTTACCCACCATGGAAGTAAACCAGCGACCATCGATCTCCTGCTGATAGGCCATTTCATATTCCGACAACGAATCAAGCAGCGCATCGGAATCATTCAATACACTCTGTACCGCCTCGGATACCTGGAACATCTCCGGACTGCGCTCAAGGATGCCACTTACCTGACGACCAATCATGTCAAACAGATCACTCGCCTCGGCAATCCGCTCAAGCACCTGTTTGTCATACACGCGGTCGATCTTCAGTGTCTTGTCACCATTGAGGAAGCCGCGCAACACACGTCCATAAAGCGCCGCATCACGACCGAAACGGTCCGCGGAAGTTACCGCGCCTTCACCACCCTCAAGTACCCGGTTTACGTTGTTAATAATGCGCTGACTGAGCATCAACTGACGGCTGGCAATGTAGACCTGATCGGCCTTGGCCCCTTTTTGCGCCATTCGAGTCGCTACTTCATCGGTTAATGCGAGCAATTGAGGGGAGTTTTCGTTAATCAGGCGGACAATCTCACGCAGGGTAATAACAACGTCACGAGCGTTAACGATTACGGTGACGTTTTCGTTATAACGTTGCCAATGACGGCTAACGACGGAGACTTTATCCAGCACATTATTGTCGGCTGAAGGCGGCATCCCGGTATCTGGGTTACCGGCACGCAACAGTCGCAGGTTGTGGTCGAACTCATCACGGTATTTCTTCAACTGGTCGAAGGTGACCGGTTGACCGCGATTCGCCTGACCTGCGAATTTCGAGATCCGCTGAGAAAGTACCCGCTGCTCACCCACCAGGCCAAGATACTCTTTGTCATAGCCCGCCTGAATGGCAACCATGGAGTAAACGATGGCCATCATTACCACCGCACCCAGCAGCAGGAAAATGACGACACCTAGCCACTGGCTGCCTTCATTTTTCGCTGCGGCTCCCTTACCCATCGCGGCTCCCTTCCCCGGCGCCTTTTTCGCTGAGACTAACGGTAACTTCATCTTCTCGTCTCCTAACTCAATTCCCTACATATCCAAAATGACGACAGCCTGACCTGGCAACAATTGCTCAGGCGGCTACCTGCATAAATTCCGGTCGTTCCGCCAACTGGTGAATATCGAATACGCCCCATACTTCACCTCGCTGACGCAAAGAGCCCGTCAAGAACGGCCTGATCTTCTTGTCCAGCTCTTCCACACTCTCGCTAAATTCGTCCTCGAGGAAGTGCCGCATACCGAGCACCTCATCCACTACGAGACCAGCTGAAATACCCTGATACTGCATCACCAGCACCCGGCTCTTGCGGGTCATCTTGCTCACCTTGCCAAAAATAAAACCCGGCAGGTCGAGGATCGGCAACAGATTGCCGCGCACGTTAGCAATCCCCCTGACCCACTCTTTGGCTCCCGGGATACGACTGACAGCGTTAACCGTCAGGATCTCATCCACCTGCTCCATCGGGGCAAGTACAGTGAAATCTCCCAGCCTGAAACCGATCCCGTCCCAGGTACTTTTGACTTCCAACTGCTGCGGCAGACTATGCGCATACGCCTTACAGCGCTGATCCAGCTGGTAGAGGACCAAAATGGGCGGTTGTTTGTTATCCGTGCTCACGATTCAAGTTCCGCAACTAGAGAAGCGCGTTGATCTTCTCAGCCAGGACTGCTTCATCGATAGGCTTGGTCACATAATCCTTGGCACCCTGACGCAGCCCCCACACCCGATCAGTCTCCTGATCCTTGGTGGTAACGATGATGATCGGGATCCCGGCAGTTTCAGGATCCTTGCTCAGTTGGCGGGTTGCCTGAAAGCCATTCATTCCCGGCATCACCACATCCATCAGTATCAGTGCGGGTTTGGCCGACTTGGCCTGGGCAATGCCATCCTCACCGTTTGCTGCGGTTAATACGGTATGCCCACTCTTTTCCAGCATGGATGAGAGGATATGCACCTCTGTCGGCGAGTCATCCACAATCAAGATTTGCGCCATGGTTAAGTTCTCCTGCGAATCTCTGTTATACGGTCAGGGGCCGCCGGGCCCCACTTCCAATTGTACGTATGCATTCAGGATGCATTGCGTTGCGTATGCTGCTGAATCGCATCCAGCAACTCTTCCTTGGTAAAGGGTTTGGTCAGATATTGCTCCGAACCGACAATACGCCCCCTGGCCCGGTCAAACAGGCCATCCTTACTCGAGAGCATAATAACGGGGGTACTGCGGAATTTTTGGTTGTGCTTAATCAGTGCGCAGGTCTGGTAGCCATCCAGTCGCGGCATCATGATGTCGACAAAGATAATATCGGGTTTGGTGTCAGCGATTTTTGCCAGTGCTTCATAGCCGTCATTGGCGGTGATCACCTCACAACCCTCTTTTTTCAACAGGGTTTCGGCGGTCCGCCGGATGGTCTTGCTGTCGTCAATCACCATGACCTTCAGGCCCTGTACGCCAGCTACTGCGTCACTAGTCACGTAATCCCCGCCCTTGTCGTTTAACCACGGTTAAGATCTCTTCGCTCGTCTTAGCATAGAACTGCCAGCGATATTTAACACAAACTTTAACTTTAATCCATAAGCTCATGGTATTTAAGGGACTATTCTGTATAAAATCCTGTCGTACCACGATCATTAACGGCTTGAGCGATGTCAATTACTGCTAGAGTACCGCAGTTGACGACCCAACACAGCATTTGAGAACAGTATCACATTATCTGGAATGCCCATGACGATTAACATTGGCGTAGTAATGGACCCCATCGGGTCGATTAAATACCACAAGGACAGCACCTTTGCCATGTTGCTGGCCGCCTCAAGGCGGGGCTGGAGACTCCATTATATGGAGATGGCCGATCTCTATCTGGAGCAGGGGATCGCCCGCGCCAACATGCGCCCGTTACAGGTGTTTGAGGATGCACAGCGCTGGCACCAGCTCGGAAATAGCCAATCCCGTCAGCTGCAGGAGCTGGATGTGATCCTGATGCGCAAGGACCCGCCCTTCGACATGGAGTACATCTACGCCACCTACATTCTTGAACAGGCAGAGCGTCAGGGCACACTGGTGGTCAACCGCCCGCAGAGTCTGCGCGATGCCAATGAAAAGGTCTTTACCGCACGCTTCCCCCAGTGCACCCCGCCCACACTGATCACCCGCAATGCCGGTCAACTGCGCGAATTCATCCAGCAGCATGGCGAGACCATTCTCAAACCGCTGGAGGGGATGGGCGGTGCGTCGATCTTCAAGACCACACCGAATGATCCCAACACCAGTGTGATCATCGAGACCCTCACCGATCATGGTCAACGCTACACCATGGCACAGCGCTTCATTCCTGAAATCAGTGCGGGGGACAAGCGCATCCTGCTGGTCGACGGCGAACCAGTTCCTTACGCCCTGGCACGTATCCCTGCTAAAGGCGAATTGCGCGGCAACCTTGCCGCAGGCGGTAGCGGAGTAGGCGTCGAATTGAGTAAACGGGACTACTGGATCTGCGAGCAGGTCGCCGACACCCTGCGCGAAATGGGCCTGCTCTTCGTCGGCCTCGACGTGATCGGCGACTACCTCACCGAGATCAACGTCACCAGCCCCACCTGTATCCGTGAACTGGACAAACAGTACGGCCTCGACATTGGTGGGCAGTTAATGGACGCCATTGAGAAGAGATTGCATGCCCATGCCTAGAGCCTTCATCCCTTTTCTACTGTTGCTACTGGTCGCATGCAGCGACAACACCCCATTCGCTAGCCACAGCACCGCCTTCAACCAGCCGTTGCTACTGGAGATCAGGAATATCTCACCTGGGCAGGCCCAGGCGGTGAGCGAGGAGATCTTCGCGGATCTGCACTACATCTCCGATGCTGCCCATCCCTGGAGCGCCGGGGCGCTGGGACGCACCAACCAGTTACTCAAAATGACGGCGAAATTCTCCGCCAACCCGTCGGTGTTACCACTGATTTCGGCGGCGGGTCGTCTTGAACAACAAACCCATGGTTATTACGCACCGGCCCTCGGTGAACTGCAACAGCTATGGGGCTTTCACAGTGAAATCCCCGATGGTCCGGTCCCTCAGGCAGCGGCCATCCATGCGCTACTCGCCACCAAACCGAAAATGGCGGACGTAGAGGTCAACGGGATCGGCATCGATAACAGCAATCCCTCTGTGCGCATCGATTTCGGTCCCATGGCGAAGGGCTACGCCCTGGATGTGGCCCGTCAACGACTGCGCGATGCGGGGGTCAGCCAGGCGCAGATAGTGAACGGCAACATGATCGCGGTGCTCGGTAGCGGCTGGAGTGCACAACTGGCCAATGAGCAAGACCTGCCATTGCAGGATGGCGAAACACTGATCACCCTGGAGCGCGACGAACACGCTTACAGCGAGGGGGAGAAAAACTATCACCCCTATCTCGATCCCTTCACCGGTTATCCCTCCACGGGCCTGCGTAGCGTCAGTGTGCTGCACCGCAGTGGCGCCGATGCCGCAGCCTACGCCCAGGCACTACTCAATGGCGGACGAGGGAAACTTGAGGAGCTGCTACGGGTCATACCGGTTGACCATGCACTAGCCATTAGCGACGAAGGCGAAACCCTTCTCAGCGATGGGCTGAAACGTCGACTCGGTAACGTGCAGCAATAATTCAACCCCGATATAATCGCCACACTTTTTACTAAGGGATAAATGACAACAGTGAGCGGCAGCGTTCTTCCAACCCAGGTATCCGCTTCGGACCGTCTCGGTCTGACGCTATTCTTTGCCGCCGCGCTACACGCCCTGATCATCCTTGGTGTCACCTTCGATCTGGAAGATTTCAGGGCCAAGGATATCCCGCTGTCGCTGGAAATTACCCTGGTCCACAGCAGCGACAAGGATAAACCTGACGAGGCCGACTATCTGGCCCAGGCCAATCAGACAGGCGGTGGTGAGGTGGATGAGAAGCTGCTCCCCTCCAGCCCCGCCTATAACCCACGACCCAATAACGATCGCGGTGACGCGCAGCAGAGCATTCCCCTCGCCGCCCCCGAGGCACAACCGGAACTGAATGACACCACGGTGATGACCACCAGTATGGAGAGCCGCGACAAACTGCCGCAGCCCAAGGATTCACCACAGCAGGAGGTGCCGGATACCCCGGTAGAAGCCGACCTGCTGATGCACAGTCGTGCCATCGCCCGCATCAGCGCCAACATTGAACAGCGTAAGCAGACCTACGCCCAGCGCAAACGGGTCAAGACCCTCACCGCGGCCACCAAGGAGTACCGTTACGCCGCCTACATGGACGCCTGGCGACAAAAGGTGGAGCGCATCGGTAACCTCAACTATCCCGATGAGGCCAAGCGGCGCAGTCTCAACGGCCACCTTACCCTGAGTGTGGAATTGAAGGCCGATGGCAGCGTGCAAAAGATCGAAGTGCTGGAATCCTCCGGCCACGGGGTACTCGACGATGGCGCCATTCGCATCGTCAAAATGGCCTCGCCGTTCAGCGAATTCCCACCCGAGTTGCGCAAAGAGACCGACATTCTGCGCATCGTCCGCGTCTGGCAGTTCCAGAACGATAACTTCCAGCAGAGTCGCAACTGAAGACGGCGACACGCCGCACTTGCCAGCGGCAGGAGCGCTGCCCATACTGCACCCCATGAGCGAAAGCACCAGCCTGCGAAACCATTTCCTGATTGCCATGCCTGCCCTGGCCGATCCGCACTTCAGTCACACGGTCACCTACATCTGTGAACACAACGAAGAGGGCGCCATGGGCATCGTCATCAATCGGCCACTGGATGTCCCCCTGTCCGAGGTGTTGCACCAGATGGAGGTCGAGCCAAGCAAGGCACTCGACACTTCGGTACTGGTCAACGAGGGTGGGCCGGTACAACCCAGCCACGGCTTCGTCATTCATACCCCGGTCGGTGCCTGGGAATCGAGCATGCAGATCAACGATGACATCGCCCTCAGCACCTCCCGCGATATCCTCACCGCCATCGGCCACAACGAAGGCCCCTCCCGCTACCTCATCGCCCTTGGTTATGCCGGCTGGGGCGCCGGGCAACTGGAAGAGGAGATGGCCGAGAACGCCTGGCTCAGCGGCCCGGCGGACATGAACATCCTGTTTGAATTACCACTGGAACAGCGCTGGGAAGCGGCAGCACGCCTGTTGGGGGTAGACCTCAATCTTCTCTCCAGCGACGTCGGTCACGCGTGAGCAAACCCAGAGTTTTGCTCGGCTTCGACTTCGGCACCAAACGCATCGGCGTCGCCGTCGGTCAGGAACTGACGGCCACCGCCACGGCGCAGGAGACCCTGCAAAGCCGCGACGGTGGACCGGACTGGGACGGCATCACCCGTCTAATTAAAGAGTGGCAACCCGATGCACTGGTGGTCGGCCTGCCATTCAACCTCGACGGCAGCGAACACGAAACCACCCACCTGGCGCGCCGCTTTGGTAATCGCCTGGCGGGCAGGTACAATCTGCCCGTATTTACCATCGATGAACGACTCAGTTCCGTGGAAGCGGAGCGCATCCTCGGTGAGAGGGGACGGTTCAGCAGGGAAGAGGTGGATAAACTGGCGGCGCAAATCATTCTGGAAAGCTGGTTGGCGCAACAGGCGGACAACAATCCATGAGTCACGACATACCGACAGACATCAACGCGCTCATCGATGAGATGGCGCAGCAGCTTACTGCCCTGCTGAAGCAGGACGGGATCAGTGATCCCTGCATGATCGGCATCCACACCGGCGGTGCCTGGATAGCAGAAGCCCTGCATCAACGCCTCGGGATCAAAGAGCCACTTGGCAGCCTCGACATCGGTTTCTATCGTGACGACTTTTCGCGTATCGGTATGCACCCCCAGGTGAAACCCTCTCATCTCCCCTTCGAGGTGGAGGAACGCACCATCATTCTGGTGGACGACGTGCTGCAAACCGGCCGCACCATCCGCGCCGCGCTCAACGAAATCTTCGACTATGGCCGTCCGGCGAGGATAATCCTGGTGGCACTGGTCGACCGCAGCGGACGGGAACTACCGATCCAGGCCGATGTCACTGGTATCCGGCTCTCGCTTGGCGCGCACGAACAGATTAAACTTACCGGACCACAACCCCTGAGCCTCAGCCTACAGGAAGGCCATGACTAACCCGCAACTGGACAGCAACGGCAACCTGAAACACTTCCTCACCATTGAGGGACTGAAAAAAACCCATTTAACCGACATTCTCGACCTCGCCGAATCCTTCGCCACCGTTGGCGGCAAGAGTGTCAAAAAGGTCCCGCTACTACGTGGCAAGACCATCATTAACCTCTTTTTCGAAACCAGCACCCGCACCCGCACCACCTTCGAGCTGGCGGCAAGCCGTCTCTCCGCCGACGTGCAGAGCATCAACATCGCCACCTCCTCCACCAGCAAAGGGGAGAGCCTGCTCGACATGCTGCACAACCTGGAGGCGATGCACTGCGACATGTTCGTGGTACGCCACAACGAGAGCGGCGCGGCGCACTTCATTGCAAAGCATGTGGCCCCCCATGTCAGCGTGATTAACGCCGGCGACGGTCGCCACGCCCACCCGACTCAGGCGATGCTCGACATGTTCACCATTCGCCGCCACAAGGGGGAGTTTCACAACCTCAAGGTGGCCATCGTCGGCGACATCCTCCACTCGCGGGTCGCCCGCTCCGAGATCCATGCCCTCAACACCCTTGGTGTCGGCGAGTTGCGCGTTATCGGCCCCAAGACGCTGATCCCTGCCGCCTTCGGCAACATGGGCGCGCACATCTTCCACGATATGGAGCAGGGGCTGGCGGGGGTCGACGTGGTGATCATGCTGCGACTGCAGAAGGAGCGGATGCAGGGGGCACTGCTGCCCAGCGAAAACGAATACTTCCAGCGCTACGGCCTCACCGAGGAGAAGCTGGCGCTGGCGGCTCCCGATGCCATCGTCATGCACCCGGGTCCGATCAACCGCGGCGTGGAGATCGCCTCCAGCGTGGCCGACGGCCCGCAGTCGGTGATCCTGGAACAGGTGAGCAACGGCCTCGCGGTACGTATGGCGGTGATGAGTATGGTGCTGGGGCGCACGCCGGAAAATGCCGGGGAGGAACAATAAATGGGCATCGTGATCCGCGGCGGACGCCTCATCGACTCGGCCAACCAGCGCGATGAAAGCGCAGACCTCTACATCGAAAACGGCTGCATCGCTGCCATCGGCAAGAAACCCAAGGGCTTCACCGAAGACGAGGTCATCGATGCCAAAGGGATGATCGTCTGCCCTGGCCTAGTCGACCTGCAGGCGCGCTTGCGCGAGCCGGGGGAAAAGCACAAGGGCACCATCGCCTCCGAGACCGCGGCCGCAGCCGCAGGTGGCATCACCACCCTCTGCTGCCCACCCGACACCAAACCGGTGATCGACAATCCAGCGGTGGCGGAGCAGATATGTCACCGCGCAGCGGCGGTAGGCAAGGCCAACGTGCTACCTGTCGGCGCCCTGACCCAGAGTCTGGCGGGAGAGCAACTAGCCTCGATGCAGGCGCTGCAAAACGCCGGTTGTGTGGTCATGGGCAATGCCCGCCACGCCATCACCTCCACCCGGGTACAGCGCCGTGCCCTGGAATACGCTGCCACCCTCGGGCTGACCGTCTTCATCAACGCCGAAGACCCGTGGCTCGGTGCCGACGGCTGTGTCCACGAAGGCCCGGTCAGCACCCGTCTCGGTCTACCCGGTATCCCCGACTGCGCCGAGGTGATCGCCATCGGCCGCGACCTGATGCTGATCGAACAGACCGGGGTGCGCGCCCACTTCGGCCAACTCTCCAGCGTCCGCGCTGTGGAGATGATTGCCGCTGCCAAAGCCAGGGGGCTATCGGTCAGCGCCGACGTAAGCGCCCACCAGCTCTATCTCACCGAGATGGATGTCAGCGACTTCAACAGCCTTTGTCACGTGCGCCCGCCGCTACGCAGTCAGCGCGACCGCGATGGGCTGCGCAGCGCCCTGCGCGACGGCGTGATCAGCGCGGTCTGCTCCGACCACCAACCCCACGATCGCGACGCCAAGCTGGCACCCTTCGCCGCCTCCGAACCGGGAGTCAGCGCCCTGGAGACCCTGTTGCCGCTGACCCTGCGACTGGTGGATGAGGGGCTACTGGGATTGAGTGATGCCATCGCCCGCCTCACCAGCGAACCGGCCAGAATCCTCGGTATTGAACGCGGACAACTGGGTGAGGGTGCCGTTGCCGACATCTGCATCTTCGACCCGCAACACTACTGGACCGTCAGCGAAGAAACCCTCCGTTCCGCAGGCAAGAACACCCCGTTCCTCGGCTGGGAACTGAAGGGGCGTGTAGTACGCACCCTGCTTGCTGGACACACCGTTTTTCGTACAGAGTAATTGCCCTCTACTCAGCATTCACACAGGCAGCAAATGAACAAGCCACATCGCGATACCCTGTTTGTCGAACAGGCCAAAATCCTGCAACACGATCATTACGACGGTGCTCAGCACTTCCTGCGCCTGCACGCGCCTGAGGTAGCCGCAAAGGCCGAACCGGGCAGCTTTGTCCACCTACAGGTGAATGCACAACGACCACTACGCCGCCCCATTTCCATCATGCGTGCCGATAACAAAAGCGGCACCATTGACCTGCTGTACAAGGTCTTCGGTGAAGGCACGGCGTTACTGACGAAAAGAAGCGTTGGTGAAAAGATCGATCTCATCGGCCCCATCGGTAATCCTTTCACCCCTCACATGGCACGCTCTCGCCCGCTGTTGATCGGTGGCGGTGTAGGCATGCCCCCGATGGTCTTTCTTGCGGATCGCCTGCGTGAAATTTCCGGGGCCTATTCACCGCTGGTGATCCTCGGTTCCGAGGTGCCGTTTCCGTTCCAGGCGGCACCGTCGAAGATCATGGTGGCAGGGGTGCCTGATGAAGTGATTGCCTCGATGCCATTGCTGGAGGATTGGGGGATCGCCTCACGCCTTGCCAGTCTGCAGGGTTATGCGGGGTGCTTTGAAGGTTACGTCACCGACCTGGCGCGACGCTGGCTTGACACATTGAGCGATGAACAACGTGGTGAAGTGGAAGTATTCAGCTGCGGCCCGCATCCGATGCTGGCGGCGGTGGCCAAACTGGCGGCGGAGTACCACCTGCCCTGCCAGGTCTCACTCGAGGAGTTTATGGCCTGCGGTGTCGGTGGTTGTGCCGGTTGTGTAGTGGAGGTACAAACTGACAACGGGCCTGCGATGAAGCGGGTTTGTGTTGATGGGCCTGTTTTCGATGCAAAGACGGTCTTTTAGGTAACAGGTAACATCGTCAGAATAAGGGGTCTCCTGTTACCTGTTACCTGTTACCTGTTACCTGATACCTGATACCTTCTTTTCTAGCGTAGCAGCCGTGGGTCATCGCCACCCTCCAGGGTCAAACCCTGTAGCGAAGCACCCAGATCCTCCGGATGCCCCTCCTGATCCTGCAGCTTGATCATCAGGCGCACTTCGTTGTGCGAGTCGGCATTACGCAGTGCTTCTTCTTCGGTAATGATCCCTTCTCGATAAAGTTCGTAGAGGGCCTGATCGAAGGTCTTCATCCCGAGTTCGCCAGATTTTTTCATCAGATCCCGCATTTCGTGGATTTCGCCCTTGAGAATCAGATCGGACATCAGCGGCGTATTGATCATCACCTCCACCGCAACGTGACGGCTCTGACCGTCGGCGGTAGGGATCAGGCGCTGGGAGACCACCGCCTTAAGGTTGAGTGACAGATCCATCAACAGTTGCGAGCGACGATCCTCAGGGAAAAAGTTGATAATCCGGTCCATCGCCTGGTTGGAGTTGTTGGCGTGCAGGGTCGCCAGACAGAGGTGACCGGTCTCGGCGAAGGCAATGGCGTGCTCCATGGTCTCGCGATGACGGATCTCACCGATAAGAATCACATCAGGTGCCTGACGCAGGGTGTTGACCAGGGCATCTTCAAAGGTATTGGTGTCGATTCCCACCTCACGCTGGGTGACGATACAACCCTTGTGCTGGTGCACATATTCAATCGGATCTTCGATGGTGATGATATGACCCTGGCTATTGCTGTTGCGGTAGTCGACCATCGAAGCCAGCGAGGTCGATTTACCGGTACCGGTACCACCGACGAAAAGAATGATGCCACGCTTGGTCATCGCCAGTTCCTTAAGGGTATCCGGCAATTTCAGATCGGCGAAGGTCGGGATGTGCACTTCGATCTTACGCAGCACCATACCGATCTGGTTGCGCTGCTGGAACACATTGACGCGGAAACGACCGATACCGGAACGACTCAGGGCAAAATTGCATTCGTGGGAATAATCGAAGTCGGCCCTCTGTTCATCGGTCATGATGCTGTAGACAATCTGTCGCGCCTGGTCCGGGGTAAGGCTCCCCTTGGCAACCGGGCTAATCAGGCCATTGACCTTCATGCTTGGCGGCACGCCGGCGGTGATGAACAGGTCCGAGGCGTTTTTATGCACCATCAGTTTGAGCAGTTGATCAAAGTCCATCGTTCATCCTCACTGGGAAACTAGATACTGTCTTTGTTTGCGGCCTTGGAGCGCGCTTCCTGTTTGCTAACCAGCCCCTTGTCCACCAGGGTCTTGAGATTCTGGTCAAGGGTCTGCATACCGTACTGGGAACCGGTCTGAATCGCCGAATACATTTGCGCCACTTTATTCTCACGGATCAGGTTACGGATCGCCGGGATACCGATCATGATCTCGTGCGCCGCGATCCGTCCACCACCGACCTTTTTCATCAGGGTCTGACATATAACCGCACGCAATGATTCGGAAAGCATGGAACGCACCATATCTTTTTCCGCCGCGGGGAAGACGTCGATGATACGGTCGATGGTCTTGGCCGCGGAACTGGTGTGCAGGGTACCGAATACCATGTGACCGGTCTCGGCCGCTTCCAGCGCCAGACGAATGGTCTCCAGGTCGCGCATCTCACCCACCAGGATCACGTCCGGGTCCTCACGCAGGGCGGAACGCAGCGCCTCGTTAAAACCAAGAGTGTCACGGTGGATCTCACGCTGGTTGACCAGGCATTTCTTCGATTCGTGAACGAATTCGATGGGGTCTTCCAGGGTCAGGATGTGGCCGTGATGGCGTTCGTTGACGTAGTCGATCATCGCCGCCAGGGTGGTCGATTTACCGGAACCGGTCGGACCTGTCACCAGCGCGAGGCCACGGGGACTGTCAGAAATCTCCTTGAAGATCGCCGGACAGTTGAGATCTTCCAGGGTGAGGATCTTGCTGGGGATGGCACGGAATACCGCACCGGCACCACGATTATGATTGAATGCGTTGACACGGAAGCGGGAAAGGCCCTTGATTTCAAAGGAGAAGTCGGTCTCCAGATACTCCTCGAAGTCCTTGCGCTGCTTGTCATTCATAATGTCGTAGACCAGACGGTGAACATCTTTATGCGCCATCGGCGGCACATTGATACGCCGTACGTCACCATCCACCCGGATCATCGGCGGCAAGCCAGAAGAGAGGTGCAGGTCGGAAGCGCCGTTCTTGACGGCAAAGGCAAGCAATTCGGTAATATCCATTACAATGGCCTCAACACATTATTTTTGATTGTTCGCAAACTTATCAGCCTAAAGTATAACGTACCGCCATGACAGACAACTTCCTTTCACCCACTGAGCGCCTGCAAGCGATCCGGCAACGCATCGAGAATGCCTGCCGTGATGCGGGCCGCGAACCGGATCAGGTCACCCTGCTGGCAGTGAGCAAGACCCGCAACAGCGACGAATTACGCGCCCTGGCAGCACTGGGGCAGCGCCGTTTCGGCGAAAACTACTTGCAGGAGGCGCTCAACAAGATCACCGCGCTGCAGGATCTCGACCTGGAATGGCATTTCATCGGCCCACTGCAATCCAACAAAACCCGGCCAGTGGCGGAAAACTTCGCCTGGGTCCACAGCATCGACCGACTCAAGCTGGCCCAGCGCCTCAATGACCAGCGTCCGGCGGAATTGGCACCACTCAATATCTGTCTGCAGGTCAATGTCAGTGACGAGGAGAGCAAATCAGGTGTCTGTTTCACCGACCTCCCTGAGCTGGCCCATCAGGTCTCCAGACTTCCACGCCTGCGACTGCGCGGCCTGATGGCCATTCCCGCTCCGGCCGACGACTTCGAGGCGCAGCGTCGGCCATTGCGCCAGCTACGCGAGGCGCTACAACAACTCAACCGTGAGGGACTGCAACTCGACACCCTGTCGATGGGCATGTCCGACGACCTGGAGGCGGCGGTCGCGGAGGGGGCAACCATGGTACGTATTGGTACCGCACTGTTTGGTCCGCGCCCTAAACGTACATAGTCAACGATGCACTATTCTGGTCGATACGGTATCTTGTGATCTGTTAGCCACAACACACTCTTCCCGTTTTAAACAGGCAGAATTTATGAAAAAGAGCAAAATCGGATTCATTGGTGGCGGAAATATGGCCGCCAGTCTTATCGGTGGTCTGATCAGTGACGGTTTCGCCGCCGAAAACATCATGGTCTCAGACCCCACCCCACAGCGGCGTGATGAGTTGACTGCCCAGTTTGGTGTAGCCACCACTGGCGACAACACCGAACTGGCCTCCTCGGTAGATGTGGTGGTACTGGCGGTCAAGCCCCAGGTCATGCACCAGGTATGCACCGGCATTGCCGACGCCACACAGGAGAGCACCCCCCTGTTCCTCTCCATCGCCGCGGGGATACGTGCTATCGATATCGATCGCTGGCTTGGCGAAAACTGCGCCATTGTCCGCAGCATGCCCAACACCCCGTCACTGTTAAAAAGCGGTGCCACTGCCCTGTATGCCAACCCGCAAGTCTCCAAGGCTCAACACGAACTGGCCGAAGGGATCATGCGCGCAGTGGGGTTGACCCTGTGGGTGGATAACGAAACCGAGCTTGATGCGGTCACCGCCCTCTCCGGTAGTGGCCCGGCCTATTTCTTCCTGCTCATTGAGATGTTGCAACAGAGCGGCACAGCACTGGGACTGCCGGAACAGAGCGCCCGTCTGCTGGCGCTACAGACCGCCTTCGGTGCCGCCAGGATGGCACTGGAGAGTGCGGATGACCCGGCAGAATTGCGTCGCCGAGTCACCTCACCCGGTGGCACCACAGAACGGGCCATCGCTATCCTCGAACAGGGCGGCATTCGCGAGCTGTTCGACGAAGCACTTAGTGGGGCACGGGATCGTGCGGTGGAACTGGCAGACCAGTTGGGGGGGCAGTAACCGATGCACACCCTGTTGCAGATCGCGGATTTTCTCCTCTCCACCCTGTTTCAGCTCTATATCGCGCTGATCCTGCTGCGCTTCCTGCTGCAATGGGCCCGGGCGGACTTCTATAACCCACTGTCGCAATTCATCGTCAAGGTGACCAGTCCGTTGCTGCGTCCCCTGCGTCGCATCATCCCCGGCTGGGGTGGTCTCGATATCGCCTGCCTGCTGCTCGCCTACCTGATCACCGTGGTGCAGGTGGCACTGGTTGGTGCACACATCGCCCCCTACGATATTCCCGGTCTGCTGGATGGACAGATCCTGGGCCTCCCCAGTCTGCTTATAACCTCCCTGCTGGATCTGATCACCCTCGCTATCGGACTCTATCTGATTGCCATCATCATTCAGGTGATCAGCAGCTGGCTCAGCCCCGGCAACTACAATCCGGCATTGATGCTGCTCTACACCCTGACCGAGCCAGTGCTACGCCCTGCGCGACGCCTGCTACCACCCATCTCCGGACTCGATCTCTCGCCGATGTTAGTGCTGCTGGCACTGCAGGTGGCTAAGATGCTGCTGGTCGGATTGATACTCGGCGGATAATGGCGAGCTGGTACACCTGGCAGGGGGAGACCCTGCTCCTCACCCTGCGGGTCCAACCACGTGCCAGTAGTGACGAGATTGTTGGCCCCCATGGTGACGACAGCCTCAAGGTACGCATTACTGCGCCACCCGTTGACGGCAAGGCCAACCAGCACCTGATCAAGTTTCTCGCCAAAGCCTTCGCTGTTCCCAAAGGCCAGGTCACCCTGCTCAAGGGAGACTTCGGACGTAACAAGCGCTTCGCCATCGAGGCACCCAAACAGCTTCCCGATGCGGCTCAGATCGCCCCCAGAGAGTGACCCTGACGGGAAAAGCCGTGCTATCATCCTTCTATTCGCCCGCGCATTCCAAAGGGGGAGTCGATAGTGCGCAATTTGCGCTCTTTCACAAAACGGACAGCAAAAGTGGATGCGTCAGGGTAAATGTGAAATAACCCGCAATCGGGGTATACAAAGAATATAAGCGGAGTAAGCAATTCAATGGTAAACAAGCGCTTTACCGAACAGATGCACGCCTATGGTGAGTGGAAGCACGATCTCATCGCCGGCATCAACGATTACCAGCAATGGCTAACCTCCACTGAGATGGGTAGCCCTGAGGATGAACTGCGCATTTTCGAGAGTATCTCTGCGCTGCGTTCCGATAAGTTGACCATCGCCTTTGTCGCCGAATTTGCCCGCGGTAAGACCGAACTGATCAACGCCATCTTTTTCTCCGAGTATGACCGCCGCCTGCTCCCCTCCGAGGCTGGGCGTACCACCATGTGTCCCACTGAACTGTTCTACGACTCGGACCACGAGCAAGCCTACATCCGCCTGTTGCCCATTGAAACCCGACTGAAAGATATCAGCGTTGCCGAGTATCGCGATGAACCGATCCACTGGAGCCACATCGACCTCGACCTGAACAACGCCGACAACATGGCCGAGGCGTTCCGCGAGATCGTCAAAACCAAGCGGGTCAGCCGTGATGAGGCGCTGAAGCTGGGGCTCTATTCCGAGGCGGATACCCATCTCAACAAACCGGACGGCTCACCGCCGGACCAGGTCGATGTACCACTCTGGCGCCATGCCCTGATCAGCTTCCCCCACCCTCTGCTCAAGCAGGGGCTGGTGATCCTCGACACCCCCGGACTTAATGCTCTCGGTAGTGAACCGGAACTGACCCTCAACATGCTACCCAATGCCCAGGCGGTAATGTTCGTCATGTCCGCTGATACCGGTGTCACCAAATCCGATCTGGATATGTGGGTGCATAACGTCAAGCCGCTACGCAGTGGCCGCGAAAAGGGCACCGTGGTCATCCTCAACAAGATCGACACCCTGTGGGATGATCTCAAGAGCAACGAAGACATCAACCGCACCATCACTGAACAGTGCAAGCGCGCCGCCCAGACCCTCGGTATCGATGCCCGCCTGGTCCATCCGGTCTCGGCGCAGAAAGGTCTGCTGGCCAAAATCCGCCACGATCAGGAACTGCTCAAGCGGAGCAACATCCTTGAACTGGAATCGATCCTCGCCAACGAGATCCTGCCCTATCAGCAGGACATCGTACGTGATCACGTTAAGACCGATGTCGGTGCCATGATCCAGGATTCCCGTGACCTGCTCGCCTCGCGCTTCCAGTCGATCAAGAGCCAGCTTGAGGAGTTGAACGGCCTTAGCGGCAAAAACAACGAAGTTATCGAACATCTGATGCAGAAGACCCGCGAAGAGCAGGTGGCCTATCACAAGAATGTCGAGAGCTTTAACGCCAACAAGAAGATCCTCTCCGAACAGAGCAAGAAATTGCTCGCCATGCTTAGCCTGACCGAGCTGGACAAACTGGTCTCACGCAGCCGCGAATCGATGACCGGCACCTGGACCACCCATGGCCTGAAAGGCGGAATGAAAACCTTCTTCGATGGCATCAGCGCCATGCTAAAAGAGGTGGACACCTACTCCGATCAGCTCAACCGCCTGATCACCACGGTCTACCACAAATTCCAGTCCGAGCACGGACTGCAGGGTATCGAGCCGGTGCTCTACGATATCGACAAATATGTGAAGGATATGGACCGCCTCTACCAGGAGGCAGAGGCGTTCCGTAACAGCCCGGTCACCGTACTCACCGAGCAGCACTACGTAATCAAGAAATTCTTCATCTCCCTGGTGAGCCATGCGCGCAACGTCTTCTTCAAAGCGCACCGCGATGCAGAGAGCTGGAGCAAGGCGGTGATGTCGCCGCTGGTGCGTCAGATCAAGGAACACAAAGGGCAGATGGACAAGCGTCTGGAAAACCTGCGACGGATCAACGAATCTCGCGACACCCTGGAGAGCCGTATGGCCGAACTGAAGAAAAACGCAGGCGTGCTGAAGCAGCAATACGACGAGCTCAACGGTATTCTCAAGGTGATCAACCGCCCGCTGGATGTCGATGCCACCACTGCTGCCCCGCGTGCCAAGGCAAGCTGATCTTGCGTCAGGAAATCTCGCTGTTTAGACTGCTTCACATCCTCAGCCCGAGCCAAAGCAACGTCAATGCCTGAATCTATCCCGGCCGATTCTGTCGGCCTGGTCACCAGCCAGACCTTTCACTTCGACACCCCGCTCAATCTCGATTGCGGACAGGTGCTGACGCGGTACGATCTGATCGTCGAGACCTACGGCGAACTTAATGCGGCGAAGAACAACGCCGTTCTTATCTGCCATGCCCTCTCCGGCGACCACCATGCCGCCGGTTACCACAGCATGGAAGAGGAGAAGCCCGGCTGGTGGGATTCGGCTATTGGCCCCGGCAAGCCCATCGACACCAATCGCTTCTTTGTTGTTTCACTGAATAACCTGGGCGGCTGCCGCGGCTCCAGTGGGCCGAATGCTATCAATCCTGAAACCGGCAAACAGTGGGGACCAGACTTCCCTATCGTCACCGTACGTGACTGGGTCAACAGTCAGGCGCGCCTCGCCGACAACCTGGGTATTCAACAGTGGGCCGCGGTGATCGGCGGCTCTCTTGGCGGCATGCAGGTGCTGCAGTGGGCCATCGACTATCCCGACAGGCTGCGTCACGCGGTGGTGATTGCCGCTGCGCCCAACCTCACCGCGCAGAACATCGCCTTCAATGAGGTGGTACGCCAGGCGCTACGTTCCGACCCGGACTTTCATGCGGGTCACTACTACGAACACAACACAGTACCGGCACAGGGGTTGAAGATCGCCCGTATGCTGGGGCATATCACCTACCTCTCCGATGACGCCATGCGTAAGAAATTTGGCCGTGAACTGCGCGAAGGCAAGATCAGCTTCGGCTTTGACGTGGAGTTCCAGGTGGAGAGTTACCTGCGCTATCAGGGTGAGAGCTTTGTCGATCGCTTCGATGCCAACACCTACCTGTTGATGACCAAGGCACTGGATTACTACGACCCGGCGGTGGAGCATGGTGGCGACCTCTCCGCGGCACTGGCGAATGTCACGGCCAAATTCCTGATCGTCTCCTTCACCAGCGACTGGCGCTTCTCGCCGGAACGCTCACGCGAGATCGTCAAGGCACTGCTCGATGGTGATAAAACTGTCAGCTATGCCGAGGTAGAGGCACACCACGGTCACGACGCCTTCCTCATCCCGATCCCGCACTACTTTGATGTCTTCCGTTCCTACATGGAGCGGGTCGCCACGGAGTGCAGCGCATGAAACAGCTACGCCCCGATCTGGCAATTATCAGCGAATGGATCGAGCCGGGCAGCCGGGTACTTGACCTCGGCTGCGGTGACGGCACCCTGCTGGAGTACCTGAAACGGGAACGGGACGTGGACGGCTATGGCCTGGAGATCGACCCGGACAACATCGTCGCCTGTGTTGGCCGCGGTGTGAACGTGATCCAGAGCGATCTGGATGCGGGACTGAGCGACTACTTCGACGACAACTCCTTCGACTACGTCGTGATGACCCAGACCCTGCAGGCGATGTACTACCCCTCACGCCTGCTCAGCGAGATGCTGCGGGTCGGTCGTGAGGGCATCGTTACCTTCCCCAACTTCGGTCACTGGAAGAGCCGTGCCCAGATCGCTCTGGGCGGCCATATGCCCATCTCACGCGCCCTGCCGAACCAGTGGTACGACACCCCCAACATCCACCTCTGCACCCTGAAGGACTTTGAGCAGCTCTGCCGCTACCTGGATATTCAGGTGCTGCAGCGCAGTGTGGTCGACACCGCACACCGCAGCAGTATCGGCATGCGCCTGCTTCCCAATCTACTCGGTGAGATCGCCCTCTATCGCTTCCAGCACGGCTGATATTCGCCTCTTCCGCCCCCATACCCGTACTACAGGCCCAGCCTGACAGTGTTTCTGGGCTATAGTCTCTAGACAATCAAAAACAAAGGAGGGTGTCATGTCATACCGCAGCCTGTTACTCCCGCTAACCCTACTCCTGGCAAGCCTTCCGCTACAGGCCGAACAGTATCAGGATTTCGGTGACTACCGAGTCCACTACAACGCCTTCAACTCCGACATGCTTGCCCCTGAAGTTGCCAAAACACACGGCCTCAGCCGCAGCAGCTACGAGGCAGTAGTCAACATTACAGTACAGAAAAAGAGTTCATCAGGAAGCTACGACCCGGTACACGCCAAGGTAAAGGGCAAGGCCAGTGATATCTACAGCAGCGTAACGAAGTTGAAGATGAAGGAGGTCACCGAAGGCCCGGTAGTCTACTACCTGGCTGAGCTACCCATCACAGACGGGCAGAAGCTCACCTTCGATATTTCGGTAGCACCGCGGGGGGAGAAGAGCAGTTTCCCGCTGAATTTCTCGCAGCAGTTCTTCGTTAAGTGAGATAGGGGCGGGCAATCGTAAACAGCCCGATCAAGATCACCAGCGTCCCGGCCAGATGCATTACGCCGGGGCGACGTAGCATTGCGGTCAGCTTGCCGGCGAAGATCCCCATCGCCAGCAGATTCGGTAAGGTCCCCAAACCAAAGCTCAACAGCAGCAGGCCGCCCTTCAGTGCACTGCCCGCCGAGATCGCCCAGATCAGGGCACTGTAGACCAGACCACAGGGCAGCCAGCCCCAGACAATCCCCATCACCAGCGCCTGGGACGGTTTCTGCACCGGCAACAGGCGACGACCAACCGGTTCAATGTAACGCCACAGCTTGCCGCCCAGCTTCTCCAGGCGGTTCATACCGAACCACCAGCCACCCAGGTACAGACCCATAGCGATCATGAACAGACCGGCGATGATCTGTAACACCGACTGCGCCTGATGCAGCGCCACCAGATTGGCAGCCAGGGCACCGACACCACCCAGCAAGGTACCGGCAACGGTGTAACTGAAGAGTCGGCCCAGATTGTAGTTAATCAGGTAGGGCAACAACGCAGAGAAGCGACCGCGGGTCTGTTCCGGCAAACCGAAACTGAGGGCACCGACGATACCGCCGCACATACCTACACAGTGCACGCCGCCAAGCAGACCGACCAGAAATGCCGCAAAGTAAGTTACTTCGATCATTTTTATCCCTACGCTGAATTTGTCGCCGGTTGCAGACTACGCCACGGCGCAAAACGCTGCAACAGCAGCAGGCCGGGTATCGCCATCAGTCCACAGCTAATGAAGAAAGCGGCCCAGCCCATCTGCTCCGCCATGAAACCGGTGGGGGCTGCCGCCATTACACGCGGGATGCCCATCAGACTGGAAAGCAGTGCGTACTGGGTTGCAGTAAAGCGTTTGTTGGTCAGGCTGGCCATGAAGGCCACATAGGCCGCCGTACCCATACCGCCGGATAGGTTCTCGAATGCGATCACGGCCGCCAGCCAGATCAGGTCATGCCCGGTCCAGACCAGTACGGCAAAAGCAGCGGCGGAGAGACCCTGCAACACACCAAAGACCCACAGGGCGCGATTGATCCCCACTCGTATGATCCAGAGCCCGCCGAGCAGACCACCGATAATCGTCGCCCAGAAACCGAACAGCTTGGCGATGGCACCGATCTCACTGGTGGAAAATCCGAGTGACAGATAGAACGGTGTGGTCATCGCCTGGGCCATGGCATCACCAATTTTGTAGAACAGAATAAACCCAAGGAATAACCACGCTCCCCGACGGGAGAAAAACTCGACGAAGGGTTCTACCACCGCCTCTTTCAGGGTACGCGGTGAACCTTCGGCCACTTTCGGCTCCCGAGCTAACAGAGTGGTGATAATGCCCACTACCATCGTCGCCGCCAATAACAGGTAAACCGTACGGAAGGGAATGAAATCGGCCAGGATCAAACCACCACTCCCCGCCAGCAACATGCCGAGACGGTAACCATTCACATAGAGCGATGAACCGAATCCCAACTCCTCATCAGTCAGATCCTCGCGACGATAGGCGTCGATAACGATGTCCTGGGAGGCAGAGAAAAAGGTCACCAGAAACGCGGCGATGGCCAGCATCCAGATATGCTGCGCCGGGTTACTTAAGCCCAACCAGGCGATCGATAGCGCCAGTGCACACTGCATTAATAGCAACCAACCGCGACGGCGTCCCAGCCACGGCAGGGTGAAACGATCCAGCAGTGGTGCCCAGAGGAATTTGAGTGTGTACGGCAGACCAACCAGGGCAAACAGACCGATGGTGGAGAGATCGACACCCTCCCTGGTCATCCACGCCTGCAATACGGAACCTGTCAACAACAGCGGCATGCCGCTGGCAAAGCCCATGAAAAATGCCACCAACATGCGCCAGTTAAGAACGTGATGGAGGAATGCCCGGGTAGCGTTACGCATCGGCTACAACCCTTCGTAGTCGATGGTCAACGGTGCGTGATCGGAGAAGAACTTCTCCCGGTAGATCGCCACCCGCTTCACCACATCGCGCAGGCCGGGCGTGATCACCTGATAATCGATACGCCAACCGACGTTATTGGCCCGTGCGTTGCCGCGGTTAGACCACCAGGTGTAACGATCCGGTTGTGAATCGACCACGCGGAAGGCATCGACGTACCCCATCGGGCCGAACAGCTTGTCCAACCAGGCCCGCTCCTCCGGCAGACAGCCGGAGTTCTTCTGGTTCGATTTGAAATTCTTGATGTCGATCTCTTTATGCACGATGTTCCAGTCGCCGCAGATGATGAACTCGCGCTTCTGTCGCCGCATCTTCTTCAGCCGTTCCTCGAAGCGATCCATAAAGCTGAACTTCACCTGCTGCCGTTCATCGCTGGAGGTACCAGAAGGAAGGTAAAGCGAAATCACCGAGAGTTTGCCCCCTTTGGTATCAAAGTCGGCCTGAATGAAACGTCCCTCCGCGTCCATGTCCTCAAAACCCTCGCCCAGGCCGATGGTCACCTTGTCCGGCTCGCGCCGACTGTAGATCGCCACCCCGGAGTAGCCCTTCTTCTCCGCGTCGCAAAAATAGGCGTGGTAACCCGCGGGATAGTGTTTCTCCGCTTCGAGCTGATGCTCCTGCGCCTTGGTCTCCTGCACGCAGAGCACGTCGGCCTGCTGCGCCGTGAACCACTCGAAGAAGCCCTTGTTTGCCGCCGAACGAATACCGTTCAGGTTGGCGGTGATGATACGCATGGCGATCCCGGGTCGATTATTGTTGCTGCATCATAACAGGCCAACCCGGTGCGGGCACCGGGCATCGCTGCTACAATGCGCATCCCTGAAACTCAGCCGAACGGAGCTTTCCATGCAGGACTACAAGCGCGAATTCATCGACTTTGCCATCCAGAACCAGGTACTGCGTTTCGGCAGCTTCACGCTCAAGTCCGGGCGGATCAGCCCCTACTTCTTCAACGCCGGGCTGTTCAATACCGGCGCACACCTGAGCCGCCTGGGTCGCTTCTACGCCGCGGCGATCCAGGACTCAGGCATCGACTTCGACACCCTGTTCGGCCCCGCCTACAAGGGTATCCCTCTGGCGGCGATCACCGCGGTGGCGCTGCACGACCAACATCAGCGCAGCATCCCCTATTGCTTCAACCGCAAAGAGGCGAAGGACCATGGCGAGGGTGGCAACATCGTCGGCGCACCGCTGGCAGGCAAGATCCTGATCATCGACGACGTGATCACCGCCGGTACCGCGATCCGCGAAGCGCTGGAGATCATCGACGCCGCCGGTGCCCAGGCCGCCGGTGTGGTGATCGCCCTGGATCGGCAGGAGAAGGGCAAGGGTGAACTCTCCGCCATTCAGGAAGTGGAGCAGAACTTCGGCCTCCAGGTGGCGAGCATCATCACTCTTGCTGACCTGATGGCCTATCTCAAGGACGACCCGGCGATGGCGGAACATCTCGATGCCATTGCCGCCTACCGCGAGCAGTATGGGGTTGCCTAAAAGCAGCCACTAACAGATACGCCGACACAAGGGATTAGGTCTAATGCCATTACCGACCCGCGATGATCAGAGCGATCTGGTGCAGGAGCACTACGTGGTGATCTACGCCCCGGGCAAAAGCCGCAACCGTTTCCCGGAAAATTGCGTTACGGTTTATGAAAGCGCGGAGTCTGCGTTACAGGCCGCCGACACGGAAAAGAATCTCTTCGCCGCCAAAGTTGTCGGCCCGTCGAGATCCTCGGAGGGATTCATGCTGTATTACCTTTTACACTGGTTAGTCTGATGGAGTGCCGTTCCGGTTGCGGTGCCTGCTGCATCGCCCCATCGATCAGTTCCCCTATCCCCGGGATGCCACAGGGCAAGCCCGCGGGAGATCACTGTGTGCAACTTGATCAGAACCATCGCTGCAATCTGTTCGACGATCCCTCACGCCCTGAGATATGCAGTCGCTTCGCCGCAAACGCTGAAACCTGCGGCACGGACCGTGCCGAGGCACTACGCAATCTCTTCGAACTGGAAATCATGACCGGCGACTACTGAAGCGTCGCCGGCCTCACCCGTTACAGATCAGCCAACGCTTCCTGCATGAACGGCGGCAGGGCCAGTGCGCCCTTGTGCACATCAGGTGAGTAGTAACGGGTTTTGAAGGAACGGCCAGCGCTGTCGTTTTCGCGGAAACCATTGAACGCGATCTTCGACGCCATGGTGCAGCTCCACCAGCCGGAGGGATAGACCGGCTGCGGGAAGTGCAGGGTCTGGGTGTGGTTGAAACCGGCACGACGCATGTAGCGGTGAATGTCCTTGAGCAACTCCATGTGGTAGAGCGGAGATTCGCTCTGCTGCACCAGGATGCCGCTGTCGCTCAGCGCACGCACGCAATCACGGAAGAAGGCCTCGCCGAAGAGACCTTCGGCGGGACCGATGGGATCGGTGGAGTCGACGATGATGATGTCGTAGTAACCATCGGCCGCCTCTTTCACCCACTTCAGGCCGTCGTCGAAATAGAGTTCGGCGCGCGGGTCGTTGTTCGATTCGCACAGCTCAGGAAAATACTTCTCCGCCGCGCGGGTTACCCCTTCGTCGATATCCACCTGCTGCGCCAACTCCACGCCGGGATGGCGCAGTACTTCACGCAGGGTGCCGCAGTCACCACCACCGATGATCAACACGCGCTTCGGATTCGGATGGGTGAACAGTACCGGGTGCGACATCATCTCGTGATAGAGGAAGTTGTCACGGGTAGTGAGCATCACCAGGCCGTCGATGGTCATCAGGTTGCCGAAGGTCTCGGTCTCGTAGACCGCGATCTTCTGGAACGGCGTCTGCTCCTCATGCAGTTTGCCCTTTGCGGTCAGGCTCAGTGAAAAGGCCGCGCCAAGCTCGGTGCTTGCTTCGCTGTACCAGGGTTTGTCGCTGGGTAACATGAGGTGGATCTCCGCCGGGGTGAAAAGCGCAAAAGATACTCTGCACCCCGCGCCGCCGCAACCGCCATTCCAATGTCACCACGAATACCCGATAATCGGCGCACTACACACCAGGGGTCCGCTATGAGTGACTGGAGCATCGAGCAGGCACGCGCCGGCTACAACATCGCCCACTGGGGCGAGGGCTACTACGACATTAACAGTCGTGGGCATCTCTGCGTCTTCCCCCGGCGCGACGGCCAGCATGGCATCGACCTCAACGAAGTCATCGATCGCGTCCACCAGGAAGGGTTGAGCCTGCCGATCCTGCTGCGCTTCAACGGCATCCTGCATGACCGGGTCGACAGCCTGATCAACGCCTTCAGCAATGCGATGAAGAGCGAGGAGTACAGCGGCAACTACACCGCGGTCTACCCGATCAAGGTCAATCAGCAGCGCAGCGTGGTGCAGGAACTGCTGCACCGTGGCGACAACCGCATCGGCCTGGAGGCGGGCAGCAAGCCAGAATTGATGGCGGTGCTGGGAATGATCCGCAACGGCGGCATGGTGGTCTGTAACGGCTACAAGGATCGCGAATACATCCGTCTGGCGCTGATCGGCAAGGCCCTCGGCCATCGCGTCTGTATCGTCATCGAAAAACTCTCCGAACTGATGCTGGTGCTGGAAGAGTCGCAGGCAGTCGGCGTCACCCCGCTGCTCGGCCTGCGTGTGCGCCTCGCCTCACTCGGCAGCGGCAAGTGGCAGAACAGCGGCGGCGAGAAATCGAAGTTCGGCCTCTCCGCCTCGCAGGTACTGCATGCGGTAGAGTGGCTGCGCAGTCACGATCTGCTCGACAGCTTCCAGATGCTCCACTTCCACCTCGGATCGCAGGTGGCCAACATTCGCGACATCCAGCGCGGCGCCCGTGAGGTGGCGCGCTTCTATGCCGAACTGCGCCAGCTGAATGTGCCACTGTCGATCATCGACGTCGGCGGCGGCCTCGCCATCGACTACGAAGGCACCCGCTCGCGCAGCGAATGCTCGATGAACTACAGCGTGGCGGAGTACGCCAACAACATCGTGCATACCTTGTGGGAGGTGTGCAGCGAGCATGGCCTGCCCCATCCCGACCTGATCTCCGAGTCGGGCCGCGCCCTTACCGCCCACCACGCGGTACTGGTGACCAACGTCACCGAGGTGGAACGCGCCCCCGATAGCGGCCACGAAAATCCACCGGGCGTTGATGACCCGCATATCCTGCATGACCTGTGGCAGGGACTGCAGGGAGTGGATCGCCGCTCGGCGCTGGAGGTCTACCACGACGCGGTGCACTGGCTGGGCGAGGCACAGGCGATGTACACCCATGGCGTCCTCAGCCTGGCACAACGTGCCCGTGCCGAGGAATATTACTTCGCCATCTGCCGCAAGGTGCTGGGACTGCTGCAACCGAGTCTGCGTGCCCACCGCGAGGCGATCGACGAACTGCACGAAAAACTGGCCGACAAATACTTCTGCAACTTCTCCCTCTTTCAGTCGCTGCCCGATGTCTGGGGTATCGACCAGATATTTCCCATCGTGCCGCTGCAACGGCTCACCGAAGAACCCTCGCGTCGCGCCATCCTGCAGGATCTGACCTGCGACTCGGACGGCCGCATCGACCGCTACGTCGACAGCGAAGGGGTGGAGAGCAGCCTGCGGGTCCACGACATCAAACCGGGCGAACCCTACCTGCTCGGCTTCTTCCTGGTCGGCGCCTATCAGGAGATCCTCGGCGACATGCACAACCTCTTCGGCGACACCGACTCGGTCAACGTGGTGCAGGAGACGGACGGCAGCTACCGTCTGGAAGGGGCGGAACACGGCGACACCGTCGGCGACCTGCTGCGCTACGTCCACTTCAATCCGGAAGATCTGATGCAGGCCTACCGCGACAAGGTAGCGGCTAGCGGTCTGGCCGCAGCACAACAACAGGCATTTCTAGACACCCTGGCAACGGGGCTGGAAGGTTATACCTATTTCGAGGAGTAGTACCAAAGTGTGAGTTTCCTCCCTGTTTCGTTGTATCGCCTGGTCGAAAATAGCTCGGCCACAGAGGTTACAACAATGAAAAATAACAAGGGGAAAATATGAAGAAAATCATCACACTAGCACTTTCTGCCCTGTTCATCAGTGGCACTGCCACCGCCGCCAGCAACGGCTTCAACCAGGACAATCTCTACTTCGGCGGCGGCCTCAGCAGCAACTCGGCCAGTGGCCTGAGCAACGGCACTGGCTATCAGTTTTTTGCCGGCTACAAACTGGATATGGTCAAGATCAGCAAGATCGACTCCGCTGTCGAAATTGGCTACATGGACACGGGGAAAATGGAAGAGTGCGTCTCGACTGGTCTACCGGCACCATTTCCAGCAGAAGTTTGTGGCAATGGCGCCGCTAAAGGTCTCTGGTCCACCTACGTCGCCAGCTACAACTTCAATAAGGAAGTCAGCGGTATCGGCCGCGTAGGTCTCGATTTCGGTGACGACGACGGCCTGATGTTCGGCATCGGCGCTGACTATAAATTCGACAAGCAGATGTCCCTGCGTGGCGAATACGTCAAGCGTCAGCACGTCGATTCCCTGCAGGTGAACTTCGTCTACCACATGAAGTAGCCCACCCGGGATGCAGCAGAAAAGGGCGCTACGGCGCCCTTTTTGTCGTCTGTCGCTCAAGTTTGCCACGCCACAGGCCGACACAGGGAGTGCCGGGCACTTCTCCGGTATAAGGATGGCAAAACCGATCATGAGCAACGAAAGCAGCCAGTTCCAGGCCCAGGATGTCTTTATCTATGTGGATACCTATCGCAAAAGTATCCTCAAGAGTGCCACGATCCTTTCAGAGCATATCGACCGCCTGGAGAAACAGTACTGGAGTGAAAACCAGAGCGACCCCAAGATGGTCGCTGAACTGCGTGCGATGCAGGATGCCCTCAGATATGTGGCCAAGGGCGAGGAACCGGGGCTGGTAACGCTGGGTGACGTCAACGTAGAGCGCCAACCCGGTGCGGGCAGCGTCTCCGCTGAGGAGTTGAACGAGTGCCGCGCCACCGTGGAGAGCCTGAGTGTACAGCGCGAACAGCTGGAGCAACGCCTCCGCCAGATACGTAATCAGGACAGCGAGCTACAGGGCTATGTAGTCCATGCACGGCAACAGGTTCTGACATGCCGACGCCGCCTGGTACAGAGCAACTCCACCTTTGTGGTGGTGGTGACAGCCATGTTCATCGTGATACTGGTCCAGTTGTATCTGCTCTGGAGTCACTAGAGGGGCTGCAGCCCCAAACAACGATTGATTGTACGAAGAGAGTCGCTGTGTGTAGGATCAGGGCAGAGTTAGTGAATTGCCCTCGGCGGGCAAACTCCCCTGACAACAACATTGCCGGAATCGTTACATGCTGCGCAAGCTACTCCCCCTGCTCTGCGGCCTGTTCTTGAGTTCAGTCGCTATGGCTGCACCCAACGGCGACCGCCTCTATGAACGCCACTGCTCCGCCTGCCACGGTCTCGACGGTCAGGGAGGTGTCGGTATCCCACTCGCCCTGCCCAGCTTCCAGGCAGCGGTCAGCGATCAATTTCTCTTCAGTACCATCCGTCATGGTCGGCCGGGGCGGGTAATGCCCTCATTCAAGACCCTCAGCGACGCCCAGGTACGTGCGATCATCAGCCACCTGCGCAGTTGGACACCACAGCAGGAGCCGGTAAAGGACGAACAGCAGAAGCAGGGTTACGGCAGGCCAGAACGGGGCAAGGAGCTGTTCGCCAAATATTGCGCCCACTGTCATGGGGCCAACGGCGAAGGTGGCCACGGCACCGGGGTGACCTTCTCCCGCCCGCGGGATCTGCCGATCATGCCGCCAGCGCTGAACAATCCCGGTTTTCTTGCGGCGGCCAGCGACGCGATGATCAAACAAACCCTGATGGTCGGGCGTGAGGGTACGCCGATGATGTCCTTCATCATGATGGGATTGCAGGAGCGGGATATCGACGACATCGTCAGTTACGTACGCAGTTTCGCCGACCACCCACTGCACTGGAAGCACGACAAGGACAATGAACCGACCATACGCATGGAATCTACCTACGATTTGAAGACCACGGTAGAAAACATCCAGCGTGCGGCAATCGGCAAAAACTTCCGCATTATTCGCGTGCAAAATCTGGAGAGCGGACTGTTCGACGAGAAGCAGGTCAGCCAGAAACAGGTGATCGTCTACTTCTGCAACTTCAACTTCATCAACAACGCTCTCAGCCTCGATCCCAGAGTCGGCCTGTTCATGCCGTGTCGCATCACCGCTGTGGAACACGATGATGGCACCGTGGAAATCATGGCAGTTAATCCGCGCTATATGAGTCGGGTCTACAACAATGCCGAACTGGACGAGTCATGCGCCCGTATGCACGACATCTACACCGCAATTATGGAGGAGGCTACGTTATGAAAATTTACGCCGCCCTTCTCAGTCTGTTGTTACTGTTTGGCAGCCATTCGCTAAGCGCGGTGGAAGAGAGCCTGCTGATGATGCGCTCCACCCAGTCCTTCCCGGAAACCATGCTCGCGCTACAGAAACGCCTGGGGGAGTATGGCTATACCATCTCACGGGTACAGCGCGTGGACATCGGTCTTACCTCCAGTGGATTCCAAACCGACAAGTACCGCATCGTCTTCTTCGGCAAACCGCAGGAGATCCGCACCTTCAGCCATCGTTTCCCGCAATTGATCCCCTACCTGCCGTTGAAGATGACCCTCTTCGCCGAACAGGAAGAGACGCTGCTGGTGGCACTGGACCCGACCATGCTCAGGGATGTTGTTTCCGATGAGGAGTTTGACTACACCCTGCAACGCTGGAAGAACGACATCCTCTCGATCATGGATGAGTTGCGGGAGAACTGACAGAGTGAGCACTTACAGATAACGGTTGATCTGCTCTTCGATACGCCGCTTGTATTCGAGATAACGTACCGTCTGTAACTTGTCTGCACGCTCATCGCCAATCACCGCCCGGTCCAGACTGATGTCGGTGATATAGATGGGGTAGTGTTCATGTTCGCGACGCTGCTCCAGCACGTGCGACACTACCCGACGGAACAGATCGCTGCCGTACTCCAGGGTGGAAAACTCCCTGCCATCGCCATAGAGGGTGAAGACCGATTCGCCCTGTTCGTTTAACTCCACCAATACCTGCAAGCTATAGAACTGCTTGCCGGGACGACAGCGGCTGGTGTCGACGAACTCCATGGTGTGACGCCCCAGCGCATCGGTGGAAAGCTCATAGTACTCCTCACCCGCGATGTGATTGGTTTCCGCCTCTCCCTGCAACATGAAGTTGACCCGCTTGTTGATCGCGGCAAAGAAACGCATGAAGTGCGCCAGTAACACATCGCTGTCTCCCAGCTCATAACGCTGGTTGAACAGCGCCCCTTTCTCGTCCAGCACAAAGACATCGGTACCACCTGCACCGCGGTGGTAGAAGAACTGCACCACATCAGGCTTGTTATAGCTGTAGATCAACGGCAGGAAACTATCGTTCAGCGAGCGCTTGTCGAACACCATACGATGAAAGTGCTCGCCGATGTTACCCAGATACTGAATCAACGATGAGAGGCTGGCGTGCTCCACATAACGGGGCACCTCATCCTCCATTTCGATCAGATAGTGAATGCCGCCAATGCTCACTACATAGCGCGTGGCGGGTCCATGTTTCCTGTCATAGAAAAGGGCGATCACTTCGCCGAACAGACCCTCAAGCCGCTGTCCTGCCGCGCTGCCCATGGCGGCATCGGTGGCATAAACCATAGGTACCTGCGGCACGATCCCCGCCGAACGAGGAAACCATTTGAGATAGTTACACAGACTTTCAACCACCGTGTTCGTCCCTGCATAGCGTTGCACCAGAACCTCGCGCCAGCTATTCACCTGCAGGTGATCCAGTGAGAGCAACAGGTTGGTATGCCGATGACCATGATTGAAGGGATCGGTCTTCCCCATCGAAGCAATGTTGCGGGTGGTGAGCATCTCATCGGTGGTGCGTACACCGGCATTGATGTAGAGCATGTTTACCAGCAGGCTGGCCTGCTCGGCAAAATCCTCCATTTCGGTACTCTCGAACAGTTTCAGCGGCAGCTGACTGATCATGTTCTGCAACAGGTGGCGGATATCGCGGGGCGTATGTCGGCTGTAACTGCTATGCACCGCAAACGCGGTTCGTTCATTGACCACCTTGTTGAGGTAACACCAGGCAAGCAGCTCCACCAGCCCACGCTTGCGTTTGATTGGGGTTTCCAGCCTGATCTCATTGAGCTTCAGTGCACTGCGATAGATGTGCCAGCCGGTCGCCTCACCCGCCGGGTTGCACACTTCGTAGAGGGTGACATGATCCTCATGCAGATTGGCATTGATACCCCGGTTGATCAGATCCACCTTGCCCGCCTTGCGCTCGAAGGTGGTGTAGAGTTTGCGCCCCAGTGTGTTCAGATCGCTCTGACTGATCATCGACAGACCGGCGTTACGCCGCACGAAATCGGAGAGGAACTGGTAGCTGGCGATCAGCGCATCGTAGAGCGCCTGTCGCTCTTCCAGTACCCGGTCCACCTTCCAGGTATGTGCCGCATCGAGTAGCAGCAGATCCGCATGCTCCCAGCCCCATGAATCGACCAGCGTCAGCAACAGCTCACGCCGCCAGTCGGCGCTTTTTACACTGTCACTCAGCCTGATCTCCGTTTTGTAGTAGAAGCAGCGACGCGCCACCTGCAGTCGTTGTTTCTCCTCTGCCCCGGCCAGATAGTTGCTCACCTTATCCAGCATCAGCATGTAGGGATCGAGCCTGTCCGGGTCGGCGCGATTCGCATAGACCGCTTCTTTCAGATGTTTACTCAACAGCTCCATCGCCGGGTATTCGCTGGCGTAGGCCTCGATCAACAGCAGTTTGAGAATCGACTTATAGGGCGCATCGACACCCTTGGATATCTGCCACAGGGCGGCGCCAAAAAACTCCTCTGCAGGGATATAGCCGATGCCGCCAAAGTCGAGACAGTCGCGAGCGTAGAGGAAACGTTTGCGCCGCAGTTCGGTGACGTAACCGTCGTAGGAACTCTCATACTCGGGTGGCACCAGCCACCAAAGCGGGAACTGCCCGGCCAGCAGCACACTGGTACGGTAGAACTCGTCCAGCAACAGGTTGTGCTGGGTACTGCCACTGTCTTCACTGCTCAACTGGTGATGCTTGCCCTGACGGTACTCCTCCGGATTGACGAAGAAGAAGTGGATCTCAAGCCCCAGATTCCTGGCCCAACGTTCAATACGCTCGGCCTTCAGTTGCAGGGTTTGCAGTTGATCCTTTTTCAGTTCCGGATCGTGACAGAGCCAGAAATCAAAATCGCTACCTTCGCTATGCGCAATGGTGCCAGTGCTACCCATAAAGTAGATAGCGTGTATCCCGTAGTGTTTACGGATCGATTTACGATAGCTGAAGCTTCTGGTCAGGGCCTTGGCCAGATTGAGGGTAAGTGCGTCGGGCTCATAGCCCCACACGCCTACGGGGGTATCACGGTTAACGTATCCAGGCAGGAGTGGATGATTGGCATGGAACAGTAGCGGCAACAGGGTAAGCAGGTCACTCTGTCGGGGATTGAGGGCACTATGGGCCTTCTTTAAACGTGCCTTGTTGAGGAGCAGGAAGCGCGTTTTGATCGCCCGAAAATCGATCTCTTCAGCACCTCGTTTGCCTACCCCCATCACCATTGGCTCAGGCCTTTGCCGTCAATCCGCTGAGCATGGCGACCGTATAGATCACCGTCAGACCAATGATAAGGAAGCCAATCAGTGGTACGACTTTAACCAGCATAATAAAGGCGCGTGGCATGGTGTGAGAGCTGAAACGTTTGTGCACACTGCGCGGGTAGTAATAGGCAAAATAGATACCCACGGCCAGATTGATCAGGATCGAAATCCACTCACCGGTACTGATACTCATTCTGCCTCCAGATTGTCCGCAACCGCAGCACGCAGGATGTGATCCAGGCGCAGTTGCAGAGTTGAACCATCCTGTCGCTCCGCGATCAGGTACTCACATTTGTCACGGGTTTCCAGATCCAGCGGCATCACACTCTCAACATGGTCGATGCCGTCCGCTTCCTGCCAGTGCAGGCGCATACGACGGCGATGCATGATCGCCACCTCGTATTCGGAATAGACGCCACAATCGATGGGGGTGTAATTATCATCGTCACTCATGGTGTTTCCTCCTCCGGCATGAAGAGCTGAAGCAGCTCATTCAGGTGGTTACGTCCACGTTCCGTGGGAACAATATGGTGCAGTTGCCAGTCGATCAGGCCCAGCCGCTGTGCCTGCAGTAGCGCTCCCTCCAGCACTGTTATCGGCAAACCAGTGTGATCCTGAAACAGTGCCGAGGCAAACCCTTCATTCAGGCGCAACGCGTTCATCATAAACTCCAGCGCCAGATCCCCACGATTCAGGTCGCGCCGGCCGGCGATCACGGCCGTGGTTGCCGCCCGCTCCAGCCATGCCTCTGGTTGACGCTGTTTCCACAACCGCTCCACCCGGCCCTCGGCGGGATGGGTGATCTTGGCGTGGGCGCCAGGCCCGATCCCCAGATAGTCACCGAACTGCCAGTAGTTGAGGTTATGACGGCAGCGTACTCCCTCGCGGGCGTAGGCGGAGACCTCATATTGACCATAGCCCGCCTCAGCCAGAGTTTCCTGCCCCTGTTGCTGGATCTCCCACAGCCGATCCTCATCCGGCAGCAACGGCGGCTGGTGGGCAAAGGCGGTGTTGGGCTCAAGGGTCAACTGATACCAGGAGAGGTGAGCGGGGGAGAGGGCGATGGCCTGTTGCAGATCGCCCTTTGCCTGCAACGTATCCTGCCCCGGTAGTCCGAACATCAGATCGAGATTGAAGTTCTCAAATCCGGCCGCGTGTGCCGCCTCAGCGGCCCGCAGCGCATCACCGCGATTATGAATACGACCCAGGGCTCTTAATTTGTCATCGTCGAAACTCTGCACGCCGATGGAGAGGCGGTTGATTCCGGCGGCGCGATATTCGGCGAAGCGCCCCTGCTCCACTGTCCCCGGATTGGCCTCGAGGGTGATCTCACAGGCCGGGGTTAACCCCAGCAGGGCGCGCAGGCCGGAGAGCAGCCGATCGGCGCCAGCGGCACTGAGCAGGCTGGGGGTACCGCCGCCGATAAACACTGACTCGATCGGTCTGCCCCAGACCATCGGCAGATCCTGCTGCAGATCGGCCAGCAGGGCATCGATATAAGCGGCTTCAGGTAACTCTCCGCGCAGTTCGTGGGAATTGAAGTCGCAGTAGGGACACTTTCGTACACACCAGGGAAAGTGGATGTAGAGCGAAAGCGGCAGTGGCGCAGTGAAGTTCAACAACACGGCGAGAGCGGCGGGATTAACTCAGGGCGTGCAGCAGACACTGCAACGCCTGACCACGATGGCTGAGGCGATTCTTCTCCTCGGCACTCAGTTGTGCCGAGGTGCAACCCTGCTCCGGGACGAAAAACACCGGGTCATATCCGAAGCCGTTCTCACCGGCAGGGGCGGTGGTAATGTGCCCCTCCCAGGTACCCTGGCAGATGATCGGGGTCGGGTCGAGATCGTGTTCCATATAAACCAGCAGGCACTGAAAGCGCGCACTTCGCTCAGCTTCAGCTACGCCTTCGAGCTCCTGCAACACCTTCTGTAGATTTTTTGTATCGTCGGTGCCGGGTCCTGCATAGCGGGCCGAATAGATCCCGGGGGCACCACGCAGAGCATCCACCTCCAGACCCGAGTCATCGGCAATCGCGGGCAGGCCGGTGTGCTTCGCCGCGTTACGCGCCTTGAGGATCGCATTCTCGACAAAGGTCAGGCCGGTCTCTTCGATCTCCGGCACATCGAAATCGCTCTGCGGCACTACCTCGATATCAAGCCCGGCGAGGATCTGGTTGATCTCCCGCACCTTGCCCTTGTTACCGCTGGCCAGAACTATCTTCTTCATACAAAACCCTCAAAACTATTCACCGCAAAGACGCAAAGGACGCAAAGAAAACCCGTTCATATCAAATGAAATCCCACTTGAGTAGGGCAGATGATGCCAGACATTAGCCAGTCCACACTCACACAAACTTTGCGCTCTTTGCGCCTTTGCGGTGAGGTCCTTTAATCTTTTAAAGCCTCATGCTGGTGTTCAATCAATTCCGCAATACCTTTCTGCGCCAGATCGAGCATCGCATCCATTTCCTCGCGACGGAAGGCATGACCCTCGGCGGTTCCCTGTACTTCGATAAAGGCGCCGCCGTCGTTCATCACCACATTCATATCGGTCTCGGCATTGGAGTCTTCGGCATAATCGAGATCGAGTACGGGAGTACCGTTGAATATCCCCACCGATACCGAGGCAAGGTGACCATGCAGCGGATCCTTCTTGATCAATTTCTTTGCCCTGAGATGGGCCACTGCATCGGCCAGCGCCACATAGGCACCGGTGATTGAGGCGGTCCGGGTGCCGCCGTCGGCCTGGATCACGTCGCAGTCGAGGGTAATGGTGCGCTCACCCAGCGCCGCCAGATCCACCACCGCCCGTAGCGAGCGACCGATCAACCGCTGGATCTCCATGGTGCGCCCCCCCTGTTTACCCTGGGCCGCCTCGCGACCCATACGGTTACCGGTGGCGCGCGGCAACATGCCGTACTCAGCGGTCACCCAGCCCTGCCCCTTTCCCTTGAGAAAACGCGGCACCCGCTCTTCTACCGTGGCATTGCACAACACTTTGGTATCGCCGAATTCAACCAGCACCGAACCTTCAGCGTGCTTGGTGTAGTTACGGGTAATACGGATTTGACGCAGCTCGTCTGGCTGTCGGCCACTGGGGCGCATGGGTACCTGCCTGGTTAGTGATGATCGAGGCGGGTATTGTAGCGAAGTGGTGTACCGTGAAGCGAATATATCAGTGGGGTGGGGATCTTTGGTGGCGGGTCAGCTCAGCCTCTGCTGTCGTAGACCGCCATTACGGCCTTCAACTCATCCAGCACCTTCTGCCGCTCCTCTTCACTAAGGGTCTCGACCTGCGGCACCACCAGCCCGCTCTCCATCGCAGTAATGGTGGCGCGCACCGCGTCACAACCACACTGGCAAAGGGCTTCTATGCACTGACTGAGCTGCTCGCTGTTCATGATATAGGCGGTGAGTGGATGCTTTGAGTAAGAGAATGGTGGCCAGGGACGGAATCGAACCGCCGACACGGGGATTTTCAATCCCCTGCTCTACCAACTGAGCTACCTAGCCTTATTTTGGTTGCCCCGGACCTAAGCAGGTCCCGGAAAGGCCGCCTATTAAAGCGATTGCCGCGACCGAAGTCAAGGGGCGAAGGGCGCTATAGCGCCCGGCATTACGCCTTGGGTGGAGTGAAGCCTTCTGGCTCGCTGGCGCCCTCACCGAAGAGGAAACGTACCATCTCGGTCTCCAGCATCTTGCGGTGATTGGGATCGATGGGGGTCAGGCGGTATTCGTTGATCATCATGGTCTGCTGGCGCAGCCACATCTGCCAGGCTTCCTTGGAAACGCTATCGAAAATGCGTTTGCCCAGTTCCCCGGGATAGGGCTGACGCTCAAGGCCTTCGGCCTCTGTGCCCAGTTTTACGCACTGCACCATACGGGTCATCAGGTTACTCCTCGTGAATATCAGATAGTCTGCCCAGCAATTTTTTCACCGGCGCGGGCAGACCAAGTTGTGCAAGAGAGCGGCTTTTATACCAGACCAGGCCAGCGGGTTCCATAATCCCGCCATGCTCTGTGGCTTTTACACGACAGTGGCGCGGGAGAATTTCCAACTGAAAATGGCTGAAAGTGTGGAGAAGCGGTGACCACTCATTGCACGTGACTAATTCCAATCCCAACCGTTCACTACACCAGCTGGCAATGCTCTCATCCTGCGGACACTCGGGCAGAGACCAAAGACCTCCCCATATCCCTGACGGTGGTCGCTGCTGCAGCAGTAACTCTCCTTCGCTATTTTCCAGCAACAGCAGCTGTCTCATTTTTCTTGGCAAGGTCTTACGCGGTTTTTTACCGGGAAACTCAGCAACGCTTCCCTGCTTTCGAGCAAGACAGTCTTCACTGACCGGACACTCTTCGCAGCGTGGTTTACTACGAGTACAGAGAGTCGCGCCCATATCCATAATCGCCTGGGTGTAGGCAGCCGTGCGTTTTCTCGGTGTTGCCTCTTCTGCCAGTTGCCACAGTTGTTGTTCCACCTCGCGCTTTCCCGGCCAACCCTCCACAGCATGAAAACGACTGAGCACCCGTTTGACGTTGCCATCCAGAATCGACTGATGTTGATCGCAGGCTAGAGAGAGGATCGCCCCGGCGGTGGAGCGGCCGATACCGGGCAGGGCCATCACCGTTTCCAGTTGTTGAGGGAATTCACCGCCATGTTCGTCGCGAATGATCTGCGCGGCCCTGTGGAGATTGCGTGCACGGCTGTAATAACCGAGCCCGCTCCAGTGCGCCAGCACCTCATCCAGTGACGCATCGGCCAGTTTTTTCACCGAGGGAAAACTGGCCATGAAGCGTTCGAAATAGGGAATGACAGTGACCACCTGCGTCTGTTGCAGCATCACCTCGGAAACCCACACCCGGTAGGGTGTGGGTTGCTGTTGCCAGGGGAGATCGTGGCGTCCGTGCCTGTCGTACCACGCCAGAAGGCGACGGGCGAAATCGTTCATAGGTTATCGCTTGAAGAGGTTTTCCAGCCCCTTTTTAATATCTTCTTCCAACTTTTTCTTTTCCTTATCGACCGCTTTCTTCACCTCTTTTTGTGCCCGTTTACGAAGGATATCCCCCCAATCGATCCCATACTTAGGATCACTAAATGTACCTTTCACATAAAATGGAAGTGTTTCACCCTTCAGTTCATCGATACTCTGGTTATAGGCATCCTTAAAACTCCCGGCCACCGTTATCGGCAATTGGAAATCCAGCTTCTCGCTTACCAGATTTGCCGTACCCTTCCCTGCTTTTAGCCGGAACACAGCTGATTGCGCGGTAATATCTTTTGTAGAGACCAACCCATTCTTAACAACGAAGCTACCACTAAAATTAGAGAATTCAGTCGATTTGTTATCATCCTTTGGCACAGGCTTTTTTTGCTCCAGCGCGTAACCTGCACGAATGATATAACCAACATCAACGACATTAATTTGTCCGTTATCGAAACTGAAACTGCCGTTGCCATTGAGGCTCTTGCGAATCGCCATCGGGTCGATACCCCGCGCGGTCATCTTCGCCGCCAGGTTGGCCCTGCCGGTAACGTAATCCTTACCCATGAAATCCTTGAGCAGCGGCCCCGCCTCGACACCGGAGAGTTTTTCATTCATCCCGATCAGCGGCGTCTTGCCCGTCACATCGAGCGTCAGATCTCCCGCGTAACTACCCTGGTAGAGTTTTGCCCCCAGCGGATTGACGCGGAACTTGCCTTTGGCCGCACGCAGCGTGGCAACGATGCTGTTGCTGTGCAGGTTCATCACCTTGACCTTGCCCACCTTGAAGGTGCCGTCGATATCGAGACTGCGTAGCAACTTGAGCGGCAACACGGTGGGGGCTGCGGCGACGGCAGCGGTCGGTGTCGCCTTCGCTGCAGGTTTGTCACTGGGCGGTGGCAGGTAGCGGTCGGCATCGACACCGTCGACAACGAGTTGATAGCGGATCACCGGTGCCTTGAAATTTTTCACCGAGGCACTGCCGCTGAGAGTGGTGTCATCCAGTTGCAGCCTGAGTTTTTCCAGCCCCGCGGCATTCAGTCCAGCGCTAAATTCAGTGGTCAGTTTCGCTTTACCCATGGCACTCGGATCAGCCATCTCCGGCAATTTTACGCCAACGTTTTTCAGCAACATCCGCGGCACGAATTCACCGCTGGCGAGGTCGCCGCTGAAGCTGGGGTTGTCGAGGATCTGCTTGCCAGTCACCCTTGCGGTCAGTTCAAGACCCATGGCATCAAGCTTGAGCGGCGTCAGTTTAAGCGACTGCGCCTTGCCCAGGTCGAGGCGGAAATCGGCATCAACCGTAGCACCCTTGAGCGCCTCTCTACTCAGTTCTGGCGGCAGGGCCACCACGGAAGAGAGGGCCTGCGGATCGGCCAGCAGCACCTTCACCTTACCTTCGGCGGCGGGCATGGCCATGATGTGGCTGGCGGACAGGTCTCCGGAGAGGGTCACACCCATCCCCTTAAGGGCGAGTTGCTTGACGCTCGCCGTCTGCTGTTTGAGGTCGGCCGCCACGTCGCCACTCAGGGTAAGTGCCGCCTTGCCGCCGGGAATCACCTTGCCGTTGGCATCCAGGCTGAGTACCAGGGCATCGAGACGGTAACGTTGCTGGGGCAGGTCCAGGCCAATCACCGTTTTCAGATCGATGGCCGCCTTGAGCGCAGGCTTGCTGCTCTCGACCTTGCCGTTAATGCTCAATGGGAAGGGTTGCACCAGGCTGATGGCACCACTGGTGAGATTAAAGTCGCTGAGGGTTACACGCTGCCTGGCCATATCGTCCTGCCACACCACCCTGGCATCGCTGATCTCGATGCCGCCGATAGCCAGCGCCGCCAGCTTCTGTGCCGGGGCAGAGGCTTTAGCCGGCTTTTCCGGCGCGTTCTTTTCCGCGGTAGCGGCACCCGCGCCTGCCAGATCATCCCAGTTGGTAGTACCATCGGCGCGGCGCGCCAGTTGCAATTCAAGACCGTGCAGCACCACCTTGTTCATCTCCACCTGCCCTTTGAGCAGTGGCAGAATCTTGACCCGGGCATCCGCCGCACCGATGCGGGCAAAGGGTACCCTGGCGAACCCTTTGGCGTTACCCAGCTCCAGTTTGCCCAACTCCAGTCCCAGCCAGGGGAAGAATGAGAGGCGGATATCCCCTTCAATTTTGAGCTCCCTGCCGGTGGCCTGTTTTACCCTGGTCGCGATCTCGTTGCGGTAGTCGTTAGGGTCCAGCAGCAAACTCGCCGCCGCCACAGCCACTACCAGTAGAGCAGCCAACCCGCCGCCAATGATGCCAATCCATTTCAATACCCGCTTCATCGAACTCTCCATACCCCTGTTTTCAGGGGGGTTTTGCGCCATAAATCCTTAACAACAACCCGGAATCCTGCTAGTCTACACGACCATTTTCGACTGTTTCAGCACGCGCTCCAATTATC
>JBNKBG010000008.1:0-48186 GCA_050287105.1 Thiohalomonadaceae bacterium
AAAAATACGGCGATGACCTGCTCTTTCATCAATCGGGAGGATGCTGCGAAAACAGTGCCGCGAACTGCTTTCTGCCCAGCGAACTGACCATCGGCATCAACGACGAATATCTGGGTGATATCGGTGGTTGTCCCTTCTACATGAGCAAATCCCAGTACATGTACTGGAAGCACACGCAATTGATTATCGATGTCATCGACGGTGACGGCAGTACCTTTTCACTGGAAGGTTCACTGGGCAAGGTCTTTCACACCCGTTCACGGGTATTCAGTGAGAGTGAAATGCGAGAATTGGGACTGGATACAGGCATTGAGGCATCCTTGCCGGTCTGTCCAACATCAGGAGACGATTAAGAGAAGAATTTATGCCGTGCCGTATGCGTTTTTCCACCACCGCTACGCCAGACAGATTGCCCCAAACTGTTTGACGCTTTCCCGCTCATCAGCGAACCAACCCCTCTGTTAGTGTAATTTTGCGCTCATTTGCTATCTTAGGGGCTCGCCCAAGGGGAGATGTTGAATATGTGTCTGGCTATCTACGGTGCGCTACTGGCGCTACTCTGGTTTTACAGCGATTATGCACTGGAGCAATACGCCCTATCCACTCCTTCCGGTGAGAATGGATGGATGGTGGTAGCTATCGGTTGGGAAATTTTGCCAGCGATCTGGCCAGCAATAGTGTTAATGATGGTAGCGGCCAGTGCGGTAACCTTCTTTGTGGTGCGTCGCCTGAGCAGTAACCAATCTACTCAGGGGGAATAGTTGGCCGGGTATTTCGCAAAAAGCGGTTTCAGCTTCATATCCTCCTTGAGCACATGTTGCATAAGCCAGTCGCGTAATAGCTCTGTAATCTTCGGAGCCCTAGCCGCAAGTACGGCTGGATCATCAACCTCTAGAATATCCTTCTTGATCTCATGCAGGCGGTTGACTAACTCCTGATGCTGATGCTTGTGTTCGCCATAGCCAGCGTATGAGATGGCGATCTGCAATTTCTCTTCACGTTTGAAGTGCACCTCGGTATAGGCATCCAGTTCATCCAGAGCCAGTCGCAGATTGGCCATCTTTTCACCGGGATGCTGTAAGGCAAGCTCAATCATGTTGATTTTGCAGATCAACAGGCGGTGATCCATATCGATGATATGGTTGCTGACACTCATCTGCTCACGCCATTGAATCGGCATCTTTCAGGCTTCTACTGAGGGCTGCCAAACAAACAGTTTGGCGAAAGGGACGGAAAATAAGGGTGGGAAGTAACTAGACAAGGGTGAAACGTTGATTGGCAAGAGAGTATCACTCCATATCAGGTTACTCCGGAAGTGCGATTGGCCTCATCTAGCTGCTTAAGCAGCGGTCTGAGAAGTGCTCGCCAGATCACTCGGATAGCCATATCTTCTGTGGGGTCCTCATGCAACGGTCCAGGTGCATAGATCACGGACCTGGCCAGTCTGATTTCACGTAACAGTTCATCGTGGCCCATTGCACTATTGTTATTTAACGCTTCCATGTGTCACTCCTCCTCATCCGTGCTGATAAATTATGGCATTCCCTTGCCTGACGTCAATAGTAAACATCTATAACGTATATCTCGCAGCTTCTCCTTACCGGGCCTCATTCACGATCTTGATGGTTTTCTCCTGAACATCCCTGGCGATCTCAGCCAGAACCGCGTCATTTGAGAGCGCCGTCAACATCGGCTCAGGTTTGATCATGCCGATCCTGGTCTTGCCATCCTCGGTGTAGACCGAAATCCGGCATGGTAATGCCATATTCAGGCTCATATCTACGGCAAGGATATTCCCTGCCACAACGGGATTGCATACCTCTATAACCTTGCACTCATGGGGGAATTCAACACCCTTGCTGCGCAATGTCGCACCAATATCATGTGCGCCAAGTACACCAAAGGAGTTGTTCTTAACTGCCGCTTCAAGGTCAGCTACGGCCTGCTCGAAGGTTTTTTCTGTTTCTACAACGTAATACATAACATACCTCTACTACTCACATATTGATGAAAAGTACCATCCAAGCTAGATATCAAATTTAGCAGTTGCTAATATAGCATCACTCGGATGCGGTAAGGACACGATTTTTTGCCTATAGATGCTCCTGGCACCCTTTTCACTCGTTGCTACAGCAACACGAGGGCTCAAGTCGTCACCCTTGTGAACCGCTCGAGACCGATGTCAGTAAAGCCAACAACTTAGTCGTGAAGTGGCGCGTAAGACCGCCCTCCACATCGCTACTTAAGCGATACGCCGATCATTCAATTGGTATGGCCATCTTGAAACCGAAGGAGCTGGATAAAATATAATTTTTCCAGTTCGATGTTTAGTGATGTATCTTGAATTATGCACGATGTATAGGGATATCAGTTGTTATGAGTAGGTATCAGAAGGGAGCTCTATTTCTGCTAATCGCGATGGGACTGTTCAGTCTCGGACGGTTGTTGTTGTTACTTGCCTATCCACAGGAGTTTAACGAGCTAGGTACGGGGCTGATACTACAGGCCTTCATCAACGGATTGCGCTTTGATGGGGCGGTAGTTGCGCGGGTATACGCCATACCTTTACTGCTGATGTGGTTACCCTTCCGGCTCTTTGATAGTCGCAAATGGTTCGACCCCCTTGCCTGGTTGCTGTATCTCCTCACCTTGATGATGCTGCTAATCCTGGCGGGAGACATCATCTACTATGCTCACGTTAATCGCCACATTTCCTATGAACTTGTACTGCTCGAACACGATCTGGAATTTCTTGCCCGGTTTGCATTCGAAGCTAAATATTGGGCAGTAATCCTCTTTCTACTTTTAGCAGCTCTGCTGGGGTGGCTTTGGTGGTATATCCTTAGTATCTCTTTTGTCCCGAGCAGATTCGGTACACCAAAATATGTTGGCCTTTTTCTTCTGCTCCTGCTTATTGGTCGGGGCGGACCAACAGGTAAGGTTATTGAGATAATCGATGCCTATGGTACCGGCAATGTCAGGTACGGCAACCTGAGCCTTAATGGTGTGTTTACCACTATTGTTTTTGGCCTGAATATGGAGAGGGTTAACCACCACTTTTTTCCACGGGATAAAGCACTGGCGATTATTGGGGGTAAAGATAAGTTACTGACTTCAGACTATCCTATGCTTCGGCGTTACACCGGCAAGCCAACAGGACTAAATGTGGTCTTTTTCCTGCTGGAAAGCTGGGATTTTGAGTATGTGGATAGCTTTGGGGGGAACAGTTACGGTGTTACACCGAACTTTGATGCACTGGCCAAGGATGGATTACGTTTTACCCGCTTCTATGCGGCAGGCCAACGTAGTATTGAAGGTGTGCAGGCTACCTTAACAGGGGTTCCTGCATTGAAAGGCTTACCGCGCATTGATGCCGGTATAGGCGTCTCCAATATCTCTCGCCTGGGTACAATGGTTAGACGGCATGATTACAGCACTCTCTTTGTCCAGACCTCAGGAAGAGATTCGTTCAAGATTTCCGGCATTGCCAGTGCAACGGGATTTGAGCATTTTTACGGTATGGAAGATATCCCCCTCATTCTGGACTATCCCGATCCAGATGCTGCAGCGTTCGGTTGGGATTACGACACGTTGCAATTGATGAAAGAAAAGCTGGATGGACTCAAGCTTCCGTTTCTTGCTTATGCCTTTACTGGCACAACACATTCACCTTATCCAATTCTGCCCCAAAAGTTTATGCTGCGTCCGCATGGTGCGGATGACGTTAATGGATACCTAAATGCCCTTTACTATTCGGACTGGAGTCTGGGACAGTTTATGCAAGAGGCGCGTAAAGCGGACTGGTTCGATAATACAGTTTTTATTTTCACTGCCGATCATGTAAGCCATTTGCGGCAACGCAATGATCTATTCCAACAATTTCAGATACCACTATTAATCTATGCACCAAAACTCTTTCCTGCTGCCGAACACCGTACAGTTGGTTCGCAGTTGGACGTCATGCCAACCATCCTGGATATACTGGGCCTGGATGAAGAGTTTGCCGCACTAGGGGAATCGTTATTGCGAAAAACCCGCGCTGAATCAGACGCGTTTGTTTCAAGGGGTACGCAACAGATCGGATTAATTACAGATGGCGGCTATGTACTTCACGATCTATCACACCGTATCGGCGGCAGCGGCTCTGATGAATCACAAACCGTCATGGAACAACGCCTGTTGGCGATGGACCAACTCAGCTATGAACTGCTGAAGGAGAATCGCTGGGCGAGATGAAAGAACGTTTCTGTCGTGCTGAGTAGCCCTCTCCGTCTTTCCAAAAAGGTCCGGACGGTATTTCTGTCACATTACCGCTTTCACATAGACATCAAATCGATGCTTTTTACTGTGAATACTTGTAGTCGGTTCTGTATCGGCAAGGTGCGGCGCGGCGTCCGGACGCTTGATCACGACCCGCTTTCTGGCGATGCGTAATGCGGCGGGTAACAGTGCGTCAGCATCCGGATCGACACCAAGTAGTTGTTGCAGCAGGCGCATCTCTTTTTTCACCAGCGCACTTTTGCTGCGATGAGGGAACATGGGATCGAGATAGACCACTTCGGGGAAGTCGTTCTCATCCAGCGCGCTCATCCATTCAATCGCATCGGCATGGATCAGGCGCAGACGTTCATCGATCAGCGCACCGATCTCTTCATCCTCCCTTGCCCGTCTGAGGCCGTCTTCCAACAGGGCGGCGACAACCGGTGAGCGCTCAATCAGGGTGACTCTGCAACCGAGTGAGGCGAGGACAAAAGCATCGCGGCCCAGGCCGCCGGTGGCATCGACCACATCGGGATTGGCACCGCCCTTGAGGCCAACCGCCCTGGCAATGGGCTGCCCTCTTCCACCACCGAAGCGGCGGCGATGGCCGACCGCACCACCGACGAAATCGACAACTACGGCGCCGGTTTTCGGTTCATCCCTGTTGATCAACTCCAACTGCACATCAGTAAGCTGGAGTTGGAACGGCGCCTCACCGTATGGCAACTCCCAGCGTTCAGCAATGGCCTCCGCCTGCTCCGCCAATGACGGATCGTGGGCGATAACAGCAACCACTTCACTCATACGCGAAACTGGAACAGCAGGGTAACGGCCACCACCGCAGCGATGATCGCGACCAGGTCAGCGGTGAGTGCAGCCCACAGGGCGTGGCGCAGGCGCTTGATCTGTACCGCGCCAAAGTAGACCGCGATGACGTAAAAGGTGGTCTCGGTAGAACCTTGCAGGGTGGAGACCAGATAGCCGGTGTAGCTGTCGGGACCGATGGCCGGATCGTTGATGATCGATGCGGCAATACCATAGGCACCGGAGCCCGAGAGTGGCCTTAGTAGCGCCATGGGTAGCGCCTCGGCGGGCATACCCAGCGGTGCTGTGAAGCTGCCAATGGCGTGTACCAGCATATTCAGTGCGCCACTGGCACGGAACATCCCCACCGCGACGAGGATGGCGACAAGATAGGGAATGATACGTATCGCTACCTGGAAACCCTCTTTGGCCCCCTCAACAAAGGTTTCGTAGATCGCCACCTTGCGCCAGAGGCCAAAGCTGAGGAACCCCAGCATCAGGCCGGGCAGTATCCACGGGGCGATCGCCTTGCCATATAGCAGGGTCAACGGAATCAATCCTGCCAACAGGCCAAGGGTGAGGAAGGAGACCCATAGCGGGTAAGCCCCGTGGCTGGTGAGGGTTTCATCACTGGTGGCGACGGCTGTAGCACCAGGGCTTGCTGTGGCGGGTCCAAGGGGGAAGAAGCGGCGGTAAAACAGCGCGGCAGCCACTGCTGCGATGGTCGAACAGGCGGTGGCAAACAGGGTGGTGGAGAGGATGCCAGCCGGATCAGCAGAACCGGCCGAGGCTCGCAGCGCAATAATGCCTGTGGGCAGCAGGGTCACGCTGGAGGTGTTTATCGCCAGAAACAGCACCATCGCATTACTGGCGGTACCCTTGTGCGGATTGAGGCTGTCCAGCTCCTGCATGGCGCGAATACCGAAGGGGGTAGCGGCATTGCCCAGCCCCAGGGCGTTGGCGGAGATATTGAGGATCATTGCCCCCATCGCCGGGTGCTCCGCAGGCACCTCGGGAAAGAGGCGCACCATCAATGGCCGAATCAGCCGTGCCAGAATGGTCAGCATGCCACCCTCCTCCGCCACCTTCATCAGGCCGAGAAACAGGGTCATCACGCCGACCAGCCCAATCGCCAGCTCCACCGCACCGCTGGCGGACTCCACCATGGCAGTCGAGAGAGCGTTCATCGGCGAAATATCGCCCACTGTGCCGGTCAGTTGTTTGAAAGCGGCGACAGCAAAGGCGATGAAAACGATGGCGAAGAAGATCAGGTTCAAAAGCGCAGTCCGCGTTGTTGAAGTTGCCCCGCATCCTATCACAACTGTGCCCGGTGGCTATTTCATCACTCTCGCGCTATGTTGAATGATGTAATAAACACATCAAGTCTGGGCACGTAAGGAAGAGAGCATGACAAGCCGCACGATCACACTGGATGGCAACGAAGCCGCCGCCCATATCGCCCACCTCACCAACGAAGTTGTCGCCATCTACCCCATCACCCCCGCCTCGCCGATGGGCGAATTTGCCGATGCCTGGTCGGCTCAGGGTAAGGTCAATATCTGGGGCTCGGTGCCACACGTGGTGGAGCTGCAAAGCGAAGGTGGCGCTGCCGGAGCGATTCACGGTGCGTTACAGACCGGCGCATTGACTACCACCTTTACCGCCTCTCAGGGGCTGCTGCTGATGCTGCCCAATATGTACAAAATCGCCGGTGAGCTGACGCCGACAGTGTTTCACATTGCTGCCCGCTCTCTGGCGATGCAGGCCCTCTCCATCTTCTGTGATCACAGCGACGTCATGTCCGCTCGCATGACCGGCTTCGCCATGCTCGCCTCCAACTCAGTGCAGGAGGTGATGGATATGGCACTCATCGCCCAGGCTGCCACACTGGAAAGCCGGGTACCGGTACTGCACTTCTTTGATGGCTTCCGCACCTCGCATGAGATCGCCAAGATCGAGGAGGTAGATGACAAGATCATCCGTGCCATGATCGATGACGAACTGGTAACGGCCCATCGCCGTCGTGCCCTCAACCCGGAACGTCCGGTGATCCGCGGTACCTCACAAAACCCGGATGTCTATTTCCAGGGACGGGAGAGCGTCAATTCCTTCTATAGTGCGATGCCCGCCATCGTGCAGGCCTGCATGGACCGCTTCGCCAAACTTACCGGCAGGCAATACTACCTCTTCGACTATCACGGTGCAGAGGATGCGGAACGGATAATCATTCTGATGGGCTCCGGTGCAGAGACCGCAGAGGAGACGGTGGATCACCTGCTTGGTCAGGGAGAGAAGATCGGTCTACTCAAGGTGCGTCTCTATCGCCCCTTTGATGCCAAACTGTTTATCAATGCCCTGCCCGCTTCGGTGCAATCCATTGCGGTGCTGGACCGCACCAAAGAACCGGGGAGTGACGGTGAACCCCTATATAAAGATGCGTTGACCGCGATAGCCCAGAGCGTGGCCGATGGTACCGCCCCCTTTGCTGCCATGCCGCGCATTATCGGCGGTCGTTATGGTCTCTCTTCAAAAGAGTTTACCCCCGGCATGGTCAAGGCAATCTTCGACGAGCTGCAGGCTGACAAGCCAAAGAACAACTTCACCATCGGTATTAACGATGATGTCAGCCATACCAGCCTGGAATGGGACGCCTGCTTCCGTACCGATGCCTCGAAAAAAGCGGTAAGCGCCCTCTTCTATGGTCTCGGCTCTGACGGCACTGTCAGTGCCAACAAGAACTCGATCAAGATCATCGGTGAGTGCACCAACCTGCATGCCCAGGGTTACTTCGTCTACGACTCGAAAAAATCCGGTGCGATCACCGTTTCACACCTGCGCTTTGGCCCGGAGCCGATCCGCTCCACCTATCTTATTGGTGAGGGTGAGGCACACTTCATCGGCTGTCATCAGGGGGTGTTCCTTGAGCGCTACGACATGCTCAAGAATGCTGCAGACAATGGGGTATTCCTGCTCAATACCACGGCATCAGCAGAGAAGGCGTGGAATACCCTGCCGCGCATGATGCAGCAGCAGATCATTGACAAGAAGCTGCGCTTCTACGTCATTGATGCCTACCGCGTGGCCGAAGAGAGCGGCATGGGGCAGCGCATCAACACCATCATGCAGACCTGCTTCTTTGCCATCTCCGGTATCCTGCCCCAGGCCGAAGCCCTGCGTTCAATTAAAGAAGCGGTCGACAAGACCTACGGCAAAAAGGGCAAGAAGCTGGTGGAGATGAACTTCAAGGCGATCGATGCCTCCATCGCCAATCTGCATCAGGTCAATGTACCGACAACCGCTGACAGCAACTTCGAACGCCCGCCTGTCGTGCCGGCCAATGCGCCGGAATTTGTGCAGAAGGTCACCGCGAAAATCATTGCCGGTCATGGTGATGCGCTACCTGTGAGCATGATGCCCTTTGATGGTACCTACCCCACTGGCACCACCCAGTGGGAGAAGCGCAACATCTCGCTGGAGATCCCGGAATGGGACGAGGAACTCTGCATTCACTGCGGCAAGTGTCCCTTCGTCTGCCCTCATGGGGTGATTCGCAGCAAAGTCTTTGATCCGGCATTGACAAAAAAGGCACCGAAAACCTTCAAGCATGTCCCGGTGAAGGGCAAGGAGTTTCCCGAGGGCTGGCACATCAGTTATCAGGTCGCACCGGAGGATTGCACAGGTTGCTCACTTTGCGTCGATATCTGTCCGGTTAAAGATAAAAAGACCCCGGGACGACGCGCGCTCAATATGGTGCCGCAACCCCCGCTGCGTGAATCGGAGCGGGAGAACTGGGAATTCTTCCTCAGCCTGCCCGAATATGACCGACGCAAAATACGCCCAGGCGTGATCAAGGAGGCGATGATTGCGCAGCCGCTGTTTGAATTCTCCGGCGCCTGTTCCGGCTGTGGTGAAACCCCCTACCTGAAATTGGCGAGTCAGCTCTTTGGCGACCGCATGGTGGTTGCCAACGCCACCGGCTGCTCCTCCATCTACGGTGGCAACCTGCCCACTACACCGTGGGCAAAAAACCCGGAGGGGCGCGGCCCGGCATGGAATAACTCCCTGTTTGAAGATACCGCTGAGTTTGGTCTGGGGATGCGCGTCTCCATCGACAAACAGGTGGAACTGGCACGGGAGCTTTTGCTGGCACTGCGTAACGAACTCGGTACGGATAAGGTTGAGGAGTTGCTCAACGCCGCACAAAACGACGAAGCGGGCATCTACGATCAACGTGAGCGCGTAGCAGAACTGCTTACCCGGCTAAAACGGATCAAAAAACCTGAGGCGCGAATGCTGGAGAGCATCGCCGATAATCTGGTGAAGAAGAGTGTCTGGATCGTCGGTGGCGACGGCTGGGCCTATGACATCGGTTTTGGCGGTCTCGACCATGTCCTCGCCTCAGGACGTAACGTTAACATCCTGGTGCTCGATACAGAAGTCTACTCCAACACCGGCGGCCAGACCTCCAAATCGACACCGCGTGGTGCGGTGGCCAAGTTCTCCGCTGGCGGCAAGACTACGGCAAAGAAGGATCTGGCGATGATCGCCATGAGCTACGAAAATGTCTACGTCGCCCAGGTCGCCTATGCGGGTAAGGACATTCAGACCCTCAAGGCATTTCTTGAGGCGGAGTCCTATGAAGGCACTTCGATCATCATTGCCTACTCCCCCTGTATCGCCTGGGGTAACGACATGCTACACAACCACGAGATGCAGGATATGGCGCTGCGTAGTGGGCACTGGCCGTTGCTGCGTTACGACCCAAGACGCATCGCTCAGGGCGAGAACCCACTACAACTTGATTCCAAAAAACCCTCTATCGGCTATCGGGATTTTGTCTCAAACGAGACGCGCTTCAGCATGTTGTGGCGTAGTTACCCCGATAATGCTGAGAAATTCCTGCACGATTCCCAGGTAGACGCACTTTCACGTTACCACCATTACGAGCAGTTGGCGGCAATGGATTACGAGAAACCTGATACCGGGGAAAAGGAGTAACTGCTGTGGATTTATCGACTCGTTATCTTGGACTGGAACTGAAGAATCCTTTCGTTCCCTCCGCCTCCCCCCTCAGTCGCAGCCTCGACACCGCGCGTGCTCTGGAAGACGCCGGCGCCTCGGCACTGGTGATGTACTCGCTGTTTGAAGAGGAGCTACGCGGCGATCAAAGCCCGTTTCTCTCCGATCAGCAACTGGGCCACAGTGAGGCCGACAGTTTTCTTCCGGTACACGCTGATTCGGGTGATGCACTGGACGGCTATCTGGAGCAGATTCAGCGTCTAAAGCGCGCCCTCTCCATACCGGTGATCGCCAGTCTCAATGGCACATCACTCGATGGCTGGGTGGAAACGGGCAAGCAACTGGCCGAAGCCGGTGCCGATGCGATCGAACTGAATGTCTACCGCATTGCTGCCGAACCGAATGTCAGCAGTGAAGAGATGGAGCGCTGCTATATCGAATTATTCGGTCAATTGCGCAAGGTCGTCAAACTACCCATTGTGGTCAAGCTCTCACCTTTCTTTAGCGCCCTTGGTCACTTTGTGAAACGCCTCGACGAGGCGGGCGCCAATGGCGTCTCCCTGTTTAATCGCTTCTATCAACCGGACATCGATATCGACACCTTGCGTGTTGCACCGACCCTGCACCTCTCCCGCGCACACGACTCGCTGATCACCATGCGCTGGCTCGGGATTCTGCATGGCCGCACCAATCTTTCCCTGGCGGCAACCGGTGGCATCCACTCCACTTCCGATGCGATTAAGATGTTACTGGCTGGCGCGGACATTACCCATCTTTGCAGCACGCTGCTGCTGCATGGGCCAAGACAACTGACACGCATTCTCAGCGGTGTGGAGCGATGGCTGGATCAAAGCCCCTATGACTCCATTGAGCAGATAAAAGGGGTGTTGTCGCATATCCAGATCCGTGACCCGGCGGCATATGAGCGGGCAAGTTATGTGAGTATTCTTGGGGGCTACAACGTCAACCAGTCGATCTGGGACTAAATGGTGGCCAAATCACTTGTGGACTGGGCAGTAATGCCCAGTTTTTTATGCCTCGCTATCTAGCTACGACAGAGGGTCCGGAATAGTACCTCAGCCTTATCCAGGCTCTCCTGGTACTCCTCATCACACACCGAATCACGCACGATCCCGCCACCCGCGTGGTAGATGAGTGTGCCGTTTTGACTCACTGCGGTACGAATCGCAATATTGCAGTCCATGTTGCCGTCGAAACCGATGTAACCGATGGCACCACAGTAAATGCCGCGTCGATGCGGTTCCAGCTCTTCAATAATCTGCATGGCTCGCAATTTCGGTGCGCCGGTTACCGAGCCGCCAGGAAAACATCCTTTCAACAGCTCCAGCGCATCTTTATCATCATCCAGCTCACCCACGACTGTACTCACAAGATGATGTACGGTGGTGTGACTCTCCAGGGTGAAGAGTTGCGGCACCTTTACCGAACCAGCACGACAGCTTTTACTCAAATCATTACGCAGTAGATCGACAATCATCAGGTTCTCTGCACGGTCCTTGCTGCTGCACAGCAGCGCTTCGCCAAGCCGGCGATCCTGTTCCGCATCCTGCACCCGGCGGCGGGTTCCCTTTATCGGCCGGGTCTCTACCACACCATGATCGAGTTTGAGGAAGCGCTCGGGCGATGTGCTCAAAACCTGCAGCCCCGGCAGATTCATGTAGGCGGAGAATGGGCCACCGCCAATCTCGCGCATCGCCAGATAACCATCCCAGGAGCTGCCCTCGACGGAGACACTGAAGCGTTGCGCCAGGTTGACCTGATAACAGTCACCCTCTTCCAGATAGTGCTGCACCCTGTGGAAAGCTGCCGTGTAGGTATTACGATCCATGTTGGAGGTAATGGGAGAGGTCGCCTTAAAAGGTCTCTGCTCTATCGCTTCGCTCTCGGCGCTGAAACGTGCAATCAACTGCTGCCACTCTGGATCGGTTTCATCCTGAATACGGCTCGACACCAACCAGCACTGTTTTTCCTGTCGGTCACAGAGCAGTGCCCAGTCGTAGATACCCACAGCAATCAACGGCACTGTCGGCTCTTCACGGGCATGAACCGGCAACGTTTCAATCAGGCGTGCCAGATCGTAGCCAAAGAGCCCCACGGCACCGCCAGCAAAGGGCACATCGATGTTGGAATCAGCATGAAGTGGCTGCAACTGCTCGCGCAGCAGGGCAAAGGGATCACCTGCGAAGGATTTAGAACCGCTGGCAACGGATTCAATAACCGTCGTCCCATCACTGCCAGTCAACAGCGTGATTGAGGGCTCTGCCACCATGATGTCATAGCGCCCCTGCATGGGGCCGCAGCCGCTGTCCAGCCAGAGCGCCCACGGCTGTTCTGCCAACGGTGCAAACAGACAGTTGGGTTCTCTATAGGGAATGGCGATTTTCTGTATCGTGGACATAAGGCAGGCAAGGATACACGCTCAATATTCTCTGCGCACCCTGCCTGTGTAACCTTTGCTACAGACCTCGGCGTCTCACGCAGATTACGCTGCATAAGGTAATTTCGCTTTTGCAGGACTCAGGTATGAATACTCTTTTAGATTTGCTGCTGGTTGGACTGGTTTCGGTAACCATCGCCACCTTCGGCCTGCTCTATATGGTTCACACAGAGTTGGGGCCGCTGGCACGACTGGCCGGGCATAAACCCCTGTTGCTGGCCACGGCACTGGGCTCGGGCATCCTCGCCTTTATCCTGAAGTTGCTAATCATCATTAGCGTGGCCTGGTTTCCCCAATACCTGATCGACCCATTCATTGAGCGTGTAGAACTACCGACTCATGGGATATCCGTTGCCACCCCGACCGAACCTCCCCGCTATCGCTGGATTGAGTTGCCCCAGACTGCAGCCGCCACTGACCTGCCCTACTCCACCAAACCCTATAGATGGGAGTCACTCCCCTCAGTTGCCCCAGCGCCAGCCAACAATCCCACTACAGCTGAAAAGGTGGCACTGGGTAAGCAGCTTTTCTTCGACAAATCGCTCTCACGCGATGGCACTCTGTCGTGCGGTTCCTGCCATGACCTTAAGACCATGGCTGGTAGCGATGGTAGCGCCACGGCGCTGGGTATTGACGGTCAACGCGCCAACCGCAACTCACCCACGGTATGGAATGCGGCCTTTCAGAACCGTCTCTTCTGGGATGGGCGTGCAGCTTCGTTGGAAGAGCAGGCCAAAGGACCTCTGATTAATCCGATCGAAATGGGAATGGCATCGTGGCAGGCCGTGGAGCAACGAGCACAACAAAATCCAGAGTACCGTGATGCCTTCGCTGCGGTCTTTGGCCCTGATGCAATCACGATAGACAATATTGCGATGGCTATCGCTGCTTTTGAACGCACCCTGATCACCCCCGATACGCCCTATGACCGTTTTGTACGTGGTGATCTCTCTGCACTGACCCCGCAGCAACTACGCGGAATGGGGCTGTTTCAATCGGTCGGCTGCATCAATTGTCACTTCGGCCCCAACTTCAGTGCGGCCAGTCTGTTCGACACAACCCAACCGCTACGCCCCTTTCCGGTAACACCGATCCCCCGTGAAATACGTTACCGCCTAACCGAAGACACCGGTGCCGCCCCGGCGATCACCGGCCGCGGTATCTGGCGTGTGCCGTCACTGCGTAATGTTGCACTGACCGGGCCATGGTTACACAACGGTTCTGTCTCAGAGCTGGAAGAGGTGGTACGGATAATGTCTGCCGCGCAGCGTGGCTACACCGGCCACATGCTGCGCTGGTCGGAGCAGGAGCAGATGTTGTATGAACAGACACAGCGAAAACTACACGAGGACGAGGTCAGGGATATCGTCGCCTTTCTTCACGCACTCAGTAGCGATGCGCTGAAACAGGCTGTGGCAGGTCATTGAAACCCTTACCTTCGACGGTGATAATTGTTGCTCTCCTCCCTAATGAGAGCAGCAACATGGCAGGAAAGGATGTATTGGAGAACTACCTGGAGCTTTCACCGCAGGGCAGTCAACTGCTGCGCGAAGGCGTACAGTTGGTTGAGTTGAAAAAACAGGGAGAGGTGATCCATAAAGGTCAGCAGGTCTCGGGCGCCTATCTGGTCACTCGAGGTCAGCTACGTGTCTTCACCTACACCCTCCAGGGCAATGAGGCGACACTCTATTTCATTCGTCCGGGTGAAACCTGTGTGCTGGCTCTTAACTGCCTGTTCAATGACCTGCGTTATCCCGCCTGGGTGGAGAGCAGTGCCAATACCCAGGTGGCAGTGATCCCCGGCCCACTCTACCGGCGCCTGTTCGAAGACGAGGCCTCGGTACAAAACATGACGGTGAAGGCGCTCTCTACACTGGTGTTCCGCCTGATGAATGAACTGGAGCAGATCCACTCCTTTAATCTCGATCAACGGCTGGCGAGTTTTATGCTGACTAATGCCAATGATGCGGGTGAGCTTCATCTTACACAGCAGGCATTAGCCGGACACCTTGGCACCAGCCGCGAGGTAATTGCTCGAGTCATGCAGGGTTTCAACGCGCAGGGATTGGTGGAGACAAAACGTGGGGTGGTACGGATTCTTGATTCAGAGGCTTTAGCGGATCGGGTCAGAGCGTAACCGCTGACAGTCTCAGGAGCGCCCGCGCCTGTTCACGACAAAGTTCCGCGGTGTTTCCCGCCAGTTTATTCAGCCAACGATCAGGTAGCGCTTTCACTCCATAAAGCGCACCGGCAATCATCCCGGCAATCGCGCCTGTGGTGTCCGCATCCCCTCCTCGATTGACCGTGTCGATCAGACAATCCTCGAAGTTATCGGTATCAAAGAGTGCGCTGAAGACGACACGCAGGGTATGCACGATAAAGCCGCTTGGATTCTCGCTGGGATGTTTACGGCGAAAAACGAACTCAGGATGGGCCTGGAGTAATGCCTCTACCGGCCCCTGCCGCAGTTGCGCGATGGTGGTGCCCTGCAGCGCCATCTGTAACATACGTACGACACACAGGGTGCCCGCATCGGAGAGTGGATTGTTGTGGGTGATGTGAGACTGGGTTTCCGTTGCAGCCTCTACTATCGCTTCATCTTGCCCCAGCGTGGCGATGGCAATGGGCAGGACGCGCATACAGGCACCATTCCCACCATCGTACTCATTGGCGGGCACGCGCGTTTCTCCCTTGTTACGAAAGTGGAGGATGCCGCGACGTACGGTATTGCCGATATCTACCGGCTTGTTGCGCATCCACTGGTCGAAATGTTTGCCAATGGTATGTGCATCGATACCTCCGGCTTCCAGCAGTGCATCACCCAGCGCCAGGCTCATGGTGGTGTCATCGGTGACCATGCCTGGCTTCAGGTGCAGCCAGCCACCGCCGATGATCTCTTTATGCACCCCATGCTTATGGGCGATCTCCCGCGGGGTCATAAATTCCACCGTGGCACCCAGGGCATCACCTACGGCAAGACCGAGGTAGGCGGCAATGGCGCGTTGCTCTATATCACTCATTAATCACGCGTAACCTTGTAGAGCCTGAATTTTTCGCCCACGCGCTTATGGTAGTAGAGCTCCTTACCGTCGGTCGTGATGCTGGGACCTTCAACGAAGTCACTACTCCCGATGGCAGCGATGATCTCTGGCATACCGAAGGCCTCCATCTGGTTACTGCGTACGGCACGCATAATCCAGGAGTGCACCTTCCCCTTTTTCAGATCCTCCAGCGGCAGGCGGGTAAAAAAGAGTTCAAGACCATCTGCGGAGATTGAGGCGGCATACTCCATGTCCGGGGTGTTGATGTATTGCATGACTCGCTTCGCCTCCGCCTCATCGTAAACATATTTGCCCTCTCTTCGTTGAGAAAAGAGGATGTCGGAATCTTCAAACGGACCGAGTGAAAAACCACGCATCTGCCAGGTAGCGCGAGAGAAGTAGAGTGTGTCGCCATCGGCACTAACCTCGACTCCCATATTGCCCTGAAAGCGTTTGAACGGTTTTACTTCGCGTTCGGGAATGCCTTTGACCTCTCTGAGCGCCCCCAACTTCCCGGTGATGGGATAGAAGTGCGATTTTCTAGCCATGGTTTGGGTGGATGAGTCGATATAGAGGAAGTTGTAATCGGCATCCATGGTTGGATTACCTTCGACCTCCATGGGCGTATTCACGTCTGGTCCCATCTCGCCTCGATAGTGCCACTGCCCGCTTTTCCATTCGGCGAAATGGAGATCCTTGTGGTTCTCCCTGTCGCCTGTATTGAAAAAGAGAAAACGACCATCGCGTGAAACGAATGGCTCTTCGGTACTAATGGGCGTACCACTGTCACCCATGGGAAGATTAACGATTGAAACCGGCTGTGGATTCGCGAACACCGCCTCTGCTGCGTAAAGCCATGGCGATACAAGTGCAACAAGCAAGACTACAGCGGTTTGTATAATGGACATCCCTGAATACCGGTTGGTTGGGAACAGGGGCTATTATTCAGTGCAGATCAGACAATGACAATGATCTGCCTGTAAAATAACGGTCATTCAGGACCAAAGCAGTTGGCGTAATCGACACAGACCTGGCACGACGGCGCGCGGCAGGCATAGACACCCTCACGCACACAGAGTTGCTTATAGAAGAACTTTTTCCACTTCATGTCCTGGGTGTTCTTATCAGCGAGCGGGGCAAAGGCGTAACGAATGATCGCGCTGAGATCATTTCGCGACCAGAATCCCATGTCCTGCCACAGGTGATCGCCCCCCATACAACCGGCAATCAGGATATCCGCCACCCACTCGGCAGTTTGCTGATCGATACCCGGGGCGATGTGCTCAAGAAACAGATTGCGCAGATCTTCATGCTCGGGGCTGCGACTCAGATCCAGCTCATTGCCGACGTTGCTGAAAGAGCTACTGTCGTCGAGCCTGAAGAGTCGGCTTAGTAGATTGGCGTACTGAATACGACTCAGTCCAAGCCGCCGAGGCATATCGCCCATGCCCGACACTTGTGAGGCCAGCATGCGTGCGACGAGATCGGCCAGCTCGCTGCCGTTACTACGGCCGCACAGTTCACGATAGATCACCTCTCTGTCGGATAAACTGCTTTGCATCACGGCATTTCCGTCTGTTTGCATCTTATGCCTCCGCTTCATTACATGAGTGGCCGACGAAGCGCGGGCAGCGCTCCAGCTCGCCCGCCTCGCCTTCTGTAAAGCAGAGCGCCAGCACCTGATTGACTTTGTCAGCTTCAAAACCGACCTGATAATGCTCTCCAATCTGAATCAATGGTCGACGGATCAGCAGGTGCTCTTGCAGCAGTAACTCCCATGCCGACTCCTCATCGACAAGTTCCGGTACAAGCTCGCCACTGCTGATCATGGGGGCACTGCGGTTGAACCAGTCGCTCACCGGCAGGCCAGCAAAGTAGGGTTTCAGTTGCTCACGTGTCCACGATTCTGTAAGCAGGTTGCGTACATCAACCTCATAACCGGCCTCCTGCAACAATTTTTTCTGTTTGCTATTGTTGATGCATCCCGGCTTTTCGTAAAACAGTATCGTTGTCATACCTTGCCGTGCTGTTTCGCGACATCTCTGGCAGCAACCAGCAGTGCGCTATGACGTGCCCAGATATGATCGGGGAATGGAGCACGCCGTGCTGCTCCTGAACTTACCCATTGACTCAATAGTTTTAACAGCGCCATAACTCACCTCACAGGGTTGCGTGATACTGCTTAAGTCGATCTACAGGAATATTGGTAAGCGATCCAAGTGGGTTCACCGCTGTACCATCCGCAGCCAGGATCGCCTCTTCAATCGGACAGATACTGGCGCATTGCGGATCGGCAAAATCACCTTCGCATTCACTGCATTTTTTTGCATCGATCAGAAAATGGGGTTTGGCTTCATAGATCGCGTCGCTGGGGCAAACCTCCAGACAGGCAAAACAGTTGACGCAGGACTCGACGATTTTCAGTGACATGAACCTCTCCTCCTACGCCACACTGGCGCCACTGTCGGCAACACTGTCCAGCTTCCCGCTTTGCAGCATTTCACGATAAACACTGGCTACCGATTCCTCGATAGGCTCCATGGCATACTCGCTGATCGGTTGAATACCTGCCGCTTCCAGCGCCTCATAGGGAGGCAGGCCAATGCGGGCACTAAGCATCACTTCACAGCCTTCCAGGGCGGCAATGACCCGATCCAGGGTACTTTCATCCTCATTGCAGGTATCCTGCCCCACACAATATTGATCCGCACGACGGTGACCGATGAAACGCACGCCATCGTCTGAAGCCTCATAAACCAGAAATTCTGTGGCATGACCGAAGTGTTGATTGATAATGCCGCCACCTTTGGTAGCGATAGCCATCAGTACCGGACGACCTGTCTTCTGTTTCTTACGCAGTGAATCGATGGAGATGGTCACTTCCGAGCTACTCTGCTTCGCATTCAGTTCCTGCTCGATAGCTGCATGGACTACAGCGCGTTTTTTCATCGCCTCTTCGTAGTCGATCTCCATTGCTTCGATCTTGTCCAGGGTAAACTCCGCACCGCGATCCTCGCCCAGCAGACCGACCGCATCGGCACGACACTGACGGCAATGGCGCATCATATTCATGTCACCGGAACAGGCGTCCTGTAGTGCCTGCAGCTCCTTTGCATTAGGACTGCGTTGACCCATGATGCCGTAATAGGTGCCGTGTTCCTCTTCGGCAATCAGCGGCATCACATTGTGCAGGAAGGCACCCTTGGCCTTAACGATGCGACTCACCTCTTTCAGGTGTTCGTCGTTGACGCCGGGGATCATGACCGAGTTGACCTTCACCAGCACACCGCGCTCCACCAGCATCTCCAGACCCTTCTGCTGTTGCGCGATCAGGATCTCAGCAGCTTTCACGCCACGAATGCGGCGATTGTTCCAGAATATCCAGGGATAGATTTTGGCCCCCACCTCCGGATCGACACAGTTAATGGTGATGGTGACATGATCGATATTGTGCTCGCAGATCTGATCCACCACGTTGGGCAGGTTAAGGCCATTGGTGGAGACACAGAGTTTGATGTCCGGTGCTTTCTCGGAGAGTTGGCGGAAAGTTTCCAGGGTACGCTCTGGCTGGGCCAGCGGGTCACCCGGTCCGGCGATACCGAGCACGGTCATCTGTGGGATGTTGGCGGCGACAGCCATGGTTTTCTTCACCGCCTGATCCGGCGTGAGCAGTTCAGAGACCACACCAGGGCGTGACTCGTTGGCGCAGTCGTATTTGCGGTTACAGTAGTTGCACTGGATATTGCAGGCCGGGGCCACCGCCACATGCATACGGGCGAAATAGTGGTGTGCCTGTTCCGAATAACAGGGGTGGTTGTGTACCTTCTGCCGAATCGCCTCCGGCAGGTGGCTGAGCTGGTCGTTGCTGCTTCCGCAGCCCGATGCGGCACAACCCTTCTGGGCTGCCTCCCCCTCTGATGTTCCCACTACCTTGAGATCCATAACGATCCTCCACGCCAATGTTCTTTAATCAATCCTTTTGCAAAGGGCGTGCCTGTTACTGACTACTGTTATTTCAATGACTTACAGTTGTGTGGGAGAAGGTTTGTGGCAAATACGACAAGGGAGTAACGACAATATTGTGGATTGTGTGGGGTGAGATGTGATGAAACCGAACCGGCCGCTTCAAAAGCGGCCGATTCACTGCGCGCCAACTACTGCGCCAACGCCAATAATGATCGATTCAGATACTATGTGAGGGCGTAGTTAGAACTTTTTAGTGATGCCCAGGTTGACCCCTGTATAATCATATTTGGCTGTGCCGCTGCCACCAGGATACGACATAAATTCTGCGTATATCCCATAACCACTATTTCCGAATGTAGCTTCTGCCCCAAGGCCATACATCAACCCACTTTCCGAGTTTTCGTGTGATGTCGTTGTACCACCGACAGTAATCTTATCCTTCAATCCGAGCTGGCCATACCCGGCAAGAGCGTAAAGTGATGCGTCTCGATTAAGCGGCAAATTACCTCTTACAAGAAGCGAATATCCATTCGTAACCGCAATCTCTTTTTCAACCAAACCCAGGCCAGGATCTATGCTGGATATTTTCCAGCGAAGTATCCCGATGAGTAGTCGCCCTTCCAGGGCAAGATTGTCGTGCACGTACTTCCCGTATTTAATACTCAGCGCAGGAGGTGAAAAATCGTCTTCACCGGGAGATGAAAATTTGCCAGTGTGATACGCCAGTCCGCCATAGGTACCGGTTTGTGCTGCCAAAGCAGCATTTGAAATCATGACTGATACAACAAAAATTGCTATAGAACTCACCTTCGTCAACATACCCTCCCCCTCTTTGTATTATTGTTATCACTACACCTGATATGTAGCACTCCAAGAGGGTACCCGAACTTGTCGACATAAACCAGCAACTGACTACACACCCATATGCAGTCTGGGTGGATAATTCACAACGAAGAAGTTAGACGGGTTATATGCGTCGTACTTTTATATTCAAAGTTTGAATTCGATAGGCGATCTGCCGCGGCGTCATATTGAGCAGACGCGCTGCTTTAGCCTGCACCCAGCCCGCCTGTTCCAGTGCGGCGATCACACGCTCGCGCTCGTCCATATCGGGATCATCAAAGTCCGTTTCCGGGAGTGTTTCACTGCGCTGTGGCGTAGGAGCGACGTTCTCTTCAATACCACTGAGGGCAACCGCATCGCGGTCGATGTTGCCATCCTCGCCACTCATGATCGCGGCGCGCTCCAGAGTATTCTCCAGTTCACGCACATTACCAGGCCAGCTGTGGCGGACCAGCAAACGCAACGCGCTCTCTGTGATGGTCAGTTCACGTCCCTGCTGTTTGGCGATCTTCTGGATCAGGAAATTCGCCAGCTCCGGAATATCTTCCTTGCGCTCACGCAACGGAGGATTATGGATTGGCATAACGTTGAGACGGTAATAGAGATCTTCACGGAAACTCCCCTGCTCTACCTCTGACTCCAGATCCTTGTTCGTCGCCGCGATAATGCGTACGTCCACTTTAAGTGTTTTGTTACTACCAATACGCTCAAACTCCCCTTCCTGTAGCACACGCAGGAGTTTTGCCTGGAAGGTTGGTGAAATTTCACCGATCTCATCGAGGAAGATGGTACCGCCGTCGGCCTGCTCGAAGCGTCCCTTGCGCTGAGTGGAAGCACCAGTAAAGGCTCCTTTTTCGTGACCGAACAATTCTGACTCAAGCAGGTTGTCGGGCAACGCGGCACAGTTGAGTTTAATGAAGCTACCGCTGGCACGCGGCGAGTTGTAATGGATAGCGTTGGCGATCAACTCCTTACCGGTACCCGATTCGCCGCGAATCAAGACTGTGGTGTTCCACTTGGCGACCTGACGTACCTGCTCAAAAATGCGACGCATCGACGGAGTACGTCCAACCATGTTATCGAAACCATAGTTCGAACGTACCGCACGACGCAGGCGATCGCGTTCATCGGCCAGGTCACGTTTCTCTTCCGCAACCTGCCAGGAGAGTCGGACACTCTGCGCCATCAGATTGGCAACCATTTCCAGAAACCGTGCACGCTCGTGTAGTTCTTTAATCTCAACACCAGGCGGTTGTGCCGCCAAAACGCCGACAACACCGTGCTCACCCACCTTGATCGGCACACCAACGAATGGCAGGCCCGCATCATAGATACCAAGGCGATCGAGGAAGTTAAGTTCGGTACCGACACACTCGGAAACCACATTATTTCCCGTGGCAAGAATACCGCCGACCAGACCTTCGCCAGGGCGATAACGCACCTTGCTCACTACTTTTGGATCGACGCCATAGAGTGCAACCACGCCATGATCGGCACTATTGGGAGTCTTGAGTGTCACCATGCCGCGCTGCATACCGGCCAACTGATGTAGCTGCTCCAAAACGCCCTGCAATGTTTCGTGCAGATTAAGTGAACGGCTCAACACCTGACTCACCCGATAGAGGGTTTCCAGTTCAGTATTGATTAGACAGACCTTGGGGTCGCAGCTACCTTGTCTAAAATCGGAAATACTCATTACTGTTCCCCGTTACTTAAGTTCACTCGGCAGGCGAATCTGCATACAGCAGCCTTCTCCATATTCCGAATCAATGTCGATAGTGCCTGCATGCTGATTAACGATCTCCTGCGCCAATGTCAGGCCCATGCCCGCATGTTCGCCTTTGCCTGGATTTCTGCTGGAAAAAAACGGCTCAAAAACCTTGATACGTTGTTCTTCCGGAATGCCGTCACCGCTGTCGCAGAGGGTGAATTTAATCCAGCCCTCTTCATCCTCGGTACGAATATGAATCTCACGACTGCCTGAATCGCTCTCGATAATCGCCTCGATGGCGTTATCCAGTAGTAATTTGATCATGTTGCGCAGCTTGTCTTCCTGACCCAGGATGTGTTGCAGGTTGGGTGAGGAGTGCCAATCAACCACAATCCCTGCACTGAGCAGGCGTTTGGTACTGATCATCAGCACATCGCGCACCAGCTGATTGAAATTGAGGGTAACCGGTTCGACATCGACACTCGTGGGGATCGCACTGCGCAGATTCTCGATCGTATTCATCCCCTGCTCGCGGATTTCATTTAGTACGGTGACCAGCGAATCATCCATGTCGTGTTTCGAGGCGCGGCGCTGCAACATGTCGAGTGCTGCATTGAGCATATTGAAGGGGGTTTCCAGCTGATAGACCGCAGCGGTCAGGGTTTCGCGCATCCCCTGCATCAAGCCATCTTCCGCCAGCAATGCACGCATGGCGTTGCTGCGGATCTCCTCCTGCTGTCGTTTCAGTTCGGTGATCTCATGCGCCACCAGCAGCAGATAAGGCACCTTCTCCTGGCTGAAAAAGGCATCGGCCGTAGCAGGCAGTTCACGGAACCAGACGCCAGAAACCGAGAACCAGCGTCGACTCCCTTTGTTCTGTATGCGGCAGGCTACTTCCAGATCATGGAAGGAGAGCTGCCTGGCGATCATGGAAACGAACTCGGGATTCTTCTCTGCCAGACCATCGAGGATCATGCTGGCCGGTTCTTCACCGTACATGTCACCAGCCAGTTTCTTGTAGGCCTGATTATCGAGCAGTACGTTCATATCACTGTCGAGTACCGCCAACGCCGCCGGGGCGGAGTCGACTACCGACTCGATCAGGCCCTTCTGATTACTGACCTGGCGCTCCAGCGCAAACACCTCGGTGATGTCGCGATGAATACCCAGATAGTGAGTAGCCTCGCCCGCCTCGTTAAGCACAGGGGTAATCATCAATTCTGCCAGGTAACGACTGCCATCCTTGCGTCGGTTCACCATCACCCCACCCCAGCGACGCTTCTCCAGTAACGCCTGCCAGAGTTCCTTGTAGACCTCCAGTGGAGTCGATTTATAGGAGAGGACCGATTCATTCTGCCCGACGATCTCCTCACGGCTATAACCGGTGACCTCGGTAAAGCAGGCGTTGGTATAGAGGATATTGGCCTCGAGATCGGTAATGGAGATCGCCACCGGCGACTGCTCCACGGCATTTTCCAGTGCCGGGATAGATACGGTGCTACTTCTTTTTTTAATCGCTTCAGCCATTGTGGCGCCTCCTTCGGCGCTTGAACCTGGTTATCTCCCTGCAAAACGTATGCCCGTTGTTATTTCCACGTGGCAGCTACGCTACTGGCCGCGTCGTTTGTTGTCTTTATGACAATCGCACTGTCGTATTCCGACACAGCAACGCTTTTGTCGCATCCGATCGCGCACCATTCTTGTGCGATGCAGCGAAAACCGCGCTGTTATCGGGTCTTTAATGGTGCGTACCCACCTCTTTACGCGCTGGCACGGTTGATGCAATCCCATCAGCAAAGGGCACAAGCCATCTCCCCGATGAGGATCTCGAATGAGCGAATACCTGCTGTTATTGTTGGGCACCGCCCTGGTGAACAACGTGGTGTTGGTGAAGTTTCTCGGTCTCTGCCCCTTCATGGGCGTCTCCAACAAACTCGACACCGCTATGGGCATGGGTCTGGCCACCACCTTCGTCCTGACTCTCGCTTCGGTCGCAAGCTGGGCGCTGGAAAAATTTGTTCTGCTACCGCTGGACATTCAGTTCCTGCGCATCCTCGCCTTCATTCTGGTTATCGCCGCAGTGGTGCAGTTCACCGAAATGGTGGTACGCAAAACCAGCCCGTTGCTTTATCAACTTCTCGGTATCTTCCTGCCGCTGATCACCACCAACTGTGCCGTACTCGGCGTGGCGCTGCTCAACGTGCAGGAAGGTAATGGTTTTATCGAAAGCCTGATCTACGGTCTCGGTTCCGCACTCGGTTTCACCCTGGTGATGGTGTTGTTTGCCGGGATGCGTGAGCGTCTGGCACTGGCAGGTGTACCCGCCGCCTTTACCGGTGCACCGATCGCCTTTATCGCCGCCGGTCTGTTGTCTCTGGCCTTTATGGGTTTCTCCGGCTTGCCGGTTAAATAAGTTCGGGAGGGAAAGATGTCCGCAATAGCTGCACTTACCATTTTGGGTCTGACACTCGGTTTTCTACTGGGGATGGCGGCGAAAAAATTTAAGGTGGAGAGCGACCCACTGGTGGATGAGATCAGCGCCATGCTGCCCGGTACCAACTGTGGCCAGTGTGGTCTCGCCGGTTGTCCTGCCGCGGCGCAATCACTGGCCGATGGCAAGGCGCCGGTCACCCTGTGTCCGCCAGGCGGCAAGGCACTCGCAGTCAGCCTGGCGGAAAAACTGGGTGTCAGTTTCGATGCCTCGGCGATGGAGGATGGTCCGGCCAGTTTAGCGCGGGTCAATGAGGAGCTATGCATCGGTTGCGTAAAGTGTTCCCGTGAATGTCCCACCGACGCCATCGTCGGTGCGCCGAAACAGATCCATGTGGTGCTGGATGCCGCCTGTACCGGTTGCGGTAACTGTGTCGATGTCTGTCCCACCATGTGTATTGAGCTGTTTGTTCCACAACCCACCCTGCCCGAATGGCGCTGGCCGAAACCGGCCGCCCCTGCACTGGCACGGGCAGCGTAGGAGTCATCGATGCGTCTGTTCAAATTCAAGGGCGGTGTTCACCCGGACGAACGGAAGACAACCCGTGAGTTGCCGATCTCGCCGATGCCGGTACCCCGGCGTCTCTATCTACCGCTGCAACAACATATCGGTGCACCGGCAGAGCCGGTGGTAGCGGTGGGTGAGCATGTAAAAAAGGGGCAACTACTTGCCAGGGCAACCGCGCCGGTCTCCGCGCCGGTACACGCCTCCACCTCCGGCACCATCGTCGCTATCGATGACTGCACCGCGCCACACCCCTCCGGTCTGCCGGTTAAAAGCATCATCATCAAGAGTGATGGCAGAGATGAGTGGAGCGACACCATCATCCCTATCGATCCTTTCAAGCTGACGGCTGAAGAGATCGCCCAGAAGGTCGGCGAGGCAGGTATCGTCGGTATGGGCGGTGCCGCCTTCCCTGCGGCGGTGAAACTCAATCTCGGCAGCAGGAAATCCATTCATACCCTGGTGATCAATGGCGGTGAGTGCGAACCCTATCTGACCTGTGATGATCGACTGATGCAGGAGCGTCCGGGACCGATCATCGATGGCATCCGCATGATGCTCAGGGCACTCAACTGTAACCGCGCCATGATCGCGGTGGAGAACAACAAACCCCAGGCACAACAGGCGTTACGCGAGGCCGCTTCCGCCATCCCGGAGATTAGCGTGGTCGGCGTACCCACGCGCTATCCCATGGGCTCGGAAAAACAGATGATCCAGACCCTTACCGGCCTTGAAGTCCCCGCCGGCGGTCTGGGCGCAGACATCGGTGTGATGGTGCATAACGTCGCCACTGCCTATGCGATCCATCAGGCATTGCGCCATGGTCGTCCGCTGGTTTCACGCATTGTTACCGTCAGCGGCAGCGCGGTAGCCAGACCGGCCAATCTTGAGGTGCCGCTGGGTACCCTGGCCAGTGAGCTGGTTGAACATTGCGGCGGTCTGCACAAAGAGGCCCAGCGTCAACTGCTGGGTGGACCGATGATGGGCACCTCCCTGCCCCATCTCGCTGTCCCCATCGTCAAGGGCAGCAACGGTGTCCTGGCACTGGCGGCGGAAGAGATGCGCCTGCAGCCGGAGGCACAACCCTGTATCCGCTGCGGTCGCTGTGTCGACGCTTGCCCGCTGGGGCTGATGCCGCTGGAGATGGCGGCTCGGGCACGCAACGGCAAAGTCGAAGATGCCCTCGACTACGGTCTGTTGGATTGCATCGCCTGCGGTACCTGTAGCTACGTATGTCCCTCATCTATTCCCCTTACCCAATACTTCAATTTCGCCAAGGGTGAACTGGCGCAGCTACGTAAGGATAACGAGAAGGCCGAGCGGACCCGTGAATGGGCCAAAGCCCGTACGGAGAGGCTGGAACTCGAAGCGCAGGCCAAACGCGAGGCGATGGCCAAACGTAAGGCAGAACGCGAAGCGAAGAAACGCGCTGAAGCTGAAGCGGCAAAACAACAGGAAGAGGTCTCATGAGTCACTATATCCCTGCCCCCTCTCCGCACACCCATGGCCGACTCAGTATCGGGCGCATTATGTTTACCGTCTGGCTGGCGATGCTGCCTGCCAGCCTGTACGGCGTCTGGCTCTACGGCTGGCCTGCACTCAATCTTCTTCTACTCACCACTGCTGCCGCACTGGCCGCAGAAGCGCTGGGCTTGTGGCTGGCCAATAAGCCGATCCTTCCGGCACTGCAGGACGGTTCGGCACTGGTCACCGCCTGGCTATTGGCGATGACCCTGCCTCCCTGGGCACCCTGGTGGATTGCTGTAGTCGGTGCCCTGTTTGCGGTAATTGTCGGCAAACAGGTCTTCGGTGGTATCGGCCAGAATCTGTTTAACCCGGCAATGCTGGGGCGGGTGGCGCTGCTTATCGCCTTCCCTCTAGAAATGACTACATGGGTAACACCGCAACCGCTGTTTAGCGGCACAGCCCCCGGTTTTATCGACAGCCTCGCCATCACCTTCGGTGGTGTCACCAATATCGACGCACTGAGCGGGGCAAGCCTGCTCGGTCACATCAAAACCGAAGTGGGTCGTCAGGTACCGCTCGCCGAGGCATTAAGTGGTGCCTATTCACTGCAACAGGCCGCCATCGGTCAGATGCGCGGCAGCCTCGGTGAAACCTCGGCGGTGTTGATCCTGGCCGGTGGCCTGCTGCTGATGCTGCGCCGCATCATCACCTGGCAGATCCCCTTTGCCATGCTCGCCACGGTTGCCCTTCTGGCGACGTTGATGCACTTCATTGATCCAAGCCGCTATGCGGATGCCGGGGTTCACCTCTTCAGCGGCGGCCTGATGCTGGGGGCCTTCTTTATCGCTACCGATCCGGTTGGCTCGCCCTCCACACCACGGGGACAGATCGTCTACGCCATGGGATGTGGTGCCCTGATCTACATCATTCGCACCTGGGCCGGTTTCCCCGAGGGAGTTGCCTTCGCTGTGTTGCTGATGAACGCGGCAACGCCGTTGATCGATCACTACCTGCGGCCACGCATCTACGGGCGCGAGCGCAACGGCCAGCCGCTCGATTATCAGAATGGATCGATGGCGCGTCGCCTGTCGCGTCTGCGTGGAGGTGACAAGTGAGTTACGTCAAGGTCGGCAAAGGGGTCCTTGAACCCAGCTATCGTAAACGCACCGCCTATCAGGCCATGCTCCTCGGCGGCATGGCGACCCTCGCCAGTGCCGCACTGGTGCTGGGCGATGTGGAGACTCGCGATGACATTGCCCTGCGTCAGGCCGAGGACCTGAAGGCCTCGTTACGCCAGGTGCTCCCCGACGATCTGCACGACAATGATCTGCTCAGCGACGTGCTGGAACTCCCCGGTGAAGGGGAAAACGGCAAGGTGTTGAAGGTCTACCGCGCGCATCTGCACGGCAAGATCAGCGCGGTGGCCTATGAGGTCTCGGCGATTGGTTACGCCGGCCCGGTCACCAGCATCATGGGGGTGGCGGCGGACGGCAGCGTGCTTGGGGTACGTGTCCTCAGCCATGCGGAAACCCCCGGACTGGGTGACAAGATCGAGGCCCAGCGCAGCGACTGGATCCTCTCCTTCAATAAACACTCACTGGAAAACACTACAAGTGCGCAGTGGCATGTGAAGAAAGATGGTGGTGAATTCGATCAGTTCACCGGCGCCACCATTACCCCACGCGCGGTGGTTAAATCGGTCTATACCGGCCTGCAGAAATTTGAAAGCTATCGCGGCACGCTGTTACTGCCGCCGATGAAACCTGAAGAGGAGAAAGGTGATGAGTGAGCCTCTTGTCATCGACTACCGGCGTATCATGCGTGACGGACTGTGGGACAACAACATGGTCTTTGCCCAGATGCTGGCCCTCTGCCCCCTGCTTGCGGTAACCGGTACCGCAACCAATGGCCTAGGCCTTGGACTTGCCTCACTGGTAGTGCTGGTCCTCTCCAACATGGTAGTGGCGTTGTTTCGTGGCATCATCACCCCGGAGGTACGCATCGCGGTGTTTGTGCTGCTGATCGCCGCCATCGTTACCCTGGTCGACATGGTAATGAACGCCTGGCTGCATGAACTGCATAAGGTACTGGGGCTGTTCATCCCTCTCATCGTTACCAACTGTGCGGTACTGGGGCGCGCCGAATCATTTGCCTCACGTCAGCCTGTCCGTGCCGCAATAGTCGACGGCTTTGCCATGGGCGTCGGCTTTATCATCGCCCTGGTCGCACTGGGTGCCACACGGGAGATCATTGGTGCCGGTACACTGTTCGCAAATGCCTCGCTGTTACTGGGGGAAAGCTTCCGTTTCATGGAACTTACCATCATCCCCAACTATCACGGTTTCCTGCTGATGGCGTTGCCACCGGGTGGATTCATGATGATGGGCTTTCTTATGGCAGGAAAACGGATTCTTGATGCACGTCGTCAGAAACGTACCGAGCTTGCTTCCGCAGCGCTAGAGGCGAACGCCTGAATCTGATCTGTGTAGAGAGGAATAGTATGAAAATCTCTGTGGTATACGCCGATGCAGGCACTCAACAGTGGATAAACCTGGATGTGCCTGAAGAGACGACGGCACAGCAGGCGATCGAGCTTTCAGGCCTGTTACAAAAATTCCCGCATATCGATTTACAGGAGAATCGTTACGGTATTTTTGGTCGCGTGGTCAACGCCGAAGAACGACTCAAGGCCGGCGATCGGGTAGAGATCTATCGACCGATCACTGCAGACCCGGAAACCGTGGAAAGACGCGACGAAGAGGACGAATAAAACTCGCTTTGAGGAAAATGCGCCAGTAAGGTATAAATACCGTGTAAACAGGGACAATTAATAACAACACGGTGGACCACATGCGCTTTTTACGAAATCTCCTTCTATTCGTTATCCTGATCTATGGCGCCGCCGTAGGCTATCTCTGGTACGAAACCAACAACACGCTACAACGTATCGTTGAAGGCGCAGCCCCGTTTGCCACCATCGGCTATGAATCCTTCTTTGTCTCACCCCTGGGTAACGAAATCACGGTAGACAACATATCCATCGTGCCGCAAATGGCGGCGGATGAATTCCGTATCGAACAGGTGCGCCTGTTTGCCGATCAGCCCGGATACTTCCTCATATCAGGGAAATCGATGCAGGACGGCAAGTTGCCGGAAGAGATGGGAATCAATTTTAGCAACATCCAGCTCAATCTGGACGGCAAGTTCTTCTCCATGCTGGAGCAGATGGTCGAACAGGCCGCAGAACAACCCACACCAGCAGACGCCCTCATTTCTCAACTGGATGCCCTGGGTTGCGGCGACATCGATAAATTTCAGCTGGTTGATTACCGCCTTATGGGAATGCGACGGGTCAACACCGATTTCAATATCCGCCTCCACTACAACAAAATTGCCGAGATATTCAGCGTAGAGATCGATGCCAATGTTCGCGACATATATCAGGCAAATATGTCCATGGATTTCAAGGTGCCCGGTGGTGAGATGGGGGGCGTAACAGCGACCAACACCATCCCGCCCATGCGGATAAGCATTAACGACAACGGCTTCTATAAAATGCGCAACACCTATTGCGCAACGAGTAACAACAGCAGTATTGATGAATACATTGATCGTCACATGCAACTACTGGTTGCTACCCTCGGGATCAAACTCCCCGAGAAACTGGCTACCGCCTATCGAAATCATATGCTCAAAGGTGGCCGCATCAATGTTGCCATTAAGCCTCAAAACAATATCTCCCCCGAAGAGTTGACCTACTACAAACCTTTGGAAGCTGCTGAACTGCTTGGTCTATCAGTGAGCATTGGTAATACCCGCGTTGAACTTGATCAACTGCTCAACGCCGACGCACCTGGCGCTGTGGCACAGTCGCCAAATGCCGCAAAGCCTGCCGCAAAGGACAAGGCTGCGGCAACAGTAACAAAGGTCGAGAAACCTGCGGCAATGGAAGAGACGAAAGCCCCTGTTCAGCGTCGCCCCAGTTACCATGTGGAAAACGTGGATAACGCAGAGAAACATATCGACAAACTGGTGGAGGTTACCTTGCCTGGCAACAAGGTTCGCCGAGGTATACTGGAGCAGGTTCGTAACGGCAGACTCTATCTGGTAATAGAGTTACAGGGTGGAAGTGTCACCTACCCGGTCAGAAAAAACGAGATTAATAAATTCAGAGTCCGCTACTGATAACGGACTAATGCAAATAGAAAAGGCTGCCATTGGCAGCCTTTTTTGTAGTGTGTGTTGGTGCCCGGAGCCGGGGTCGAACCGGCACAGTGTTGCCACCGAGGGATTTTAAGTCCCTTGCGTCTACCAATTTCGCCATCCGGGCATTTGCGTAACAGAACTGAATTCTAACCGAGACAGACGGATGTTTCAGCAGACATTGTGCGGATTCAGTTAAAGATACCTAAAGAAAAAATGGAGGCCAGGCCCGGAGTCGAACCGAGGTACACGGATTTGCAATCCGCTGCATAGCCACTCTGCCACCTAGCCATCGTGTACCCTGAAGGAAAAAGACCCCGGTCGGGCACCGAACCGAGGTCTTGGTATTTTTGGAGCGGGAAACGAGACTCGAACTCGCGACCCCAACCTTGGCAAGGTTGTGCTCTACCAACTGAGCTATTCCCGCCTCACAGAAGCGCACATTTTAATGAGTGAGCGTTTGATGTCAAGCGCTTGTCACATTTTATCTTACGGTCGGCTAATGACAGGCCAGGCCGCCTTTACATAGAGCAACATTGACCAGAGCGTCAGCACCGCAGCAACGTATAGCAATGTCAGGCCGACTTCCACCGTGGGAAAGGTACCAATCGGCATTTTATAGAGCAATAACACCAGGGCCAGCATCTGTGCCGAGGTCTTCACCTTGCCGAGCATACTCACCGCCACGGTGGCCGAAGAGCCCAGTTCTGCCATCCACTCTCGCAGGGCGGAGATGCTGATCTCGCGACCGATGATCACCAGTGCCGGAAAGGCGAGCCATATCCCCGAATAGGGGGTGGGGTTGGTATCGACAATCAGCACCAAGGCAGCAGCCACCATCAGTTTGTCGGCCACCGGGTCGAGGAAGGCACCAAAGGCGGAGGTCACCTGCCAGCGCCGAGCCAGATAGCCGTCCAGCCAGTCGGTAAAGCCCGCCAGGGCGAAGATGGAGGTAGTGATAATATTGGCATTTGCTATCGGCAGATAGAACACGATAACGAAGACCGGGATCAACGCGATACGCAGCAGGGTCAGGGTGTTGGGAATACTGTATTTCATTACTGCGCGCTTACCTTCTATTCATTATTCGGCGTGAAAGGCGTCGTATATGGCCTGTGCCAACTGGCGGCTGATCCCTTTGACCCGGGTTAAATCATCGATCCCGGCCCTGGCCACCTCCTGTAGTCCCCCGAATTGCCGTAGCAGTTGCTGGCGCCGCTTCGGACCCAACCCAGGAATGCCCTCCAGCGGTGAGGTACGACGCGCCTTGGCGCGACGCTGGCGATGCCCGGTTATGGCGAAGCGGTGGGCTTCGTCGCGTACCTGCTGAATCAGGTGACGTGCCGGTGAATCAGGCGGCAGTATAATGGGCTGCTCCTGGCCCGACAATAATAGCTGCTCCACACCGGGTTTGCGGCTCGGCCCCTTGGCCACGCCGATCAGGACCACCCCGATCACCTGCAACTCCTCCAGTACCTGCTCAGCCTGGCTCAACTGCCCCTTGCCACCGTCGATGAGCAAAATGTCGGGGAACTTGCCCTCCCCCTCCTTGAGCCGCTTGAAACGGCGGGTCAACGCCTGGTGCATGGCGGCGTAGTCGTCACCGGGCGTGATCCCTTCGATGTTGTAGCGGCGATAGTCGCTCTTTAGCGCGCCGTTGGTGTCGAATACCACACAGGAGGCGACGGTCGCCTCCCCCATGGTGTGGCTGATGTCGAAACACTCGATGCGCTGTGGCAGGTCATCCAGTTGCAGCGCCTCCTGCAACGCTTCGAAACGGCCCATGATGTTGAGTTTGTTGGCCAGATGAGCGCTCAGTGCCTGCTCTGCATTGGTACTAGCCAACTGCAGCCAACGCGAACGTTCGCCACGCAGGCGGTGACTGATGGTGACCTTGCGCCCGGCCTGCTCGGTCAGGACCCCTTCCAGCAGTGCCTTCTCAGGCAGTGCCTGGTTAACCAGGATCTCCGGCGGGATAGGACGTTCCTGGCTGCCGCCACTCAGATAGTACTGGGGCAAAAAGGCGGCGAGTAGTTCAGCCTCGTCGCTGTCGGCGGTATGGCGTGGAAACCAGGTCTTGTTACCCAGATTACGTCCATTACGGATGAAGAAGACCTGCAGGCAACCCACCCCATTACGAGCCACAGCGGCGATCACGTCCAGATCACCACTGCCACTACCCATGACGTACTGCTTCTCCTGTACACGACGCAGGTTGGCGATCTGATCCCGGTAATGGGCGGCCAGTTCAAACTCCAGGGCGTCAGAGGCTGACGCCATATGCCGTACCAACTCATCAATAATTGCGCTGTTCTTTCCTTCCAGAAACATCACCGCATGGCGTACATCCTCGCCGTACTCTTCGGCGCTGACATAATCAACGCAGGGGGCGCTGCAACGCTTGATCTGGTATTGCAGGCAGGGACGGGAGCGGCTGCGGTAGAAACTGTCTTCACACTGACGTACCGGGAAGAGCTTTTGTAGCAGATTGAGGCTTTCGCGTACCGCCGATGCGCTGGGGAACGGACCAAAAAAGCGCCCTGGCTTGTCACGTCTTCCGCGGTGGAAACTGAGGCGGGGAAACGCCTCATCCGAGAGATAGATATAGGGGTAGCCCTTGTCGTCACGCAGCAAGATGTTATAGCGCGGCCGATGCTCCTTGATCAGGGTATTTTCGAGGATCAGTGCCTCGTTTTCGGTATGGGTAACTGCAATTTCGATTTGCTGGATCTGTGCCACCAGCGCACGTGTCTTGGCGCTGTTGTCCTGACGACTGAAGTAGCTGCTGACACGACGCTTGAGATTTTTCGCCTTGCCAACGTAGATCACCGTACCTTCCGCATCCAGCATCCGGTAGACGCCAGGGAGTGTGGTCAGGTTCTGAAGAAAGGCTTTGCTGTCGAACGGCTGTCTGTTTTCCGCAGTCATGCTACTGGAAGTATGGGCAGGAGCGAGAGATTCCAGCGTAACAGGCGTGGAAGAGATTGAATAGCGTGTTAACCGTTATCCAGAAGACCATGCCGCATGGCCAGACGAGTCAGTTCGGCATCGTTCTTGACGTTCAGCTTTTCGAACAGCCGATAGCGATAGGTGCTGACTGTTTTGGGACTCAGGTGAAGCTTATCGGAGATATCCTGCACTTTCTGTCCATCCACCAGCATCAGCATCACCTGCATTTCACGCTGAGAGAGGGATTCAAACGGCGACGCTTCATGCCCGGGCAAAAGTGACAGTGCCAGGGTTTGCGCGATGGTAGAACAGATGTAGCGCTTGCCGTTGTGCACATCCTTAATCGCCTGAACGATTTCGTCGATGTTGCAACCCTTATGCAGATAGCCCGATGCACCGGCCTTCAGCATACTGCTGGGAAAGGGATCATCGGTGTGCACGGTAAGAATTATGACGGGAAGGTCGGGAGCATACTGCTTCATTTTGCGTGTGGTTTCGAGTCCACCGATACCAGGCATACTCACATCCATTAACACCACATCAGGACGCCGCTCGCGTACCGACACCAGTGCCTGTTCACCACTGTTCGCTTCGGCGATTACTTTGACTCCGGTAACATCCTCGAGCAAACGTCGGATGCCTGTTCGTACCAGGTCATGATCATCTACCAACAGGACATTGATCATAGCGGCTAAAGCGAAACCTCGTTGCTAAAAAGCATGCACAACTGTACAAGAACCAAGGATTTATTCAACCCTGTAAAACGATTGTTACTGATGTAAATTGGCATAAAAAATAGCAGGTTACTGAGTTGCAGGGAGCGACTGCTGAGAAAGAGTTTTGTGTAACGCTTCTGCTCTCGCCTGATCCAGTTGTGAAACGATGTTAATCACGTGCCATGCAGCCTGCTGGTAGCCTGATTGCTGCAACAAGGTTGCGGCCTGAGAAAAGGCATCCACAGCACCCTGTGTATCACCCTGTTGCAACATCACATTGCCCATTTCACCGTAGGCATCGTAATTTTCGGGCTGTAATTGAATCAGTGCCCGATAGTTGTTAACCGCCGCATCACTGTTTCCATCCCAGGCAGCCCTGCGTGCGGTTTGCCAGACATCCAGTGCTTTCAGCGCCTCTGCAGATTGATCATCGGCGACAACCGAAGACGGTACATCCTGTGTAGCGACTTTATCCTCATCCGTGGATTCATCAGCAGAAACGATTGGCTCTGGCGTTTCAGGTTTAGTATCACTCTCGTTCGATGTCACGGATGATGCCTGCTGCTCAGGCTGAGCCACATCTCCGTTTTGCATCGTGTCGATCACACTGTCCATCTTTCCCATCAACTGCTTCACTTCAGTTGACTCGGTCGCCTCAGGAAAGAGCGAGTGACGAAAAAGGATCAGGGTCAGTAGTGCCACCACAACAAGCATATTCGTCGGGTTAAAAAAGCTTCTGTATGAACTCACCCTTCTACTCCTGTACGTGATCCAAGTGGTATCACTCTCATCACCAGCGCCAGTTCCCCGGTTGTGTCAGCTCAGATGCCGCCTGTGGAGAACGTTTTTGCGCCGGGATCGTATAACTATTCGGTGCTACAAAATGTGATGGCCTTGGATATGCGGGCAACCCGTGGTCGAGCATAGAGTCTTTGGAGACCTTTTTCCTGGAAATCGACTGGATATCCCCCAGCCCGGGAAACGGGTGCAAACTGATATAGGGTCCGGGTGGCGCCCCGACATCCCCTGCGGCACCCGCCTGCTGCCACGGCAACAGCATACAGAACAACGCCCCTGCAACTATCCTCACTGTTCTACCGTTACCTCTCATGCGCAGCATTATGCGGCGGATAGCCTGGCCTGCCAACCACAGCAAAAACGCAAAAGGGTCCACAAGGGACCCTTTTTGCTTTATTTGGCGGAGAGGGTGGGATTACTCGGCGCATAACTGCGCCTCACCCTGCGGGCCATCGGCTAGCGCCGATGTTCCCTCGCCGTCATGCGGCTCGGGTCGAACCACTTAATTGATTCCGTGGGTTCTCACCCGGCGCTGATAAAACAAAAAGGGTCCGCCAGGGACCTTTTGTTTTATTTGGCGGAGAGGGTGGGATTCGAACCCACGGAAGGTCACCCTTCAACGGTTTTCAAGACCGTCGCTTTCGACCACTCAGCCACCTCTCCAGATACAGATTGTCCGAACTTTTCCCCACTGAAACCGTCCAACGGTGCAGTGTTCAGGCATAGTGCCGATTTCGGGAAGTGCGAAGAATACCGGAATTGCCACCCCTTTTCCACCTCGGAATTGAGTGGTTTGTCGGTGGTCTGGCACTTGAATTTATGCCATATTGGCACCAGTTAATCACAAGCTCGGAATGACAACATGAGGAGTACACGATGAGCAGTTATGAGACGGCTTCAGTCCGTTCAAATGAGTCGGCATTAGCTACCAACAAGCTAATCCGCAACACCTATACCCTGCTTTCTATGACCCTGCTGTTCAGCGCCGTTACGGCGACCCTGTCGGTATTCATGAACATGGGGCCGATGACCTACCTGGTCAGCATAGGCGTTGCCATGCTGCTGGCATTCTTTGTATTGCCGCGCACCGCTAACTCCGCTGCTGGTATCGGTGTGGTCTTCGCAATTACCGGTCTGTTCGGTTTCGCCCTTGGCCCGATCCTCAATATGTATCTGGCGCTCGCCAATGGTTCTGAGATCATTGGTATGGCGATGGGTGGCACAGGGGTGATTTTCCTTACCCTTTCTGGTTATGCCCTGACCACTCGCAGGGACTTTAGCTTCATGGGCGGTTTCCTGATCACTGGTCTGGTAGTTGCCCTGATCGCCTCACTGGCCAATATATTCCTGGCCATCCCGGCGCTGTCACTGGGTGTCTCTGCCGCGGTCATTATGGTCATGAGTGGTTTCATCCTCTATGACACCAGCCGTATGATCCACCAGCCGCACGGCAACTACCTGATGATGACAGTGAATCTCTACCTGAACATCTTCAATATCTTCGTCAACCTGCTGAACCTGCTCTCTGCCCTCTCCGGCCGTGACTGACAATAGCGTTTGTTGAACTGCAAACCCCGCCTTGCGCGGGGTTTTCTGTATATGAGGTACGCAAAATGGATATGTGGATGAAGATCGGTTCGGCACTCCTGCTAGGGATGATGCTGATAATGATCTGGCCAAGGGCCAAACAGATGATTAAGGAGAGTCCCAAAGGCTCCAGCGAGGATTGGAAAAGCGCCATTATTCCATTGCTGCTGGTGGCGCTGTTCGTCGTGCTGTTGATTATGGCTGTATAGCTTGCCCGGCTACTGGGACGGCGAAGAAGTATAGTCCTGTCGGCGTCGCCCGCTGCGCTGGTATTTAATTACCGCGTTATTGTGTTCTTCGATGGTGGCAGAGAAATAGTGACTACCATCACCCTTGGCGACGAAGTAGAGGCTGTTGCCATCATCCGGGTGCATCACTGCACGGATTGCATCGACACCTGGCATGGCGATGGGGGTCGGCGGTAGACCCCGGCGGGTGTAGCTGTTGTAGGGGCCATCCTGCTTCAAATCTTTGCGCCGCAGATTGCCATCAAAATCTGCCCCCATGCCGTAGATCACCGTGGGGTCAGTCTGCAGGCGCATTCCCTTCTCCAGACGGCGGATAAAAACCCCGGCAATTTGCGGCCGTTCGCTCTCCTGGCCTGTCTCCTTCTCCACAATCGAGGCCAGAATCAGCGCCTCGTAAGGTGTCTTGAAAGGCAGCCCCACATCGCGCTGTTGCCACTCCTTATCCAGAACCCTGGCCAGGGCGCTGTAGGCGCGACGCAGAAACTCCACATCGCTCAGACCACGGGGGAAGTTATAGGTCTCGGGTAGAAAACGCCCTTCCGGATATTCATCCGGGTAACCCAGGCGTGCCATGATCTCGGCATCTGTCTGGCCGTCGAGGGTATGCTTGAGATTGGGATCCGCATTGAGCTGCTGCATCATTTCGCGGAAGGTACGGCCTTCGACCAGGGTGATCGTATATTGGCGTACCCTGCCCTGCACCATGTTTTGCAGGAGTTGCGCCGGGGTCATTCCTTCCGTCAGCAGATATTCACCGGCCTGAATGTGCTGTGCTTCGCCACTGAGACGCACCATCCAGCGAAACATCCGACTACTTTCGATCATGCCCTGTTCTTTCAGTGCTGCGGCGATGGTGCCGACACTCGCACCAGGCTCGATGATGAAATAGTGCTCGGCCTGGCCCAGTTTTAACGGGGCATCAGTAAAAGCCTGATAGCTCATCCAGGCCCAGCCCAGGGTAAAGCTGCCGATCAGCACCAACAGCCCCAGTAATTTGAATAACCGCTCTTTCACGCATCTCCCTCCAGCACGCCTTGCAGTGCGTGCTGCAGGCGTTGGCAAATCGGATTCCCGCCGTACTCCACCGCTTCAAAACGGACAACTGGGCGGATACCAATGATGGCGTTGGTGACGAAAAGCTCATCCATCTGCGCCATCTCATCACGATGGATGGTGGTGATCGCTGATGCAATTCCCAGTTCTTCCGCCAACTGCAGCACCTTTGCGCGCATGACACCCGCCACACCACAGCGGCTAACATCGGGGGTCACCACTCTCCCACCTTCTACCGCGAACAGATTGCAGGTCGTCCCCTCGATCACATTCCCCGCGGTATCGGTCATCACCCCTTCGTGGATAGACTCGTCGTCCCACTCATTGCGTGCCAGCACCTGCTCCAGTCGATTGAGGTGCTTAAGACCCGCCAATGCGGGGCTGCAACCCAACGGGGTTTGGCAGAGACGCAGGGTATAGGGGGCTGGATCATCCGCATGTTGCGGCCAGGGATAGCGCATGAGCAGCCGGGTCGGCTCAGGCGCACGAGGGGCGCGGTAGCCGCGACCGCCCGAGCCACGAGTGATCATGATCTTCAGCACCGCCCTGTCGCAGTCAGCGGATAACTGTGCCGCTTCCGCCGCCAGTAACGCCGGTTCAGGCTCAGGAAGCCCCAGACGCCTGCAACCCTCTGTCAAACGTGCCATGTGCGCTGACCACAGACGCGGACGGCCATGACGTACGGCAATGGTCTCGAACAGACCGTCGCCATAGTGCAGGCCACGGTCACTGGCATCGAGCTGGTTGGTCTGTTCGCCGTTAATCAGGATCACTTGTTCTAACCCATTCATTGAGTCTGTCGATTCTAACGATGATTGTTACTCACTTCACCGCCGCACCGACAAAAAAAGACCGGGCACCTGGCCCGGTCGTTATTCGCTTCTATTTGGCCTACTTCAGTTTGGCCAACACTAGTGTCGCGTTGGTACCGCCGAAACCGAAGGAGTTGGAGAGTGCGTAGTTGATCTCCATCTCGCGTGCGGTGTTCGGCACGTAGTCCAGATCACACTCCGGGTCCGGGGTGATGATGTTGATGGTCGGCGGTGCCACCTGGTCGTGAATCGCCAGCGCGGTGAAGATCGCCTCAACACCACCAGCGGCACCCAGCAGGTGCCCCGTCATCGACTTGGTGGAGCTCATCGCCAGTTTGTAGGCGTGATCACCGAAGGTGCCCTTTGCTGCATCGGTCTCCGCCTTGTCGCCGGCCGGAGTGGAGGTGCCGTGGGCATTGATGTAGTTGATCTGATCGGCGTTGATACCGGCATTACGCATGGCGTTCTTCATGCAACGGCCGGCCCCCTCACCACCTGCTGCAGGCAGGGTCATGTGATAGGCGTCGCCGCTCATGCCGTAGCCAATAACCTCGGCGTAGATCTTCGCACCACGCGCCTTGGCGTGTTCGTACTCTTCCAGCACCATCACACCGGCGCCGTCACTGAGGACAAAACCATCGCGGTCCTTGTCCCACGGACGACTGGCAGTCTCAGGGTCGTCATTACGGGTAGAGAGTGCGCGGGCCGCAGCGAAACCGCCAAGACCACAGGGAGAGGTCGCCATCTCGGCACCACCGGCGACCATCACATCCGCATCGCCATATTCGATCAGGCGCGCCGCATCACCGATACTGTGAGTACCCGTCGCACAGGCGGTAACCAGAGCGATGTTCGGACCTTTCAGGCCATACATGATGGAGACATGACCGGAGATCATGTTGATGATGTTGCTCGGTACGAAGAACGGCGAAATCTTGCGAGCACCACCATTCATGAACGCCTCGTGGCCTTTCTCAATGCCCGGCAGACCGCCGATACCGGAACCGACCGCCACCCCGATACGCTCGGCATTGGCCTCAGTGACTTCCAGACCAGAATCCTTAATCGCTTCAATGGAAGCAACGATGCCGTAGTGGATGAACGGGTCCATCTTCTTTGCATCTTTCGCCGTCAGATAGTTGGTGACGTCGAAATTCTTCACCGAACCGCCAAAGGTGGTGGCGAAACCGGTGGTATCAAAATGGGTGATCGGAGCGATACCGCTCTTGCCGGCAAGGATGTTTTCCCAGGATTCTTTAACGCTCAAACCCACGGGTGAAACCATACCTACACCAGTAACAACTACACGACGCTTTGCCAAGGGACGGCCCCCTACTTCTCAAGTTTCAGACAAACAAAAGGCCGCGCCCACGCAATTGTGGTCGCGGCCCCGGAGATACGATCAGCGGTTAACCCTGATGAGCATTGACGTAGTCAATGGCCTGCTGAACGGTGGTGATGTTTTCCGCTTCTTCGTCCGGGATCTCGGTCTCGAACTCTTCTTCCAGAGCCATAACCAATTCCACGGTGTCGAGCGAATCGGCGCCAAGGTCATCGACAAAGGAAGCACTGTTGGTGACTTCTTCTTCCTTCACACCCAGTTGCTCTACCACGATCTTCTTGACGCGCTCTTCAACACTGCTCATGACGGTTGTTTCCTCCCAAGAGAATATAAAAAAATCTTTGTTTTCTGCCGCGGTATTGTAGTGAAAACCGCTGCCAGATGCTAGAAAATTGCCCCCTCCGGCAACAAGGGGTGCAAATAAGATGCAACCCATTGTTTACGAAGAAGAATTACTACCCCATGTACATCCCACCATTGACGCTAATGGTCTCTCCAGTGATGTAGCCAGCCTGAGGAGATGCCAGGAATGCGACGGCGGCCGCAATCTCATCCGGATCACCCAGACGCCCCAGTGGGATCTGGCCCAGCAGCATCTGCTTCTGCTCATCAGAGAGGCCACGTGTCATGTCCGTATCAATGAAGCCCGGTGCCACGGCATTGACCGTGATCCCACGTGGACCGACTTCACGCGCCAGTGCCTTGGTGAAGCCGAGGATACCCGCCTTGGCGGCGGCATAGTTGGTCTGACCGGCGTTGCCCATCAACCCCACAACGGAGGCGATGCTGATAATACGGCCCTTGCGTGCCTTGGTCATGGCACGAACACAGGCCTTGGACATGCGGAAGACCGACTTCAGATTGGTCTCCATAATCGCATCCCACTCCTCGTCCTTCATTCGCATCAGCAGGTTGTCACGGGTGATCCCGGCGTTATTGACCAGAATGCTCGGTGCAGCGAATTGCTCGGTAATCGCATCCAGCATCTGATCGACTTCGGCCTGGTGTGTGACATCCAGTTTGAATCCCGTACCCACAATTCCGTTCTCTTTCAGGTATGCACTAATCGCTTCAGCGCCGCTTTCTGAGGTGGCGGTACCGATCACCGTAGCGCCCGCAGCGCCCAGCGCCAGCGCACACGCCTTGCCGATACCCCGGCTGGCGCCGGTAACCAGTGCAACTTCGTTTTGCAGTGACATGGTTCTACTCCTTAATTGCTTCGCGTTGTTTACGCCAGCGCCGCTTCGAGGCCTGCCGGATCGAAGATAGCCTGTGTGCCCATCTCTTTGACGATGCGCTTGTTCAGACCGACCAGTACCTTACCAGGGCCGCACTCGATCAGGGAATCGACCCCCTCGTCGGCCATCGCCGTGATGGTCTCGACCCAGCGTACCGGACTATAGAGCTGACGCACCAGCGCGTCACGAATCGCATCGGCATCGCTGGCCTTGCTGACATCGGCATTGTTGATAACTGGGATTTGCGGTGTATTGATGGTGATGGCAGCCAGACGCTCCGCCAGCTTTTCCGCAGCCGGTTTCATCAATGCACAGTGGGAAGGGACGCTCACTGGCAGGATCACGGCACGCTTGGCGCCCGCCTCTTTGGCCAACTCCACGGCACGCTCGACGGCGGCAACCTGACCGGCGATCACCACCTGGCCATTGGCATTGAAATTGACGGCGGAAACGACCTCACCCTGCGCGGCGCTGGCGCAGACATCGATCACCTGGGCATCTTCCAGACCGAGGATCGCTGCCATGGAGCCAGTCCCGGCAGGAACGGCCTCCTGCATCAGTTTGCCGCGCTGTTCAACCAGGGCAACCGCATCGGCAAAGCCGATAGCGCCCGCGGCAACCAGTGCCGTGTATTCACCCAGACTGTGGCCCGCCATGACCGCAGGTGTAGCGCCGCCCTTCTCCTGCCAGATACGCCAAACGGCGACCCCGGCACTGAGCATGGCGGGCTGGGTAATGTGGGTCTGGTTCAACTCCTCGGCTGGACCTTCAGCGACAAGCTTCCATAGATCATAACCCAGTACGGCGGATGCCTCGGCAAAGGTCGCCTCGACCAGCGGTTCGGCAGCGGCCAGTTCAGCCAGCATACCGACGGACTGGGAACCCTGCCCCGGAAATACCAATGCAAGCGACATGCATTTCCCCTTTTATTTCAATAAATTGAACGACAAAGCTCACAAATAACACGAGGTTAAGGAGTCGTGCCTTTGTGCCCTTCGCGGTAAAACTAAAACTTAATCAGCGCCGAACCCCAGGTGAAGCCGCCACCGAAGGCTTCCAGCAACAGGGTATCGCCGCGTTTGATGCGGCCATCGCGCACCGCTTCATCGAGGGCCAGCGGCACAGAGGCGCCGGAGGTGTTGCCGTGGCGGTCTACGGTGACCACGACGTTATCCAGCGACATGCCAAGCTTCTTTGCCGTGGCATTGATGATGCGAATATTGGCCTGGTGCGGTACCAACCAGTCGATATCGCTCTTTTGCAGATTGTTCGCTTCCAGTGTCTCGTCGACGATGCGACCCAGGGTGTTCACCGCGGTCTTGAACACCTCATTGCCACGCATCTGCATGAAAGCGGTGCCATCCTGCAGCTTGCTGAAATCGGTGGAGACACCGGCATCTACCTTGAGCAGATCCTTGTACTGACCGTCAGCATGCAGGTGGGTGGAGAGAATCCCCGGCTCTTCGCTGGCCTGAATGATCACGGCACCAGCACCGTCACCAAAGAGAATGCAGGTGCCACGGTCGCTCCAGTCGGTAATGCGCGACATGGTCTCGGCCCCCACCACCAGCGCGGTTTTGTGGGTACCGCTCTTGATGAATTTATCGGCGACGCCGAGCGCGTAAACAAACCCGGTACAGACGGCCTGTATGTCGAAGGCCGTCGCGCCGTGATTATCCAGTCGATCCTGGAGGAGACAGGCGGTGCTGGGGAAAACCTGGTCGGGAGTAGTGGTGGCAACGACGATCAGATCGATCTCGTCCTTGTCGATCCCGGCCATCTCCATGGCACGCCGTGCTGCCTGCTCGGCCAGGTCACAGGTGTTCTGACCCTCGGCGGCAATGTGCCGCTCCTTGATCCCGGTACGCTCGGTGATCCAGGCGTCGGTGGTATCGACCATCTTCTCCAGGTCGAGATTGGTAACTACTTTCTCCGGCAAATAGCCGCCGGTGCCAAGAATACGTGAATAGATCAAACTGCCTGCCTCGCTTCCAGTAGGGTGCCCAATTGTTGTTGGATTTTCTCGGGCACGTTTTTCCTTACTTCCAGGACCGCTTCCCTGATGGCCGTGGTGAAGGAGTGTGCATCGGCACTGCCGTGACTCTTGATCACGATACCACGCAGGCCAACCAGACTGGCACCGTTGTATTCGCGCGGGTCGATGCGCCGACGCAGGGCACGCAATACCGGCAAGGCGATCAGCCCCGCCAGCATGGTGAAGATATTCCGTTTGAAGCCCTGATTCATATAGTGACTGATCATCTTGGCCAGGCCTTCGCTAGACTTCAGTGCGATGTTGCCCAGAAAGCCGTCGGCGACGACGACATCAACAGTGCCCTTCCAGATGTCATCGCCCTCAACAAAACCGACATAGTTGAGACTGCTCTCCTGCAACATCCTCGCGGCATTCTTGATCGCGTCGTTACCCTTGATCTCCTCTTCGCCGATGTTGAGCAGACCGACGGTAGGGCTGGGGTTGTTATCCAGTTCACTGGTCAGCACCGAGCCCATCAGCGCGAACTGGTAGAGCACCTCGGAGGAGCAGTCGATATTGGCGCCCAGATCGAGCATGTGGGTGTGACCATTGATGGTCGGCAGGGCGGAGATAATCGCCGGGCGATCAATACCGTCGAGGGTCTTCAGCACAAAGCGTGCGGTGGCCATCAGGGCACCGGTATTGCCAGCACTGACACAGGCCTGGGCAACGCCCTCTTTCACCAGATTGATGGCGACCCGCATTGAGGAGTCTTTCTTGCCACGCAGTGCCGATGAGGGCAATTCATCCATTGCCACCACCTGACTGGCGTGATGAATAGTCAGTCGTTCAGAGAGCTTGCCATCATGGCGGGCCACCTCCTGTTGCAGTACATCCTCGTCTCCGACGAGGATCAACGTCAGACCTGAGTGTTGCTTCAGGGCGCGCAGAGCGGCAGGTACGGTCACTTCCGGACCGTGGTCACCACTCATTGCATCGACGGCAATGATGGAATGGCTCATGAGGACTCCCCAAACGAAATACCGGCCCGAGACACCAGGTCACGGGCCGGTAAATGTGCGATCACGCAAAACGGCAAGGATTATTCGCCCTTGACGTTGACTACCTTACGGCCACGGTAATAACCATCGGCACTGACGTGGTGACGCAGGTGGGTCTCACCGGTAGTCGGCTCCACGGAAAGAGCAGCAGATTTCAGTGCGTCGTGGGAACGGCGCATGCCACGCTTGGAAGGGGTTTTTCGGTTCTGTTGTACGGCCATGCTATAAAACCTCGGTCAATGTTTTCGATCAGTTTTTAAATCTGCCAGGCTGGCAAACGGGTTAAGCCGCTTACCGCCATCCTGTTCTGTATCCGCTTCGCTGCTTTCAAGTCGCGCCTCGCACTCCTGTTTCGGGTGGCGTGGCACGATGGGCAAGGCCAGTAGCATCTCGTCTTCAATCACATCGCGCAAAAAGAGCGGCTTACCGTCCAGCAGCAGAGGCTCGTAGTGCGATGGCAGGGCATCTGCCTCGGTCTCACTACGCACCAACGCCAGGGCAAAGCGGTTGTCTATCTGCTGGCGCATCGGTTCCAGGCAGCGTTGGCACAGCAGCGTTACCTCGCCCTGCACCCGGCCTCGCATAAACCGAAGCCCCTCCTCATCGGTACCAAATTCGAGGGAGACCGCAACCTGGCCTTCACTGTCCTGGAGCACCTCGACGAGCCGCGGCATCTCAGTCACCGCCACCTCTCCCTGGAACAACCGACGCGTATCCGCCATACGGATTGGATCGATGTGTACCGGTAGACGCTCCCCTGACATAGGCGCGCAATCATACCCGCGAGCACCCACCCTGTCAAAGAATCTCTAGTAAAAACGGGCTGTTCCGTCACTTTTTTGGGTATCCCAGAATCCCTGTCAGAAATCGGTTTATCTTGACAAATGGTCGGCTTGGCTTTTGACTACACACCCTACCGACTCACTGCGGGTCTCAAAACACCGTTCCCGCACCTCAAAAGCAAGACAGGCCAAGGTTAAATGATTAAAAAGATTCTCATCGCCAATCGCGGCGAGATCGCAGTGCGCATCGTACGTGCCTGCCATGAGATGGGGATTCGCGCTGTCGCGGTCTACTCCGAGGCGGATAGGCATGGATTGCACGTAAAAAAGGCCGATGAGGCCTATAGCCTCGGCCCGGAGACCGTTACCGGCTATCTCAACGCCCACCGCCTGGTGAACCTGGCGGTCGCGACCGGCTGCGACGCCCTCCACCCCGGCTACGGCTTCCTCTCTGAAAGCCCTGAACTGGCGGCGATCTGCAAGCGTCGTGGCATCCGCTACATCGGCCCCTCTGCCGAGGTTATTCGCCGCATGGGCGATAAAACTGCGGCACGTTCGGCGATGATCGAAGCAGGTGTCCCCGTAACGCCAGGCAGTGACGGCAGCCTGAAAGACCTCAACGAAGCGATCAAGGTAGCGGCCAAAATCGGCTATCCGATCATGCTCAAGGCCACCTCAGGTGGCGGCGGCCGCGGTATTCGCCGCTGCGCCGATGAACAGGAACTGCGCAAGAACTACGACCGGGTCATCTCCGAGGCGACCAAGGCCTTCGGCAGCGCCGAAGTGTTCATGGAGAAGTGCATCGACAACCCGCGCCATATAGAGGTGCAGGTACTGGCCGACAGCCATGGCAACGTCATTCACCTCAACGAGCGCGACTGCTCCATCCAGCGCCGCCACCAGAAGCTGATCGAAATCGCCCCCTCGCCGCAGCTCACACCGGTACAGCGCGAGCACATCGGTAATCTGGCGGTCACCGCCGCTGCGGCCGTAGGCTATGAAAACGCAGGCACCGTTGAGTTCCTCCTCGATGCCGATGACACCGTCTACTTCATGGAGATGAACACCCGCCTCCAGGTGGAGCACCCGATCACCGAAGAGACCACCGGGGTCGATATCGTGCAGGAGCAGATCCGCATCGCCGCTGGCGAGACGCTCTCCATCTCCAGCCGCAACATCCACCCGCGCGGCTTCGCCATGGAGTTCCGCATCAACGCGGAAGACCCGCAGAACGGCTTCCTCCCCAGTTTTGGTCGCATCACTCGCTACTACGCACCGGGTGGTCCCGGCGTGCGCACCGACGGCGCGATCTACACCGGCTACGAAATCCCGCCCTACTACGACTCCATGTGCGCCAAGCTGATTGTCTGGGCTCCCACCTGGGACGGTCTGCTGGCACGCGCCACCCGAGCGCTGGACGACATCAGCGTCAACGGGATCAAGACCACCATCCCGTACTACAAGGAGATCCTCAAATCCGAGGAGTTCAGAAAGGGACATTTCGATACCAGTTTTGTCGACCAACACCCCGAACTGACGCAGTACACCCTGCGTCGCTCTACCAGCGAGCTGGCCGCCGTTATCGGTGCTGCTATCGCCGCCTCAATGGGAATGTAAAGGAACAAGTAATGCCGAAGGTTAATATCACCGAAACCGTACTGCGCGATGGCCACCAGTCTCTCATCGCCACCCGCATGCGCACCGAAGACATGCTCCCCATCTGCGACAAGCTGGATGCCATCGGCTACTGGTCGCTGGAGGTCTGGGGCGGCGCTACCTTTGACGCCTGCATCCGCTTCCTCAAGGAGGACCCGTGGGAGCGTCTGCGCCAGCTGCGCAAGGCTCTGCCCAACACCCGCCTGCAGATGCTGCTGCGCGGCCAGAACCTGCTCGGTTATCGCCACTACTCTGACGATGTAGTGCGTGCCTTTGTCCAGAAGAGCGCGGAAAACGGTATCGACGTCTTCCGTATCTTCGATGCGCTGAACGACATCCGTAACCTGGAGACCTCCATCGAGGCGGTCAAAGCAGCGGGCAAGCACGCCCAGGGTGCCATCAGCTACACCATCAGTCCGGTGCACAGCACCGAGACCTTTGTCACCATGGCAAAGCAGTTTGAAGAGATGGGCTGCGACAGCGTGGTGGTCAAGGATATGGCCGGCCTGCTCACCCCCTACGCCGCGGCGGAACTGTTCCGTGCCCTTAGCCAGGCGGTCTCCATCCCGCTGCACCTGCATAGCCACGCCACCTCCGGCCTCGCCGGGATGTGCTTCCTCAAGGCGGTGGAGAATGGCTGCAGCGGTCTCGATACCGCCATCTCTGCCTTCTCCGGCGGCACCAGCCATCCGGCGACCGAGAGTGTCGTCGCGGCCTTCAAAGGCACTCATAACGACACCGATCTCGACCTGGCCGCGCTGCAGGAAGTCGGTTTCTACTTCAACGAAGTACGCAAGAAGTACCACCAGTTCGAAAGCGACTATACCGGCGTCGATACCCGGGTACAGCTCAACCAGGTACCGGGCGGCATGATCTCCAACCTCGCCAACCAGCTTCGCGAACAGGGCGCACTCAAGCGCATCAACGAAGTACTGGAAGAGATCCCGCGGGTACGCGAAGACCTCGGCTTCCCGCCACTGGTCACCCCCACCTCGCAGATCGTTGGCACCCAGGCGGTACTCAACGTCATCACCGGCAACCGCTACCAGAGCATCACCAACGAAGTGAAGTTCTACCTGCAGGGTCGCTACGGCCAGGCACCGGGCGAAATCAACGCCCTGGTACGCCAGAAGGCGATCGGCAATGAGGACGTGATCAACCAGCGCCCCGCCGACCTGCTCCCCGACGAAATGCACCGTCTC
>JBNKBG010000009.1:0-48126 GCA_050287105.1 Thiohalomonadaceae bacterium
TAGTTCCACGCCGCCGTTTTCCACACTGTTGGCGTTACTGCGGTAGGCCTCAACGGCCTGTTGGTTTTTCGCTGTTCCCTGTGCAGACCAGGCCACGCTACCGCCCGCGCCGTTGTCCCTGCCGCGCCGTGCCTGTGACAACGCGTCACGATAGTCGGCGGCGCCCTTTTCCTGCACAACCTCGCCCTGGCTGATATATTCCCTCAGTGGGCCCGACTCTATGGAGCGTCCGGCTTGGCTCTCCCGTTCATCGCCGCGCGATTCCGCTGCCGTGCGAGGATTACCCGGTGAGGGGTGCCAGCCTGTGATCAGGGAGCCGCTGATTTCCATAACTACCGGATAGTGTTGAAATTGAAAGGAAAGATAAGGGTAGATGAGAAGCTCAATAATGCATAGTCCCTCTGATTCCGAATTGCGCAGTTGTGCCGAAGCGGTGGCAGAACAGCTGTTGGCAAAGGAGTGGATGATGGTCGTGGCCGAGTCGTGCACTGGAGGCTGGGTAGCCAAGGTCTGTACCGATCTCAGCGGGAGTTCCGCCTGGTTCGAAAGGGGCTTTGTTACCTACACCAACCAGGCCAAGCTGGAGATGCTTGGGGTGACACAGGAGACCCTGGCAGTGCACGGGGCGGTGAGTGAGGCGACGGTGGCAGAGATGGCGACGGGTGCGCTGCTGAACAGTCGTGCCCATATCGCCCTGGCGATTAGCGGGATCGCCGGCCCTACCGGGGCCACTGATGGGAAGCCGGTCGGTACCGTCTGTTTCGGTTTTGCCCTGCAGGGGGGAGAGACCTGGACCGAGCGTTGCCACTTTGCAGGTGACCGTGAGGCGGTGCGCCGCCAGTCGGTAGCGTACGGCCTGCAGGGTTTACTACGCCGTATTGATGGCTGAAGTAGCGACTCAACGCCTCTTTTTTGCCCTCTGGCCGGAGCCGCCGGTGCGCAGTCATTTGCAGCATGCCCTTTCCCTGCTGGCGGATGAAACCGGGCGTCCGGTGGAAGCCGATAACCTGCACCTCACCCTGGCCTTCCCCGGCCATGTGGATGCCCCTACCCAGTCCTGTCTTGAACAGGCGGCGGATGCCATTCGGCTACCACGCTTCACGTTACAGCTTGATCGGTTCGGCTATTGGAAACACCCCAAGGTGATCTGGTACGGCCTGTCGGAGGTCCCCGCAGCGCTAGTGCAATTGGCGGGCGAACTGGAGGCTGCTATGCGTGGCTGTGGCTTGGCCCCGGAGTCGCGACCCTACCGCCCCCATGTGACCCTGCTGCGCAAGGCGGAGGCCATGCCTCGGGCGGAAGCCCCGGCGATGCGCTGGCAGGTGGAGGGGTTTGTGCTGGTGTTGTCGGAGGGTTCGCCACAGGGCGTGCGCTATCGGGTGCTTCGACGCTGGTCCCTGCTCCCTAAATCCTGAACGCCCATTCTGCAAACGGCTCGATCTCATCCCGGTTGGCGATGATGAGCTGGTAGGCCTCCGGGTTGAGGGAGTGGTCCGGGCTGGTATCCACCCGCAGACGCTGCAGCAGGTAGCCGAGCAAGGCCCGGCGTACCTCAATAGTAATCACATCCCCCTTCGCGCCGTAGTCCATCAACAGGGTGAGGCGCTTTTTCTCCGCCAGCCCCGGATGGGGAACCAACTCCAGGGTAACGCTCTCCACCCAGTCCTCATCGAATTCGCTGCTCGATTCGGCAGCGGCGTCCAGCATCTCTGCCTCGGTAATACGTGAGAGGACGAAGTCGCGGAAGTCGAAGGTCTCTTCGTTATAGGCGCGCACGTGCCAGCGCAGACCGTTGTGGCAAAGAGAGTGGGGTTCGATGATCCGCGAGGGGTCGCTTTCCCGATCAGAGAGGGAGAGGTAGTGAATGCGCAGCTTCTTGCGCTGTGCCACGGCACGGGTGACCTGGGCCGTGATCTCCCGATTGGGCAGGCGCGTCGGTGGGGTCAGGAGTTCAGCCGGAATATTAAAGACGCGCTGCTTCCCATAGGGGCCGCTCATACCGGTCAGGTTCAGTGCCAGCATCGGTAGCACTGCCTCCGGCGAAAGGTCGGCGACACAGGGGTGGAAATTCGGAGTGGGGACGTAGCCGAAGTGGCTCTGGCGGTAGATCAGGTTGTCCGGTACCAGTTTGCCGTACTGGGCCAGGTCCTTGGTGGCGGCCGCATCGGAGATGGCGAAGGCGCGTGCGACGTCGGTACGGCTCACCACGCCACAATAAAATGCCATGATTTCAATATATTGAAGACGCTGACGGGTGCTCCACTTCACCTCTGCGAGCATCTTCTCCAGGGATTTTTCTGCCACGTCCTAGCTGACCTCCACAAATGTACCGGGCCTATTCTGGCTTATTCCTACAAAATATTCATATAATTTATTACATAGTAAATATTATCTAGGTGATAAAAAATATTGACATGAGTTGAGGTATAAACTAAATTTCACCTCAAGCACGAAGCAGTGAACCGTTTAACCATCCGATTTCGTAAGGAGAAGAGCCGTGGACGAACAGAAGAAAAAGGCGTTATCAGCAGCACTGGGTCAGATCGAGAAGCAGTTTGGCAAAGGCTCGGTGATGCGCATGGGCGACGAGAGCGTGGTGCGCAATATTGAGGCGATCTCCACCGGCTCCCTGGGACTGGATGTGGCGCTGGGGATAGGTGGTCTGCCCAAGGGGAGGGTGGTCGAGATCTACGGCCCGGAATCTTCCGGTAAGACGACCCTGACCCTGCAGGTGATCGCCGAGGCGCAAAAAGCGGGCGGCACCTGCGCTTTCGTCGACGCCGAGCACGCACTGGATCCGCAGTATGCGGGCAAGCTGGGGGTGAATGTGGATGATCTGCTGGTCTCCCAGCCCGATACCGGCGAGCAGGCACTGGAGATCACCGATATGCTGGTGCGCTCTGGTGCGGTGGACGTGGTGGTGGTCGACTCGGTTGCGGCGCTGACCCCCAAGGCGGAGATCGAAGGTGACATGGGTGACTCCCACGTCGGTCTACAGGCACGCCTGATGTCGCAGGCGTTGCGCAAGCTCACCGCCAACATCAAGCGTTCCAACACCCTGGTGATCTTCATCAACCAGATCCGGATGAAGATCGGTGTGATGTTCGGCAGCCCCGAGACCACGACCGGCGGTAATGCGCTCAAGTTCTACTCCTCGGTGCGCCTGGATATCCGTCGTATCGGCGCGATCAAGAAGGGTGACGAGGTAGTCGGCAACGAGACCCGGGTTAAGGTAGTGAAGAATAAGGTGGCGCCGCCGTTCAAGCAGGCCGAGTTCGACATTCTTTATGGTGAAGGGATCTCCCGTGAGGGGGAGATCATCGACATGGGGGTAAAGCTCGATATCGTCGACAAGTCTGGTGCCTGGTACAGCTATAACGGCGAGCGCATCGGTCAGGGTAAGGATAATGTGCGCAACTGGCTCAAGGAGAACGGTGCGGTGGCCGCCGAGATCGAGGGGCGTATCCGTGAAGTGTTGTTGCCAGGTGTTGCGGTTCTGCCCGGTATGTCCGTGGCCGATGATGACGTGGATGAGCCGGAACTGGCCGACGTTGCCGAGGCGTGATGGTTGCCTCGGCTCCAATACACGCCCTCCCCACTCAGGGAGGGCGTTGCTATTTCTACTCCCCCTATCCAAATGCAGTAGCGCCTGGGCTCTCTGTTTGTGGTGTAATAATTTTGCCCAAAAGCGCCTGGGGCCTGCCATTTACCCCAGTTCTTGATTTACACTACCGGGCTTTGTGGGCGCCATGATTCACATGAACGAAATGGACGAGACGGAGATCTACGCCAAGGCGGTCGAACTTCTCGCTCGTCGCGAACATTCGGCGCAGGAACTGGCGTTCAAACTGCACGCCCGTGGTTGTAACCCGACTCTGGTTGAGTCGGTACTGGCGCGACTGGAGAAGGAGCGTCTGCAGAGCGATGCACGCTATGCCGAGGTCTATCTGCACCAGCGTAGCGAAAAGGGTTATGGACCGCAGCGTATCCGTGCCGAGTTGCAGGAGCGTGGGGTGGCGGAGCAACTCATCACCGCATCCCTGCGCAGCGCGGAGGATGAGGGCGAGATAGATTGGTATGAGCGGGCAGCCGCAGTCTATGCCAGAAAGTTCGGTGGCCGACCGATTGAAGACCTGAAAGATAGAGCCAAACGGCAACGATTTTTGCAATATCGCGGTTTTAGCCATGAGCAGATTGCCGCGGTGGTGAGTGACTAATGATTCAACTTATTCGGGACATTGCATGAAAAGCAGCGCAGATATTCGCAGGGCCTTCTTGGATTTCTTTGCCGGCAAAGGGCACGAGGTGGTTGCCTCCAGTCCTCTGGTTCCCGGCAATGATCCGACGCTGCTCTTTACCAATGCCGGGATGGTGCAATTCAAGGATGTCTTCCTCGGCAGTGACCCGCGTCCCTACAGCCGAGCTACCAGTGTGCAGCGTTGCGTGCGTGCGGGGGGCAAACATAACGATCTGGAAAACGTCGGTTATACCGCGCGTCACCACACCTTCTTCGAAATGCTGGGTAACTTCAGCTTCGGTGACTATTTCAAACAGGATGCGATCAAGTACGCCTGGGAATTTCTTACCCAGACCTGTGGCCTGCCTGCGGAAAAACTCTGGGTAACGGTCTACGAAGACGACGACGAAGCCGCCGATATCTGGCTCAAGCAGGTCGGCGTCGATCCGAAACGTTTTACCCGCATCGGTGACAAGAAGGGCGGCAAGAAATTCGACAGCGATAACTTCTGGTCCATGGGTGACACCGGCCCCTGTGGTCCCTGTACCGAGATCTTCTACGATCATGGCGAAGCGATCTGGGGCGGTCCTCCCGGTTCCGCAGAGGAGGACGGTGATCGTTATATCGAGATCTGGAATCTGGTGTTCATGCAGTTCAATCGGGACAAGGATGGCAACATGAAGCCCCTGCCCAAGCCCTCGGTCGATACCGGTATGGGTCTCGAGCGCCTTGCTGCCGTGATCCAGGGTGTTCATGCCAACTACGAAATCGATCTGTTCCAGAATCTGATCAAGGCAGTGGCCGAACTGGCCGCGACCAAAGACCTGGAAAATGCCTCTTTAAAGGTTATTGCCGACCATATTCGTTCCTGTGCCTTCCTGGTGGTTGACGGCGTGATCCCTTCCAATGAAGGGCGCGGCTATGTGCTGCGCCGCATCATTCGCCGTGCCATTCGCCATGGTCACAAGCTCGAGATCAAGGGCAGTTTCTTCTACAAGCTGGTGGCGGCCCTGGTGAAAGAGATGGGCGAGGCCTACCCGGAACTGGCCAGGGCCCAGAGCCAGGTGGAAAAGGTGCTGCGTCAGGAGGAGGAGCGCTTTGCCGAGACCCTGGAGCAGGGCATGGGTCTGCTGGAAGAGGCGATCAAGTCACTTTCCGGCAAGGAGATCCCTGGCGAAACCGTCTTCAAGCTCTACGACACCTACGGTTTCCCGGTTGACCTGACTGCTGACGTGGCGCGTGAGCGTGGACTTACTGTCGACATGCCCGGCTTCGAAAAGGCGATGGCGGAACAGCGCGAGCGTGCCCGTGCCGCCAGCCACTTCGATGTGGATTACGGCAAGGATGTTAGTGTCGAGGGCAAGAGTGAATTTACCGGTTATGACCGGGTGCAGGATAACTGCAAGGTGGTGTCGCTCTATCGTGACGGTCAGGCAGTGGAACAGCTGGCCGAGGGTGAGCGCGGCATGGTGGTGCTGGATCAGACCCCGTTCTATGCCGAGTCCGGTGGCCAGGTTGGTGACTGTGGTCGCCTGCTGGTGGGCGATGCCCTGTTTGAAGTGGTAGACACGCAGAAGAATGGCGAGGCGATCGTCCACTTCGGTTCGGTAGTTCGCGGCAGCCTGAAGAGTGGGGATACGGTAACTGCTGAGGTGGATCCTGCCTTACGTCAGGCTATCGCCTGCAACCACTCTGCGACCCACCTTCTTCACGCCGCCCTGCGCAAGGTGCTGGGCGAGCACGTACAGCAGAAGGGTTCACAGGTGAGTGCGGAGCGGTTGCGCTTTGACTTCTCCCACTTCGAGGCGATCACGGCCGCCGAGTTGAAGCAGATCGAAAACATGGTTAACGCGCAGATCCGGAACAATGCTTCGGTTGAGACTCGCGTTATGGCCATCGACGAGGCCAAGGCGGCGGGGGCGATGGCGCTGTTCGGCGAAAAATACGGTGACAAGGTTCGCGTACTCTCCATGGGGGATTTCTCCATTGAGCTCTGTGGTGGTACCCACGTGAGTCGCACGGGTGATATCGGTTTGCTGAAGGTCGTTAGTGAAGCAGGTGTTGCCGCCGGGGTGCGTCGTATCGAGGCAGTCACGGCACAGGGTGCACTGGAGTGGCTGGCAGGGAATGAGGAGCGTCTGGATCGCGTCGCTGGTTTAGTGAAGTCGGGCCGTGATGATGTGGCCGACAAGGTACAGCAAGCCCTGGAACGTAGCCGAAAACTGGAAAAGGAGCTGGAGCAGCTCAAGGCCAAACTGGCCAGTAGTCAGGGCTCCGACCTGCTCTCCCAGGCGGTGGAGATCGACGGTATTAAGGTATTGGCCGCCAATCTGGAAGGGGCTGACCCCAAGGGGCTGCGCGATACCGTCGACCAGTTGAAAAACAAACTGGGTACCGCCGCGGTGCTACTGGCCACCGTGCAGGAGGGCAAGATTAGTCTGGTTGCGGGTGTGAGCAAGGATGCCGTTGATCGGATCAAGGCCGGTGACCTGTTGCAGAGCGTTGCCATACAGGTGGGTGGAAAAGGGGGCGGTCGTCCTGATATGGCCCAGGGTGGAGGCACCGAACCTGACAAGCTTGCTGCCGCGCTCGGTTCTGTTGAGGGCTGGGTCAGGCAGCAAATAGGGTGCTAAATGTCACATTCCTCTTTAATTTTGTCGAGATTTAGTGTTTAATCTCCGGCCTTCGAATCCCGAGCTTCTATGGCACTTATCGTACAAAAATATGGCGGTACCTCGGTTGGTAGCGTTGAACGCATTACCCACGTTGCGAACAAGGTAAAGGCGTTCCGCGATCGGGGCGATGACGTCGTTGTGGTGGTCTCTGCCATGAGCGGCGAGACCAATCGTCTGCTCGATCTGGCCAGGGGGATCAACCCCGAACTGGATCCGCGTGAAACCGATGTACTCCTCTCTACTGGCGAGCAGGTTACCATTGCGTTGCTCGCTATGGCGCTGAAAAAACTGGGTTGTGATGCCTGCTCATATACCGGGGCACAGGTCCATATCCTGACCGATAGCATGCATAACAAGGCACGCATTCTGGATATCGATGAGAGCAAAATGCGTCGTGATCTGGATAAGGGGCGTGTTGTCGTTGTTGCCGGTTTCCAGGGCGTAGATGAGCATGGCAGTATCACCACTCTGGGTAGAGGCGGTTCCGATACCACAGCAGTGGCCCTGGCCGCTGCACTCAAGGCCGACGAGTGTCAGATCTATACCGATGTGGATGGTGTTTACACTACTGACCCGCGTGTTGTTCCGGAAGCGAGTCGCCTTGAGCGCATCACCTTTGAAGAGATGCTGGAGATGGCCAGTCTCGGTTCAAAGGTTTTGCAGATTCGCTCGGTTGAGTTTGCAGGTAAGTACAATGTGCCGCTGCGTGTGCTCTCCTCCTTTGAGGATGGCCCCGGTACCCTGATCACCTATGAGGAAGACGGTATGGAAGAAGCGCTAATTTCCGGCATCGCCTTTAACCGCGATGAAGCCAAGCTGACCATGCAGGGCGTGCCTGATCAACCCGGTGTTGCCCACCGTATTCTTGGTCCCATCGGTGATGCGAATATCGAAGTGGACATGATTGTGCAAAACATCGGTGCTGATGACACCACCGATTTTACCTTTACCGTTCATCGTAATGACTACGCAAAGGCGTTAAAGGTGCTGGAGAAGACTGCCAAGGAGATTGGTGCCCGTGAGGTTTCCGGCGATGACAAGATCGTCAAAATCTCACTGGTAGGTGTTGGTATGCGTTCACACGCTGGGATTGCCAGCACTATGTTTGCTACTTTAGCAAAGGAAGGCATCAACATTCGTATGATCTCCACGTCGGAAATCAAGATATCCGTTGTCGTGGATGAGAAATACCTGGAGCTGGGTGTGCGCGCCTTGCACAGTGCATTTAATTTGGAAGCAGGAACCACGGTGTCTGCGAAATAATCGCAGATTGTTTTACAAATCATATATCACTACTAAGATAGCCACAGGAGGGCAGGGAATGCTGCCAGCCTTAATGGCGATAAGTGGGAAACCCGGTTCCTACCGGAACCCTGCGGAAGGAATTATAGGAGTAATAAAATGCTGATTTTGACTCGGCGAGTAGGTGAAACCCTCATTATCGGTGACGAAGTAACCGTTACCGTGCTCGGAATTAAGGGTAACCAGGTCCGTATCGGGGTGAATGCGCCGAAAGACGTATCAGTTCACCGTGAAGAGATTTACGAGCGGATTCAACGCGAAAAAGAAGATAATCCCGGCAATAGCTGAATATCGGTCTTTACCTGCGTGGTCTGCGCAGGTATCCTTTCGTGCGCATTCTGGAGAGCTGGCCGAGTGGCTGAAGGCGCACCCCTGCTAAGGGTGTATAGGGGAAACTCTATCGAGGGTTCGAATCCCTCGCTCTCCGCCATATTTTGAAGCGAAGGCTCCACTAGTAATGTGGCCTTCATGCAGTAAATGCTTATCTGGGGCGACTTGACAGTCATATCACGCTTCTAGATAATGCACCGCCTTATGCGCCCGTAGCTCAGCTGGATAGAGTACCTGGCTACGAACCAGGCGGTCGGGAGTTCGAATCTCTCCGGGCGCGCCATATAAACAAAGAACCCCGCCTCGTGCGGGGTTCTTTGTTTATTGTCCTGAGATATTCGAATCCCCGACGTTACTATTCATAGTGAGTTCGACGCCCGAACAGAGTGAGGGCGAACGTCGCCAACGGCGACGGCCCACCGGGCGAGGTGCGTAGCACCGAGTAAGAACGGAGGGCGCGCCATACAAACAAAGAACCCCGCCTCGTGCGGGGTTCTTTGTTTGTTGCCCTGAGATATGTGAATCCCCGACGTTTCTATATATAGAGTGACTTATACGCTGGAACGATTGCCAAAGGCGTTCTTGTTGCTGGCCTCTTCCTTGACTCGATAGGCCACACCCTGTGGTGTCCGGACCAGTTCGAAGGCGTCTGAATAGCTGGTGGGTGATTCGGAACCGCCGAGGAACAGGTAGCCACCAGGGTTCATGGTTTTTGCGATGCGAGTAAGAATGTCTGTTTTCAACTGACTGGAAAAGTAGATCAGTACGTTGCGACAGAAAACAATATCAAAGCGGCCTAGCGCGGAATAACTATTCAGTAAGTTCAGTTCACGAAAACTTGTGCGCTGTTTGATCTCGGGACGGACTTCCCATTTATCCCCACGTGGCAGGAAATAGCGTTGCCGACGTTCGTCGGACATACCACGGATCAAGGACATGTTGTCATAAAGAGCGGCATTGGCATCGCGTAGCATGGTGGCAGAGATGTCGGTACCAATGATCTGTATGTTGCTGGGCAGGCTACCTGGCCTGGTTGCCAGATACTCTTGCAGACTGATGCTGATTGAGTAGGCCTCCTGTCCCGATGAGCTGGCGGCTGACCAGATACGCAATTGCGACAGGCGCTTGCTGGAGAGCTCCGGCAGGATAAATTGTTTTAGCACTTCGAATGGATAGCCATCACGAAACCAGAGTGTTTCATTGGTGGTCATGGCGTCGACGATTTTTTCATGCAGTACCGTTTTGCGTTCGGTAATGAGTTGGTGCATCAGGGTTTTAAAATCATCGACACCGCTCTCGCGCATCAGGCGACTGAGACGGCTGGTAACCAGGTAGTGTTTGTTTTCTCCCAGTACGATCCCTGAATGCTCTTCAAGATAGCGACGAAATTTGTCGTAGTCCTGGGGAGAAATTTCAAAATTAGCCACAAATATACCTGGTTGTTTAAGGTTGCGTGGATAGTATAGGAGGAGTCTCGGCTTTGTCATTAGCCGCAGCATCCACCTGTGTTGGTGTCACCCGGTATGGCGGGTAGTTATTGTCGGCTTATTAATGATTGCGACGCATTAATTTATCGGCCACTTATTCTGGATCTGTAACCGCCTCATTGAGAGATTCGAGTCTTTCCAGTACAGCTGTCGCCAGTTCATTGGGCTGAAATTTCGGAATGAAGCGATCGGCTCCAACCTGGTTAACCAGCGCATTGTTGAACACACCACTCAGCGAGGTGTGCATGATGACATAGAGATCGGCAAGACGGGGATCCTGGCGAATCTCGGTGGTGAAGGTATAGCCGTCCATTTGCGGCATCTCCACGTCGGAGATCACCATACAGATCCGTTCTGATACTGGGGTGGTTTCGTCGGCCCAGGCCTTGAGGATATTCAGTCCCTCCTGGCCGTTTTTTGCCATGGTGCAATCGATGCCCAGCTGATCGAGGGTTTGCTTGATCTGGTTACGTGCAACGCTGGAGTCGTCCACCACCAGGATGTGCCGACGCACCTCCTGCGGCTTCTGCATTGCCAGGATCTCGTCGGAGATCTGACTCCCACGTCCCATCACCTCGGCCAGCACCTTTTCCACGTCGATGATCTCGATAATCTCGTCATCAATCCGGGTGACCGCGGTGACGTAGGTATTGCCTGCCTCACGAGGGGGCGGCAGGATTTCGTCCCATTTGAGATTAACAATGCGATCCACCCCCATTACCAGGAAGCCCTGGGTGCTGCGATTGTATTCGGTGACAACGACGTAGGCATTTTCCAGATCAGCCAGGGGTAAACCGCCAAGTGCCTTGCGCAGGTCGATGATACTGACGGTTTTACCGCGGAGGTTGGCGACACCGCGGATGGTTGCCTGAGCGCGAGGTATCTGGGTCAGGGGAGGGCATGGGATCACCTCCTGTACCTTGAATACATTGATGCCATAGCGTTGCTTACGATTGAGATTGAAGAGCAGCAGCTCAAGGCGGTTGTGTCCGGCAAGTTGAGTGCGGCGATCGACGCCATCCAGGAGTCCGCTCATTGGAACGCCTCTGCACTTTTGCTGCCAGTCCTGTCTATGGGCATCGCAATGCCTCCTGAGAGTAGTGAATCGGCACACCCCTTGCATGAGTCAAGGCAGGAAAAGGCGGTGTGACGGATATTTGGCGTGCCAGCTGACAGGCCGTATCCCATGAATATGGCCGTCAATGGGCAATATTACAATGTTCCCCTGTGCCGAGATGTCATCGCTACAGGGGACGCAGAGGTTGTTGATGATGCGCAGGATGATAATGCTGCTGCTACTGGCACCCATGATCGTACTGGCGGTGGAGACACCGCAGGTACAGACGCCGCAGTCCATGAGGCTGGCGGTTAAGGCGTTCCTGCAGCAGCAGGCAGCGGAAATGAAGGGTGAGGTAGAGGTCAGCGTTGATCCTGTTGATCCCCGGCTGCGTCTGGCCAATTGCGACGGGCAGATGGAGAGCTTCTGGCCCAAGGGTGGACAGCGGGTGGGTAATGTCTCTGTGGGGCTGCGTTGTCTGGGGCCAGTCAGCTGGTCGGTCTATCTGCGAGGCAAGCTGGAAGTGTTCGAAACCGTGGCGGTTGCTGCCCGTCCGCTGGGTCGGGGCGAACGTCTCTCTGCGGCGGACATTGAGCTCCAGCGCCATGATGTCAGCCGCCTCAGTGGTGGCTACCACAGCAGCCTCGACGCGGTGATGGGCATGGAGGTACGCCGCTCGGTACGTGCCGGTATGGTATTGAATCGTAGTGTGATCCGTCCGCCTATTCTGGTTAACCGGGGCGAGCGGGTGAGTATTACTGCAGCGAATGGCGCAGTGCAGGTCAGCATGGAGGGTAAAGCACTGGCTTCCGGTGCCCGTGGCGAGCTGATTGAAGTGGTCAATACCTCGTCCAAAACGAAACTCGAGGCCGAGGTGGTTGCACCGGGCATGGTGCGTGTGAGAATGTGAACCCGGTATCTAAAGTTCCTGCGCCAGGGGCCGATAACCCCATGCGTACAAGGAGATAAGCGAATGTCAGTCAATAACATCAATGGCTTTAATGGGCAAACCACTCAGCGTAGCGGTGACAGCGGCAAACCTGCGGCGTCCACCAGCACGACTGAGCGTGATACCCAGGCCAAAGCGCCAGCCCCTGGCGCCACCGACTCGGTCAGTCTGACCGACACGGCGGCACAGATGCGGCGTGTCGAGGCATCGCTGGCTGACCTGCCTGAAGTGGACAATGACAAGGTGGCTGCTATCCGGCAGTCCATCGAAAATGGTAGTTACGAGGTGGATGCCGGGCGCATCGCCGATACCCTTTTGCAGTTCGAGTCCTCTCTAAACAAGTAGGTTGCCGCCATGTCACTCTCCAGCCAGCAGCAACAGTTTGAGCAGATCCTTCTTGCCGAAGCGCAGCAGGCGGGCACGCTTGCCGCGTTACTGGAGCAGGAGCAGGAGTCACTGGCGCGGCGCGAGGTCGATAGTCTGGTGCGGGTGGTAGCCGAGAAAGAGAAGCGTCTGGTCGATCTGGACAGACTGGCAAACGAGCGTGCCTCCCTGCTTCAACAGGCTGGCTATAGCCCGGACCGTGATGGCTTCCTGGCGCTACTCGATGCGGATCGTACTGGCCGTTTACGTGAGCTGTGGAGCAATCTGGAAAGCCTGCTCAAGCGTTGTCGCCACCAGAATCAGGTCAATGGCAAGATGCTTGATATTGGCCAGATCCAGACCCGGCAAATGCTGGCCCTGCTTCTGGGACGTGAGAGCAGCGCCAACGAGCTCTACGATCAAAACGGCAACGCCTCGACCTCCTACAGCCAAAATCCCGCCTTCAGAGTTTAGTCAGCCAGTTACACACTTTTGTTGTAGTGAATAGCCTGGGCTAAAAGACTAAACTGGTTGCGACCATTCACTGCGAGTGCGCCTCCTTGGCCAATACCGAATTACAACAAGAAACGGAGCAGGACTTCCGCGAAATGAAGGGGCGCACCTATGTGCTAACCCTTTTGCAGAGCCTCATTCGTCGTCGGGAACTGGTTAGCATAATGCTGCCGGGCAGCGATGTGCATTTTACCAGCACGGTCTTAAGCGTCGATCCCCATAACAATACCCTCCTCCTGGACGACCTCTATCCTCAGGCGGGCCATGAGTTGTTGCTGCAGGCCGGTGAGGTTCAGCTTTTTGCCCATACCGGAGGTGGTGCACTGGAGTTTGCGGCGCAACTGGTGGAGCATGAAGAGGCGGATGGCCTGAGTTATTTCCATCTGCGCCTGCCGGAGACGGTTAACTACATGCAGCGCCGCGAAGGGCATCGTATTGTCGTTGCCAAGCTGGAGATCCCGGCGGAGTTGTATGACCAACGTGGCGCCTCACATCCTGCACGGCTTTACGATATCTCCAGCAGTGGCATCGGCTTTCTCATCTCCAGAAACAGCGAATTCCCGGTCAGCACCGCCGTTCCCTGCGTGCTACATTTCCCGGCCGAGCCCTCTTTGTCATGCAAGGTGGAATTTTGTGACCGCCGCCATGCGGGGGCCAATATCGATATCATCGGTGGCAGTTTTGTCGGTCTGGACGCGCAAAAAGAGCACATCCTGCAACGCTGTACTGCGGATCTGGAGCGTCGCCTGCTGCGGATGCGCCGTGAACCGCTCACCCCTCCCAAATAGATGCCCTGAGCATTCAATGTTAGAATCCGGGCCACGCCCCGGTAGCTCAGCTGGATAGAGCGTCCCCCTCCTAAGGGGAAGGCCAGAGGTTCGAATCCTCTTCGGGGCACCACTTTTCGATTAACTCTCTATTTCCTCACAACTTGATGTAGCTCGACTCTTCAGGGATTCGAACCTCTGGCGTTCTGATCAGGTGGTTCAACTTTTACATCCCTTCTCGGCTATCACCGATCACATTGCACCCCATTGCTTTCCAGTCAGATTCTTGACGACCCCTCTGAAATAACCACCCGTTGCCGCCCGGGACGGCATTATTTTGCCGCCTGCCGCTCCGTTGCCACTCGCAACAATTTCTAATGCATTGTATTTAAAAGAAATATCCATTTGGCACACGGTTTGCTTTTCCTCAGTTGCGAGGTCCGTATCTGGAGACGGAAAAATGGCAAATCTGGACAACACATTGGGGTTACACGAAATCGCGCTGAAGTTGCGCGCGCAGCGGATGGAGTTGCTCTCCTCCAATCTGGCCAATGCGGATACCCCCAACTACAAGGCGCGGGATGTCGATTTCCGCAGCGTGCTGGCGGAGTACCAGAGCAGCGCCCCGACGCAGGAGAGTCACCTGCGCACAACGAATTCACGACACATCGGTGGAGAGGGGGAAACCCCGGCAGGCGATGCGCAATATCGCAACCCGCTCCAGCCTTCCATCGATGGCAACACCGTCGATCCTCAGGTGGAGAAGGCGAAGTTTATGGAAAACGCACTGCAGTATCAGGCTACCCTGAGTTTTATTGATGGCCGGATCAAGACCCTGCGCAAGGCGATCAGAGGAGATTAAGCCATGTCCATGTTCAAGGTTTTCGATGTGGCCGGTTCCGCGCTTAGCGCCGAGTCGGTCCGTCTTAACGTTACCGCCAGTAACCTGGCGAATGCCAACAGCGCCAGTAGCAGCACAGACGAAACCTATCGTGCCCGTCAGCCGGTATTTGCTTCCATGCTCAAGGCGCAGAGCGGCGGTGATGATTACAGCGTCGGTGTGCAGGTAAAGGGCATCGTCGAGAGCCAGGCGCCGCTGCAGAAACAGTACAACCCGGATCACCCTCAGGCCGACGCTGAGGGGTATATCTTCCTGCCCAACGTCAATGTGGTGGAGGAGATGGCCAACATGATCTCCGCTTCCCGTTCCTATCAGAGCAATGTCGAGGTGATTAATACCGCCAAGCAGTTGATGTTGCGCACAATCACTCTCGGGCAGTAAGCGAAGAGGAGCCTGAACCATGTCCACGATCAATACCAACTCCAGCATCTACGACAACCTCGGTCTGTCGCAGACTCCGCAAACCAGTACCAATTCAAATAATGAACTGGGACAGGATGCCTTTATGCGGCTGATGCTGGCGCAGATGCAGAATCAGGATCCACTCAGCCCGATGGAAAACGGTCAGTTCATCGCGCAGCTGGCGCAATTCCAGAGCGTTTCCGGGATCAACGATTTGAGCACCTCCTTCAGCGACTTCGTCACCTCGATGCAATCTAACCAGGCCCTGCAGGCCTCGGCACTGGTCGGGCGTCAGGTACTGGTAGACAGCAACACCGCGGCGTTGAGTGACACCGGCGCGGTCAACGGTGCAGCGATACTGCCTGCGTCGACCACGAATATGAATGTCTATGTCTACGACTCCTCCGGCCAACTGGTACGCACCATCAATATGGGTGAGCAGTCAGCGGGTGAAATCGAATTCAGTTGGGATGGGATGGACGGCAGCGGTAATCGCCTGCCGGCCGGTCAATATGATTTCAAAGTGGAGGCTGCCTACGAAGGTGAAAACTACGAATTGGCATCCGCTTTTTATTCCACCGTGGAGAGCGTGGTTCTCGGCGGCGGTAACGGTATTACCTTAAATGTGACCGGGCAGGGTGAAGTACCCATGTCCATCGTCAGCAAGATTATGTGATCGCACAGCACCGGATCGATAAAGAGGAGAACGCACAATGTCCTTTCAAACAGCATTAACCGGATTGTCGGCCGCCCAGGGTAACCTGAGCGTGACGGGTAACAACATCGCCAACTCCAGTACGACGGGTTTCAAGATGTCACGTGCCGAATTTGCCGATGTCTATGCCGCCAGCGTCTACGGTACCTCATCCACTGCTATTGGTGGCGGGGTCAAGCTGGCCAGCGTGTCGCAGCAGTTTACGCAGGGCAACATCGAGTTTACCGATAACCCGTTGGACCTGGCGATCAACGGTGACGGCTTTTTCCGCCTCGACGATAACGGTGCCATCTCCTATTGCCGTGCCGGTATGTTCCGTGTCGATTCAAACGGCTACATCGTCAACGCCACCGGGCAGCAGTTAACCGGTTTTCTGGCGACACCGACCGGCACCATCACGGGCGCATTGGGTAGCTTGCAGGTCGATACCTCTAATCAGGCACCGAGTCCGACTGGCGCGTTGACCACCAACGGTGGCATCTCAGCGGTGCTGAACTTCGATGCCAACGAAGCGACCGTCGATCCTGTTGCGGTTCCGTTCGATCGTAACGACCCGAGCACCTATACCAGCACCACCTCGTTGACCACTTACGATTCGCTGGGTAACGCCTTACTGACCACCATGTACTTTGTGCGTCGCCCCCCGGCAGTGCCCGGCACCAATGAGTGGGATGTGCATACCTGGGTAACGGCTACCGATACTTCGGGTACCCGTACCGAAATCGAGATCCCACCCGCAGGCGGCGTAGCTGGCGATGCGGCGACCATGGTCTTCGACACCAGCGGTACCTTGACCTCGGTAACGCCTGCATCGGGCGCGGGTCTGTCAATCGACTACAACGCCGGTGGTGGCAACTACATCGTCTATGACCCTGCTACCGGTCTGCCCACTGCGCTAACCCTGGCAGACATCACCGGGGGTACCTTTGCCGATTTCAATCTGGATATGTCCGGTACCACCCAATACGGCAGCACCTTTGCGGTAAACGCCTTGACTCAGGACGGCTTCTCCACCGGTCGTCTCTCCGGTCTCGACGTGAGTGAGACTGGGGTGTTATTTGCCCGCTATACCAATGGCCAGTCACGCGGTCTGGGGCAGGTGGCACTAGCTAACTTTGCCAACGCCCAGGGCTTGCAGCCCAACGGCGACACCATGTGGAGCGAGACCTACGACTCGGGACAGGCGCTGGTGAGTGCGCCGGGTTCATCCACCGTGGGCCTGTTGCAATCGGGTGCCCTGGAGGCTTCCAACGTCGATATCTCCAAGCAGTTGGTCAACATGATCGTCGCCCAGCGTGACTTCCAGGCCAACGCCAAGATGATCTCGACCGAAGACCAGATCACCCAGAGCGTTATCAACATCCGCTAAGCGCGGTAACGAGTGAGGAATAACCATGGACCGTATGCTCTATCTGGCCATGTCCACCGCCAAGCAGACCATGGAGGCGCAGGCGGTGAACACCAACAACCTGGCCAACGCCTCCACCACCGGCTTCAAGGCGGACCTGGAGCAGTTTCGCAGCATGCCGGTCTATGGCGACGGGATGCCGAGCCGGGTCTATGCCATGACCGAACGTCCCGGGGTCGATATGCGCTCCGGTTCGATCAATGCGACCGGGCGCGAACTCGACACCGCGGTACTCGGCGAAGGCTGGATCGCGGTGCAGTCTCGCGACGGTAGCGAGGCCTATACCCGTGCCGGCGATCTGCGCATCGATAGCACAGGCATGTTGACCACCGGTGCAGGCCACCCCGTGATCGGCAGCAGTGGCGCACCGATCACCGTACCCCCTGCGGAGACACTGCAGATCGGTGCCGACGGCACCATCTCCATTCGTCCGGTAGGGCAGGCCGCCAGCACTCTCGCCGAAGTGGATCGGATCAAACTGGTCAATCCCGATCCGGCTCTGTTGAACAAAGGCGAAGACGGTTTGATTCGTCTCAGCGATGGCAGCAACGCCGCCGCTGATGCCAGTGTTGTACTGGTGGCAGGTTCACTGGAGAGCAGTAACGTCAGTGGTGTTGAGGCGATGGTACGAATGATTGAACTGCAACGGCAATATGAGATGCAGGTAAAAATGATGAGCACTGCAAAAGAGAACGATGGTGCCACCGATCAACTACTCAAGATGAGCTAGCGCGCATCTGATTCAGGAGAACAACTATGAACCCGGCACTCTGGATAGCAAAAACTGGACTGGAAGCACAACAGACCAAGATGGGCGTGGTCTCGAACAACCTGGCCAACGTCAGCACCACCGGCTTCAAGCGCGATCGCGCCGTTTTCGAAGATCTGATGTACCAAAGCGTGCGTCAGCCCGGTGCGCAGAGTAGCCAGGATACGGTACTGCCCTCGGGTCTGATGCGCGGTACCGGTGTGCACACGGTGGCCACGGAAAAACTGCACACGCAGGGGAGTATCGAACAGACCGGTAACTCTCTCGACGTCGCTATCGAGGGTCGCGGTTTCTTCCAGATCCTGCGTCCCGACGGCAGCATCGGTTATACCCGTGACGGCTCCTTCCAGATCGACTCGCAGGGACAGATGGTGACTTCCAGTGGTTTTCTGCTGCAACCGGCGATCACCATTCCCTCAGGGGCGCAGAGTATCTCTATCGGTCAGGACGGTGTGGTCTCGGTGATGGAGCCGGGTAATACCGCACCGAGTCAGGTGGGCACCATCCAGTTGGCCGACTTCGTCAACGCCGCCGGCTTGCAACCGATGGGACAGAACCTGTTCCAGGAGACTGTAGCCAGCGGTGCACCACAGTTGAGTAACCCGGGCCTTAACGGCGTCGGTTCAGTTATGCAGGGCGCGTTAGAGACCTCCAATGTCAATGTGGTGGAGGAGATGGTCAACATGATCGAGACCCAACGTGCCTATGAAATTAACTCCAAGGCGATCGCCACCAACGACCAGATGTTGCAGTACATCAACAACAACATCTAGGCGTGAGCCAGTAGTGAGGTAACGGTTATGAAAGGCACACAGAGAATTAACAGCGTTGCGACAGGTTGCGCCATGTTGCTGCTCGCTGCCTGCGGCACAGTACCGGAACACGATGCCGGATTCGCTCCGGCCTTCCCGGTTGCGGCCGAGGCACCGCAGCAAACTAACGGCGCGATCTACCAGGCGGGTTTTTCTCGCAATATGTTCGAGGACTCCCGTGCCCGCGGTGTGGGTGACCTGCTCACCGTGACCCTGACCGAAAAGACCAACGCACAGAAAAAGGCATCGACCAGCACCGCCAAGGACAGCACCATTTCATTGGGTGTGCCGACGATTTTTGGTGCGCCGGTGCAGCATAACGGTAACGACATTCTTAGTGCATCTGGGAGTAACGGCAACGAATTTACCGGCGATGGTGCCAGTGCCCAGAGCAACAGTCTCAGCGGCAGCATTACGGTCTTCGTCGCCAACGTGATGCCCAATGGCAATCTGGTTATTCGTGGCGAGAAGCGTATGACCCTGAATACCGGGGATGAATATATCCGTCTCTCCGGCATCGTCCGTCCAGAGGATATCGCGCCGGACAACACCATCGACTCGACCAAGGTCGCCAACGCCGAGATCCTCTATAGCGGTAACGGCGCAATCGCCGATGCCAACCGTCAGGGCTGGCTGGGCCGTTTCTTCAACAGCCCGCTGTGGCCCTTCTAGGAGCACGGTCATGAAGATCAAAACAACGATTGCTTTCGCCCTGTTGCTACTCAGTTGCGCCGCACAGGCAGAACGTATCAAGGATCTGGCGACAGTAGCCGGTGTGCGTGATAACCAGTTGCTCGGATATGGTCTGGTGGTCGGTCTCGACGGCAGCGGTGATCAGACCAGCCAGACGCCGTTCACCGTGCAGAGTCTGAAAAGTATGTTGAACCGCCTCGGTGTCACTATTCCATCCAACATCAATCCGCAGGTGAAGAACGTAGCGGCGGTTTCGGTCAGTGCCGTGTTGCCGGCCTTTTCCAAACCGGGACAGAATATCGACGTCACCGTCTCCTCTATCGGTAATGCCAAAAGCCTGCGCGGTGGCACTCTATTGATGACACCATTGAAGGGTGTCGACGGCAAGGTCTACGCCCTGGCTCAGGGCAATCTGGTGGTGGGGGGCTTCGGTGCTGCAGGCAGCGACGGTTCACGTATCACCGTCAACATTCCCAGCGTCGGTCGCATTCCCAACGGTGCCATCGTCGAGGTGGGAGTCACCAGTGGTTTCTCTCAGGGCAATACCCTTACCCTCAATTTGCATAGTGCCGATTTCACCACCGCATACCGTCTCGCCGAGGCGATCAATCAGAGCATCGGTCCCGGTACCGCGATGCCTATCGACGGCACCTCGGTGCGGGTCAACGCACCGGTCGATCAGGCGCAACGGGTCTCTTATATCGCGATGCTGGAAAACCTCAGCCTGACACCGGGCGAGGCGGCAGCGAAGATAGTAGTCAACTCACGCACCGGTACCGTAGTGATTGGCAAGAACGTCAAGGTGATGCCCGCAGCGGTTACCCACGGCAGCATGACGGTCACCATCACCGAGGATCCGCTGGTGAGTCAGCCCGGTCCGCTATCTGGCGGGACGACAGCGGTGGTCCCTCGCTCCAACGTCAATGTGGAGGAGGAGAAGAGTCACATGTTTGTCTTCAATCCCGGTGTTGATCTGGATGAGATCGTCCGTGCGGTGAACCAGGTGGGCGCGGCCCCCGGCGATCTGATGGCGATCCTCGAAGCCCTGAAACAGGCCGGTGCACTTCGTGCCGAGCTGATCGTGATCTAGGCGACGCGATGATAAACAACGGCCTCCAGAGCAGTAGCAGTTATGTCGACATGCAGGCGTTGACGGCGCTACGCCGCGAGGCGGGAAAGGATCCTTCGCAGGCTCTGGAGAAGGTTGCCAAACAGTTCGAGGCGCTGTTCATACAGATGATGCTGAAGAGCATGCGCGATGCAGGAGCCGATGAGAATGGCCTGTTCGAAAACGATCAGACCCGCCTCTATCAGGATATGTATGACAAGCAGATCAGTCTTAACCTGAGTGACAGTGGTAACGGCATGGGACTGGCAAAACTGCTGGTACAGCAGTTACAGAAGACCCTGCCGCAGCAGCCGGGTGAAGAGGGGGAGAAGACGGCACCTGTTGATCCTGAACGCGCCGTACCGGCACGTAGCGACTATCGCTTTACTCGTCAGCTACCGGCAGTCGAGCGTCATGCAGCGAAAGCCGCAGAGGTGAACTTCGATTCGCCGGAAAGATTTATTGAAGCGCTGCTACCCCATGCCCAGCGTGCCGGTGAGGCACTCGGCGTGGACCCGCGGGCGATTCTGGCCCAGGCGGCACTGGAGACCGGTTGGGGAAAGTCGGTCATTCGCCACGCCGACGGCAGCAGCAGTTACAACCTGTTCAACATCAAGGCCGGATCGCGCTGGCAGGGTGAGCAGGTGGGCAAGCAGACCCTGGAGTATCGCAACGGGGTTACCGTGCGCGAGCAGGCCAGCTTCCGCTCCTACAGTTCGCTGGAGGAGTGCTTTGCCGATTATACCGCCTTCCTGCAAAACAGTGGCCGTTACCGTGAAGCCCTGGCGGCGGGTAGCGACGGTAGCGACTTCGCCGAGCAGTTGCAGAAGGCAGGCTATGCCACCGACCCTGCCTATGCCGGTAAGATAAAACGTATTTTGAACAGTGACTTAATGGTTGAGGCGGGAGCGGAGCTAAACCTTCCGGCCGAAGGGACGCTAACTTCCTGAGGAGGTTGGCTGTTCGCAGTGAATGATAGCGACAGGCAAGGTGAACTATGGCTGACATATTTGGGATCGGAACATCGGGCTTATTGTCGTACCAGCGTGCGATGACCACCATCAGCCATAATATCGCCAATGCCAATACTCAGGGCTACAGCCGTCAACGTACCCAGCTCACCACGCTCAACCCACAGGGATACGGTTTCGGTTTTCTCGGTGCCGGGGTGTCGGTTTCGACCATTGAGCGGGTCTATGATCAGTTCATCGTCGATCAACTTCGGGTGCAGACCAGCACCAGTGCCTCGCTCAATAGTTACTACGATCTTGCCAGTCGGGTCGACAACCTGCTCTCCGACAGCGATGCGGGTATCACCCCAACCCTGCAGGAATTTTTTAATGCGATGCAGGGCGTTGCGGATTCACCCGGTTCAACACCTGCACGGCAGGTACTGCTGACCTCTGCGGAATCACTGGTAGAGCGGATGCACTACATGTATCAGAGCGTCAACGATCTGAACCGGGCCATGAGTGCCGATGTGAGCACCACCGTCGATGAGATCAATGCCCTGGCCGATTCCATTGCATCGATCAACCAGCAAATCGTGCTGGAGAGCAAAAGCTTTGGCCAACCTCCCAATGACCTGCTCGATCAGCGTGACGAAATGCTGCGGCAGATGGCGGAACGGGTCACCGTGACGACGACCACCCAGGAAGATGGGGCAATGAACGTCTTCGTCGGTAAGGGACAGGCGCTGGTGATCAGCGGAACCGCCAATAAATTCGTGGTGGGTAAAAATCAGTATGACCCGCAGGAGATCACGATTGAGCTGACCTCCGGTGTCAGCACCAGCGGTGCCGATGTCACCAAGTTGGTCAGCGGCGGCAAACTGGGCGGCCTGTTCCAGCTTAAGGATGAAATACTCGATCCTGCACTCAATTTATTGGGCCGGGTTGCGGTAGGACTGGCGGCCAAATTTAATGAACAACATATCCAGGGGTTGACCCTTAACGACGTGCTCGGTGGCAACTTCTTCACCGACTTTATGGCCACTGACAATGTGTCAGTGTTAAACAGCGATACCAACTCGGTGGCGGGTTCAGCAGCGGGGGCCGTGACGGCAACGCTCACCGATGTATCGTTGCTGACCGCCAAGGATTACGAACTGCGTTACCTTGGTGCCGACAATTACAATCTCTACAGTTTGCCGGACAACACTCTCGTCGATAGCTTTAACGCGCCGATGGGCAACACCTATACCACGGCAGATGGCTTCTCCATCACGATCAATAATGCCCTGGTCGCAGGTGACAGCTTCGAGATTCGACCAACACGTGCTGCGTCCAACGACATTGGTGTTCTGATTAGTGACGTAACCGACATCGCCGCTGCCGGTGCGGTACGCGCCTTCGATAATGCCTCCAATCGTGGTGATGCAATCATTACGCAGGGCGAGCGGATTACCAATCTTGCCGATCCCAACTACGTTACTGATGCGGTATTCAATACGGTAGGTTCCTTTACCGTGGTCTTTTCCGCCAGTGTTCCGGCCAATGAGCCCAATGTCGATCAATACGAGATCTACAATTCCGTTGGTGCCCTGGTATCCGGACCGACGGCATATGCTCCCGGCGTCGATACCACCATCGGTTACAGTGGCATGCAATTTACCATCAGCCGTACGCCGCTCAGTGGTGACACGTTTACGCTGGAGCGCAACGTCGGTGCCGTGAGTGATAACCGTAATGCGCTGGAACTTGCTGCGTTGCAAAATAAATTGACGCTGATTGATAGCGGCTCCGGTGCCACAGTGGATTTTCAGGGTGCTTATGGGCAACTGGTTTCCATGATCGGTACTCGTACCCATCAGGCCGATGTGGCGGGTACCGCGCAAAAAAGTATGCTGGAGCAGGCCACGGCAAGACGTGAAGCAGTCTCTGGCGTCAATCTGGACGAAGAGGCGGCTGACCTGCTGCGTTATCAGCAGGCATATCAGGCGACCGCGCAGGTGCTTGCTACGGCGCGGTCATTATTCAATTCTTTACTCGATGCGTTGGGGTAAGGCGATGCGTATTTCCACCAACCAGATGCAACTGAGCGCGATCAATTCGGTTCTTGATCAGCAATCCAAACTTAACCACACACAAATGCAGGTGGCTACGGGGAAGCGAATCATCAACCCTTCCGATGATCCGGTGGCCAGTGCGGCGATTCTCAATCTGCAACAATCGAAGAGCCAAACGGAACGTTATCTGGTTAATGCCGATGCGGCAAAGGCGCGCCTGAGTATTGAAGAGGGCACGTTGGATGGAGTTACCACGCAACTGCAACGAGTACGTGAGCTGGCGGTCTACGGTAACAACAGCCATATCAGCAGCAGCGATCGTGAATCCATGGCCAAGGAGTTGCGTCAGATCCTGGACGAAGTGATGGGCCTGGCCAATGCTACCGATAACAACGGGCAATATCTGTTTGCAGGTAATCAGGGGCTGACTATGCCGTTCAGTCAGACTGCCACCGGGTTTCAATACAATGGCGACAGTGGTCAGCGTTTTCTGCAGATTGGTGCCAGTCGGCGTATCGCCGATGGTGACCCGGGTAACCAGGTTTTTATGAATATCCTCAATGGCAATGGTGTGTATCGCACCAGTGAAGGGGTACACACTGGCACTGGGGTGATTGATGCCGGTTCCGTGGTGGATAAGTCGATTTATACGGGCCACGATTACACGATCAGCTTCGCTGATAACAACGGCGACACAACCGCCGATGAATATACCGTGGTGGATAATATCAGCGGAGCGACCGTGCTCGGTCCAGTGGCTTATGCCGATGGCGGTGCAATCACCTTTGACGGAATTCAGGTGTCGGTCAAAGGTGCGCCTAATGATGCCGATACCTTTACTATTACCCCAAGTAGTGAGCAGGATATCTTTAGTACCATCAATAATCTGATAAGCGCCTTTGAAACGCCGGTATCGAACGATAATGGTCAGGCGAAGTTGGGAAACGCGGTCAACCGCGCACTGACCGATCTGGATCAAACCCTGGCTAGTGTTCTGAACACCCGTGCGGATGTTGGTGCGCGGCTGAATGCCATCGATGATCAAAACAATATCAGTGAGAATTTCCTGCTTCAGGTGGATGAAAGTATCTCCACCCTTAACGACCTCGATTATGCGGAGGCGATCAGTCGTCTCAATTTGCAACTGGTAGGGCTGGAAGCGTCACAGAAGGCATTTACCCGAGTGCAGAATCTCTCACTATTCAATTACATTTAAAAACAAAGCCACGGAATCCGTGGCTTTGTTTTTATTTCTTTCCGAATGCCTCAATCAATGGTTTGATGTGTTTTTCATAGTTGCGCCAGCGTTCACGTGAGCTCTGGTAGATTGGTTTGCGCACCTGATCAAAGCTGGCGGTCTTGGTGACCAGTTTCGATTTGTGCGGCGATAGACATGCCTCATCCCACTCCAGCCCACAAAACTCGATCAATTTCGGGATCTCCTCGGCGCTGTTGGCTGTTAATGCCTCGTAACTGAGGTGGTAGATCTCGCTGGGTAACACCTTCTCCCAGTGCGCCATGATGCGTTGATACTGGCCGTAGTAGTGCACCAGGTTGTCCAGGTCGTAGGAGAAATCGAGACCGGCCGCGCCGAAGTTCTGGAAGTAGCAGGAGAGGCTGGTATCGATGGGATTGCGCATGCAGTGGATGATCTTTGCCTGTGGGAACATCAGACTGATCATGCCGAGGAAAACGAAGTTCTGTGGCATTTTGTCGGTGACGTGCGCCAATCCGGCATCATTCAATTCACCAATGAATGCCAGATAGGCACTGGCCAGAGTATCCATCTGCGCCTGTGACAGCGTTGTGGCGCACTCGGGGAATGGTGTTTCTGTCTCCATACGCTGCGGTAGTGACTCGCAGAGGTTACGGATCTCGGTCAGTTCTCCTGCGCCGAATACCTGTGGATGGCTGGCGATGATTTTCTCAGTCAGGCTGGTGCCGGAGCGGGGCATGCCGATGATGAAGATGGGCTTGTTACTGCCATGACCTGCTTTGGGGAGTTGCGCCATTACTGCCTTGTCAAAGGTGGTCATGTAGCGGTTGAACAGATCCTCTACCCCGGCCTTGTTATATTTTAGTGGCTTGAGACTGTTTGCGGTTTTGAAGAGGGCGAATGCCTTGTCGTATTCACCCACGCTGTCATAAAACTCACCGGCGATGAATGAGAGGCTCAGGCGCACCGCATCGGGTAGTGCTGGCTTTGCCAGTACATCCTGGATCAGTTTATTCGCCTGCTCCTGGTGGTTAAAGCGCTTTGCCAGGGTGATGTAGATCTGAAGTGCATCGGTATTAATCCGCTGCTTGCCGGTGATCATAGGTTGGACCAATTCAAAGGCCTCATCGTTCTTACCCATGCGCTGCAATAGTCCGGCCTTTTGCACCAGATAGCGTGTCTCTTCCGGTTTCAAGGCGATAGCCCTGTCGGTGTGCTGCAGTGCCTCCTCCCATCGTCCTTCGACTCCAACCGCTGCGGAGAGGGTGGAGTGGCTCTCCGCATCCTCCGGATCGAGCTGCAGGGCGCGGCGGGCGTGTTCAATGCCCAGCTGATTTTTTCCATACTCGATGTAGGCCTTGGCCAGATTGGCATGGTTGGCTGCCTTCAGTGGCTCCACCTCGACCAGCTTGTGACCCCAGAAGGCCGATTCAAGCGGATTACCAAGATAACGGGTGGCGATCATCAGGGTGTTCAGGTTAAGCGGATTACCAGGAGAGAGCAGATCTGCCGCTCGGGCAATCTTTTCAGCGTCGGCAAAGTGCTGCAGTGACAGATGGAGATCGGCCAGATGGGTGAGTGGTTGCGGGTCGCCTTTACGCGCTAGAACCGCCCGCTCCAACAGGGGCAGTGCTTCGTTGTTACGGCCAGCGAATTTTACCAGCAGCGCCAGGTTGAATAGTGCCTCACTATCGGCGGGATCCAGTTCCAGTGCTTTACGGAAATGTGTTTCAGCTACCTCATCTTCGCCCAGGGCGTAGCTGGCGGCGCCAAGGTTACGCTGAAACAGGCCACGCTCAGGTTCGAAGGTCACCGCGGTAAGAAAGAATTCCCTGGCCAGTTGGCTCTGTCCAGCCTGCAGCGCGATCAGTCCCAGCAGGTTGTAGATGTCGGCATTGGTGGAATCGGTTGCCAGCGCCTGTTGGCAGTAGTCACTGGCCCTGGCCAGATCGCCGCCGCGCAGGTGCAACTCGGCCAGTTCCAGCAGTTCGTCCGTAGTGCTTGGGTTTTTCTGCTCGTCGGTGGAGGATTGCTTGTTCATGTGCGTGCCTCTTCCCCTTGGTATGCGGGCGTGCGCTGAAATATTGACGTTACCAGGTAAAACAGCAATTTACATGCCACTACCCCATGTATCCGTATGCCCCGGGCAATCACGCAGCGCGCTGTTGTACGATTATAACATGTTGATTATATGGCATAAATTGTGCGCCGCTTTTTTGCCTTTCAGGGGTAAAGTTTTCCCTGTTCGGGCCGATACCTTTGACCGGAGGCGGTGAATATCCTGATCTGGATATATCCGCCAGAGTCAAAATCATTTCCCGCCGCATCTAGAGTGCCTCGGGAGAGGAGAAGAAAGATGGCCCAGATTATCAACACCAACATTCTGTCGCTGACCGCACAGCGTAACCTGAACCGGAACCAGTCCAACATGGCCGTGTCCATGCAACGACTCTCTTCCGGTCTGCGCATCAATAGCGCCAAGGACGACGCGGCGGGTTTGGCGATTTCCGAGCGATTCACTACCCAGATTCGTGGCCTGAACCAGGCGATTCGTAACGCCAATGACGGTGTTTCCTTCGCCCAGACCGCTGAAGGCGCACTAAGCACCGTCGGTGATTCACTGCAGCGTATTCGCGAACTGGCGGTACAGTCCATCAACGACACCAACTCATCTTCAGACCGTCAGGCACTGAACAACGAGGTGAGCCAGCTGGTTTCCGAGATCAACCGCGTATCCAGTTCCACCCAGTTCAACGGTCAGAACATTCTTGACGGTTCACTAAGCACCCTGACCTTCCAGGTCGGCGCTAACCAGAACCAGACCATTGCGGTCACCGGCGTTGACAGCCGTGGTTCTGCACTGGGTGCCGCTTACGATACCGGTACAGCAATCCTGGCCAGCAGTATTACTGCGATGACCGACATTACCCTCAACGGTATTGCTGTCGATCTGACCACTTCTACCACTGTTAGCGATGTTGTTTCAGCTATCAATAATGGCTACGCCAGCCATGGTGTACAGGCGCTGCGTGATACTACCATCACCACTGCTGCCCTGACTGTTGCGGCGGCCCTGACTGGTACCAACACTGCCAGCGTTACGATGAACGGTGTTGCTATCGACTTCAATGCTGCAACCAGTGCTACCTCAACGACTGTGGCAGCGCAGATCAACAACTTCTCCACCCAGACTGGCGTAACTGCTACGGTTGTCGCTACAGGTGCTGCAGGTACTATAACCCTGACCAGTTCGGCCGATATCGCGGTAACTGCTGATGCGGGTGCAGTGGTTGGCGGTGCTGAGACCTATAACCGTGGCATCATCCTCGCTACTGACGTAGGTTCTACCATCACTGTCGGCGGTACCGATGCCGCAGCGTTGGGTCTTGGTGCCATCGCCGCGGTCGACCATACCCTCAACGGTGTGGACGTACTGACCGGTACCACTGCCAACGCCTCACTGCTGGTACTGGACTTCGCCCTGCAACAGGTCAGTGGTCTGCGTTCCGAACTGGGTGCGGTTCAGACCCGTTTCGAGTCCACCATCTCCAACCTCGAAGTTACTGCTGAAAACATGACCTCAGCCCGGTCACGTATCCGTGATACCGACTTCGCCAAGGAGACGGCTGACCTGACCCGTGTGCAGATCCTGCAACAGGCCGGTATCGCCATGTTGGCCCAGGCCAATGCGCAGCCGCAGAGCGTTCTTGCCCTGCTGCAGTAAGCAAACGTGGCATTAACCAGAGTCCCGGGGCCTTTGCCCCGGGTTTTCCCGGTTAATAAATGATTAGGTGATGACAATGGAAACGGAATTAAATAACACCGTTGTACTAGGGGCCAGACGCTCGCCGTCTGCAGCACCTGCTCACCAGTCAGAATCTGCCACGGGTGCTATTGCATCCACTCTTTCCTCTGCACCTTTACCAAGCAGCACAGGTAGTGGAGGGGATAAAAGTGTCACCCAGGGAAATGGGGATACGGGTGGAGCATCGGCTACTACCAACCTGGAGCAGGCTCTGCAGGACCTTAGCGGTTACGTGCAGAACGTTCAGCGCAACTTGCAGTTCGATGTCGATGACACCAGCGGACATACTATTATCCGCGTTGTTGACAGCGAAACCGCTGAGATTATTCGCCAGATTCCCTCTGAAGAAGTCCTGGTCCTCGCCAGACATCTGAAGAGTATGAGCGAAGGAGAGCAAGGGCTGTTTCTGAAAGAGAAGGCCTGAAACCTGGCACCAGTCTTGCTAATTTTCAGCTGTATAGCAGGACTGGTGTCAATATCCTGACCCGTGCAATACGCCATGGGCTTTTGTATTTGTGCCGTTGAACGCGGCAGGCTATTGACTACTCTGAAGTAAGGTAATCACAACGGTTTCGAGGTTAACTATGGCCGGTATCAGCGTTTCAGGAATTGGCTCCGGACTGGATATCGCATCACTTGTCGATCAACTGGTCACGGCGGAACGTGCGCCTGTCGAAAACCGTCTTAACGTCAAAGAAGCAAACGTACAGGCGAAACTCTCCGCCTACGGTATGCTCAAATCAGCACTCTCCAGTTTTCAAACCACTGTTGCCGGTCTGGCCGACGTCAGCGCTTTTCAGGGGCTCAAAGGAACCAGTTCCGACAGCAGTGTCGTCAGTGTTAGCACCAGCAGCAGTGCGAATACCGGTAACTACAGCATTGCAGTGACCACGCTGGCTGAGGCGCAATCGATCGCCTCCAAGGCATTCGCCGACACCTCCAGCACGGTTGGAACCGGCAGCCTGACCTTCCAGTTCGGTACCTACAACAGCGGTGGCAACACCTTTACCGCCAACGGCGACAAGGCCATTGCCGTGGTGGATATCGCCACGACGGACAACAGCCTCGTGGGGATCCGCGATGCGGTGAACAACGCCAATATCGGTGTCTCCGCCAGCATCGTCAACGACGGCAGCGGCTACCGCCTGGTATTTCAGTCCGACGACTCAGGTGCGGCGAACAGTTTAAAGGTCACTGTTTCCGATTCTAGTGATGTGAGTGACACCGATGACGCGGGCCTGTCGCAACTGGCCTACGATCCGACCGCCGCTGGCGTCGGTAGTGGCAAGAATATGAGCGAAACGGTTACCGCCGTGGATGCCAGCTTCAGTGTGAATGGACTGAGCATCACCAGTAGCACGAATCAGATCACCGATGCCATTGAAGGGGTAACCCTCAATCTGAAGGACGTTACCTCGGGTACCCCCGTCAGTGTCTCGATACAACGCGACACCAGCGGCATTACCAGCAAGGTGCAGTCGTTTGTTACCAGCTATAACGACATGATCAGCACGATCACTAGCCTCACCAGCTACGATGCCAGCAGTGGTTCAGCAGGCATTCTGCTGGGGGATTCCATTGCCCGTAATGTGACCAGCCAGGTCCGTAGCTTGATTTCCACTGCGGTCAGTGGATTGAGCGGCAATTACACCTCTCTGGTCAGCATCGGTATCACCACTCAGGCAGGCGGTACGCTGGCACTCGATCAAACCAAGTTGAGTAGCGCCATGAGTAGCGACTACTCGGTAGTCGGTAAACTTTTTTCCGCCATCGGCACCACCGATGATTCGCTGATCAGCTTTGTCGACTCCACCTCGACCTCGACGATCGGTGACTACGCAATCAACATCAGTCAACTGGCGACCCAGGCCAAGATCACCGGTGCTGCCGATTCCGGTTTCCCCATGACCATCGACGCCAACAACGACAACTTTGTGATCAAGGTCGATGGCAGCCAATCTGCCAGTATTGCGTTGACCCAGCAGAGCTACGCTAGTGGCGCCGAACTGGCCGTTGAGTTGCAAAGCCGCATTAATGGCGATGTGAATTTGAAGAGCGCCGGGGTGAGCGTCAGTGTCAGCTACGTCACTGACCATTTTGAAATCTCATCATCGACCTATGGTAGCGATTCGACCATCGAGATCGTCACCGTCGATACCAACACCGCAGCTACTCTGGGACTTTCTGTGGGTGTTGGTACCGATGGTCTTGATGTCGCAGGCACTATCGGCGGTGTCAGCGCTACCGGCAGTGGTCAAATTCTTACCGGAAACGGAAATGCGGCCGGGATCAGTTTGAAGGTGTTGGGTAGCACTACCGGGGATCGTGGAACGTTGACCTTCAGTCGTGGGGTAGCGGATCAGATCAATACCCTGCTGGATGGATACCTGTCGAGTGACAGCATTATCAGTGCACGTACCGACGGCCTGAACAGCCGTATCGATGATATTAATGAGCAGCGTGATCGACTGGCGCGCCGTATCGAAATGATTCAGCAGCGCTATACCATCCAGTTCACCGCGATGGATACCCTGTTGGGTCAGTTACAGTCCACCAGTACCTACCTGACCTCACAACTGGCTGCACTCCCTGGAGCGACCTATTCGTCATCGAAATAGGCAATAACGGTAAAGTCTCAGGTACTGCGGACGATACAGTAACTATGTAGATAGACTCACCGATAATGCTCGGTGAGAACACCATAACCACACTGAAATGAAGGAAGGTATGCGATGAATAATCCTCTGCAGCACTACCAGAAGATGAAGGCAGACCAGGCGGTATCCGGTGCGGACCCTCATCGCCTTATCGTGATGCTGATGCAGGGAGTTATCGAAAAAGTGGTTGCGGCAAAAGGTTATCTGCAACAGGGGAATCGTGCCGAAAAAGCCCAGCAGATTAGTTGGGCCATCTCCATTCTCGACGGTCTGCGCATGAGTCTGGACAAGGAGAAGGGCGGTGAGATTGCGCAAAACCTGGATGACCTTTACGGCTATATGGAAGAGCAACTGCTCAAGGCCAATGTCAAAGACGATAGCAGGATACTTGAAGAGGTTGCCGGTCTGATGAACACCGTTCTCAGTGGCTGGATGGAGATCGCCCCGGCCAAGCCGCAGGTAAATACAGATCGTCCGGTAACTGCAGGTAGTCTACAGGTCGGTGCCTGAGAGCAAAGCCAGTGCACCAGGAGCGGCAGAACCAGTGGCAGCACCTACTCGACTTCACCAGCGATATGCTGAGGCGTGCGCAGGCGGGTGAGTGGGATGATCTGAGCGCTATGGCTGGCGAACGTCAGCTCGGGTTTGAGCGCTTTTTTGCCGAACCTGTAACAACCGATTATGCCGCCACGGTGGCAGAGGGAATTCATACCATCTCTCGTATCGATGCCGAGATCGCTGCCCTGGCAGCGACTGCGCACGGTGTTATCACGCGTGAGCAGGAGATGCTCAATAAACGTCAATTGGCCACGCGCGCCTACACTGATCCACGAATTCAGCAACGCTGAATGAACTTGCCCGGATTTTTTTCTCAGGCGCTCATCGGAGCGTCCTTTGCACCGCATTTTTTCGCAATCCCCATCCATGAGTAAGGTTAAAATACCATATAAATTATGCGTTTATGTGCGGCATAACGAGTTTTTGACAGATGTTAAGGTGAAATTTCTGTGATGTAGTACCAATTTTTTGACATATCCTGATCGCGTGCTAGCCTGAAGAAGTCTTAAGAAAAACTCATCGGATAATAAAACATGGCTGACGCACCGTACTTAGTAGTCAGCAACCGGGGGGAGGCTGCGGCCGAACTGGTTGCTGTATTGAAGTTCCTCACTGGGAATGCATCACATGATCGGAGTTTTGGCGCCTGGACAGACGTCGAGCCACATATGATCAGTGCCATCTTCCTTGATGAACGTGAGGCAGAAGGCAAACTTGAGGTGGAGCTCAGAGGCATTCGCGAAGCCTTTCCCAAATCGACCCTCGTGGTGATTTCTGCGGAAGGGCACGAAGAGGATGAATTGCCGGAAGGGGTATTTGCCCGGCTTGATTCACCCATCGGCTACGTCAAGTTACTCACCTGTCTGCATCGTCTTGAGATCCTCCATGAACGTGGTTCGCATAACAGCGCCAATGAAACCCTGGTGCGTCTGTTAGTCGGTCAGAGTTCACCGATGCGCGAAGTGCGCCACCTCATCGAACAGGTTGCCGACTCCGAGGCCAGCGTAATGATCCTCGGTGAATCCGGCACAGGTAAGGAGGTGGTGGCGAAGAGTCTGCACCACCTCTCTTCCCGACGTGATGGACCTTTCGTACCGGTCAACTGCGGTGCGATCCCCGCCGAACTGTTGGAGAGCGAACTCTTTGGCCATGTTAAAGGCGCCTTCACCGGGGCCCTGACGGCGCGTCAGGGACGCTTTGAAATTGCCGAGGGCGGTACCCTGTTCCTCGACGAAATCGGCGATATGCCATTGCCGATGCAGGTTAAGTTGCTGCGTGTGTTGCAGGAACGAACCTACGAGCGGGTCGGTAGCAACACTTCTACACCCTGTAACGTTCGGGTAATTGCCGCCACTCACCGAAATCTGGAAGAGCGGATCAGTAATGGTGAATTCCGCGAAGACCTGTTCTACCGTCTCAATGTTTTTCCCATCGATCTGCCCGCACTGCGCGAACGTCCCGAAGATGTTCCCAGTTTGGCGCTGGAACTGATCGCCCGTCTGGAGCGCGAAGGTAGAGGTAGTGTGCGTTTGACTGCCGCCGCACTCTCCTCGTTGGCTCGCTACTCATGGCCGGGAAATGTGCGTGAACTCTCCAACCTGATGGAGCGTCTGGTGATCCTCTATCCGCAGGGGATCGTTGACGTCAACGACCTGCCGCCAAAATATCAGGTCGAGGGATCTGCGACCGATAGCACCATCCCGCTTCCCTCAACTCCGGTTGACATTCATGCCATCGATGATCGTGACATGGGTGTGGTGACCTCCAGTCTTCCCACTGAAGGGGTTGACCTGAAGGAGTACCTCTCGACGCTGGAGAGCAGCCTGATCCAGCAGGCACTGGATGCGGCAGACGGGGTGGTGGCCCAGGCCGCCAAGCTACTCAACCTGCGTCGTACCACCCTGGTGGAGAAGATGCGTAAATACGAGATGCAGCGCTTCGAGTGATGTCAACATTTTGACCGCTGCTATCCAGTATTGACTTAACTTATTGATCTAAAAGGCTATAAATAACAGGCACACTGTTTGCATCGCATAGCTCCGAAACCCGTTTCGGAGCCAATGCGATGAGCCAACCGCTCTCCAGCCACACCACAACCACTCCTCCCGCTACCCCTATGGGGGCGCGCTCTGGCGTGGCGACGCCTGTCGCCGATGCCGTCTGGATCAATGCTGTGCTGGAGGAGACCCGGCGTCAGCGCAACAGCGCGGAAGACGAGAAGCTGCGTCTGGCAGAGCGCCTGAATGCATTGATGAATGCCCTGCCTGCCGCTGTGCTGGTGCTGGATGGCCGTGGCACAGTGACGGAATGTAATCCCGCAGCGGAGCAACTGTTGCAACTCCCTTTGCGTGGCCGGCTCTGGCGTGAGTTGATCCGCGAACTCTTTCCGGTGCAGGCGCCGGTTGCCGATGCTCTGCAACTGCGTAACGGTCGCCTGGTGACGCTCTCCACCCGCCCACTGGGTAGTGAACCGGGGCAGGTGTTGATGTTGCATGACGTCACGGATACCCAGCAGTTGCGTTCTCGTCTCGAACATAGCCGCCGCCTTGCCGACATGGGTCGTATGGCCGCCAGTCTGGCGCACCAGATCCGTACCCCGCTTGCCTCCGCCATGCTCTACGTCTCGCAGATGCAATCCTCCCGTTTGCCGCAGGAGAAGCGCGAGCGCTTCGTGGGCAAGGCGATGGATAGCCTCAAGGGACTGGAGCGGTTGATTAACGACATGCTGCTGTTTGCACGCGATGGTCGCGGTGAACGGGAGCGGTTCTCCCCGGAAGAGCTGTTTTCCGCGCTACTGGGTGAGATGCAGCGGCAGTGCGAAAAGTCAGGTGCGTCGTGCAGCATGGAATTGAGTAATGCCGGACAGATGATTTTGGGTAATCGCGTGTTGCTCAAAAGTGCACTGCAAAATTTGCTTAATAATGCGCTGGAGATGGGGGCAAGGCAGATTCGTCTGCGATCCACGGCAGTGAATGATTGGTGTGAGTTATCCATCCGTGACGACGGCCCGGGGATCGCAACCGATCAACAGCAACGGATCTTCGAACCTTTCGTCTCTGGTCGCCCTGGTGGCTCCGGTCTGGGATTGGCGGTGGTTAGTGCCGTAGTGCAATCCATGGGCGGCAAGATTAGTCTCGATTCCAAACCAGGGCAGGGTGCATGTTTTACCCTGCGCTTCCCCATTGCATCCGATTTCACTGCCGAAAGCACTGCAACCGTAGCAACGGCGGCACAGAGGTGAGCAGCATGCGTCAGCGAGTATTGATTGTCGAAGATGATGCCGCCCTGGCCGAGGCGTTACTCGATACTCTGGATGCCTCTGGTTACGAGGCGCAACACGCGACACACGGCGCGATGGCACTGGAGCTGTTGCAGCAGGAGGGTTTCCATCTGCTGGTCAGCGACGTCCACATGCAGGGAATGGATGGCCACACCCTGTTGCGCAAGGTACGTGAAGCTTATCCGGAACTACCGGTGCTGCTGATGACCGCTTACGCCTCGGTGGAGAAGGCGGTAGAGGCGATGCGCGATGGCGCGGTGGACTACCTGATGAAACCGTTCGAGGCCGACATACTGGTCAATGCGGTGTCGCGCTACGCCCTCAGCGAGTACGACGACACCGCGCCGCTGGCCGAGGACCCGGTTAGCGTCGAGCTATTGCACCTGGCGCAACGGGTGGCGCAAAGCGATGCCACGGTAATGCTGAGTGGCGAGAGTGGTAGCGGTAAGGAGGTCTTTGCCCGTTATATCCACACCCACTCTCCCCGTGCCGAGGGTCCCTTTGTAGCGATTAACTGTGCAGCTATTCCCGAGAACATGCTGGAAGCGACCCTCTTCGGTTACGAGAAAGGGGCGTTTACCGGTGCCTATAAAACCACACCGGGCAAATTTGAACAGGCCGAGGGCGGCACCCTGTTGCTGGATGAGATCTCGGAAATGGAGTTGGGGTTGCAGGCCAAACTACTGCGGGTATTGCAGGAGCGGGAACTGGAGCGACTTGGTGGCGGCAAGGTGATCGATTTGAATGTGCGGGTGCTGGCGACCACCAATCGCGATCTGCGCAGCATGGTTAAAGAGGGTCGTTTCCGTGCAGACCTGTTCTATCGGCTTAACGTCTTTCCCCTGAATCTGCCGCCTTTGCGTGAACGTCCCGCCGACATTGTCCCCCTGGCGCAAATGCTACTGGAGCGTGCTAGTCGCAATGGCAGCCAGACGGTGCCGCAGCTGAGTGCCGAGTCCCGAGTCCTGCTGCGTCGCTACGCCTGGCCCGGCAATGTGCGTGAGCTGGATAACCTGATGCAGCGGGCACTGATCCTGACCAGCGGCGATACCATTGATGCAACCGACCTGATGTTTGAGCACGTGGAGGTTAGTACGCCGTCGCTTAGTCCCCCCGCGATGGAGAAAGGGGAGGGGGAGAAGTTGAACAGCGATCTGCGGCAACGGGAATATGAATTGATTATGCAGGCCCTGCAGGGGGGCAGCCGCAAGCAGGCGGCTGAACAGCTGGGGATCAGCCCGCGCACCCTGCGCTACAAGCTGGCGCAGATGCGAGACTCCGGATATTCAGTGGATGACGTTGGCCTGCAAAATGCATAGAGAGAAACAACCGTCAGAAAGCAGACACCCGAAGTGGAGGGCAGGATGAATACCATCGACACAAACCAGTTACTGATGCAGCTTCGCACCGCCGCGGCGCAGGCCGGTATCAAACCGCAGGGTGCCGCAGCGGCTACCCCGGTTGCCGACAACTTTTCCTCCATGTTGAGCCAGTCCATCGGCAAGGTGAACGAGATGCAAAACCAGGCGGGCGATCTGACCCGTGCCTTCGAGATGGGGAGTGCCGAGGTATCCCTGCCAGACGTCATGATCGCCAAGGCCAAGGCGGGACTCGCCTTCGAGGGAATGGTGCAGGTGCGCAATAAGGTGGTCGAGGCGTACCAGGAAATTATGCGAATGCAGGTGTAGTTTTCGAAGCCTGATCCATACTCTAGACATATTGAACGGATGGTTAAACGACTATGGCTGACGCGACATCCACAGCTTCTGTAGGTTCATTTGCCGAAGGTTTTATCGCCCTGCCGGCACTACGCCAACTTGGCGTCCTGTTCGGCTTCGCTGCGGTGGCGGCGCTCGGTGTTGCCCTGGTGCTTTGGACCTGGACCTCCAACTACGACATCCTCTTCGCCAGCCTCAGTGAGAAAGAGACCGGCGAAATCGCCAACGTGTTGAAGCAACGCAATATCGACTTCAAGCTCGACGCACGTACCGGCGCGGTGATGGTGCCCTCCTCGCGGCTGCAGGAGATCCGCATGCAACTGGCCGGTGAAGGTCTGCCCAAGAGCAGTGGCATGGGGCTGGAACTGTTGCAGCAGAAACAGGAGTACGGCACCAGCCAGTTCATGGAGACCACCCGTTATCAGCATGCACTGGAGACGGAGCTGGCTCGTTCTATCATGACTATCAGCAGTGTCGAGCGTGCCAGGGTTCATCTGGCCATGCCCAAGCAATCCGTCTTTGTGCGTAAGCGTCAGCAACCCAGTGCCTCGGTGCTGGTGAATCTTTATGCCGGACGTCTGCTGGAAGCTGGACAGGTCGCCGCAATTACTCATCTGGTGGCATCCAGTATTCCCAGTCTCGAACCGGAACGGGTGACTGTGGTAGACGAGGCAGGTCATCTGTTGAGCAGCAAAAAATCCAATGCCGACATGGCGATGAATCAGGACCAGTTTGATTTCACCCGCAATCTGGAACGCAACTACATCGATCGTATTGAGGATATCCTCGCTCCCATCGTCGGTATCGGTGGCGTACGTGCCCAGGTTTCCACCGAGGTTGATTACACTGTCACCGAACAGACCAGCGAGGCCTATAACCCGGATCTGCCCGCACTGCGCAGTGAAAAGGTGACCGAAGAGCAGAGTGGTAGTGGGGCGACAGCCCAGGGCATACCGGGTGCCCTTTCCAATCAGCCCCCGGCGAATGCCACCGCACCGGAAACCCTGTTCGACGCCACCGGCCAACCGGTGACTCCCAGCGGCCCGCAGAATTCCCGCCGCAGTTCCACGACGAATTACGAGCTGGATCGCACCATCAGTCATACCCGCATGGGCGGTGGCAATATCAAACGCCTCTCCATCGCGGTGGTGGTGGATGATCGCGTGACCGTGAATGACGCGGGCGAGCAGGTGCGTGAACCGCGCAGTCAGGAGGAGATGGATCGCATCACCGCACTGGTCAAGGAGGCTGTTGGCTACAGTGCACAGCGTGGCGATACCCTCAATGTGATCAATGCTTCCTTCAAGCAGCCTGAGGCGATCGAGGAACTGCCTGCTGAGCCGATTTGGGAGCAGCCCTGGGTTGTCGATTTGGTCAAGATATTTGCGGCAGTTGTACTGGGTGCACTGCTGATCTTTATGGTGTTGCGACCCATGATGCGCAACCTGGCAGCGGTGAAACCTATGTCGTCAGACATGCTGCCAGCAGGCAGCGGTGGTGGTCTGGCTGATGATCGGTTGAGTATCGGTGGTGACAAAGAGGGTTTGATCAAACTGCCGGGACATGGCGCCTATGAAGATAACATCGAAATGGTACAGCAGGTGGTAAAGGATGATCCTAAACTTGTTGCGCAGGTTGTACGTAACTGGATCGCGGAAGACAAATAATGGCTGAAGCATCGAATCCAAAGCTGGGCGGGGCAGAGCAGGCGGCAGTACTGTTGATGAGCCTTGGCGAGTCTGCTGCCGCAGAAATTATGAAACACCTCGGGCCGAAAGAGGTGCAGAAAGTAGGCGAGGCGATGGCTACCATCGGCAACGTCACCAAGGGACAGGTGACCAATGTGGTGTCGGATTTTGCCGAGACTCTGAGTACCCATACCGCCCTTGGTACAGGTAACGAGGACTATCTGCGTAATGTCATGACCTCTGCCCTGGGTAACGAAAAAGCCGGGCAGTTGATCGACCGAATCCTGATCGGTCGTTCCTCCAAAGGTCTTGAGGCACTCAAGTGGATGGAACCCAGAGCGATTGCAGAGATTATTCGTTTTGAACATCCGCAGATCATCGCCATCGTCCTTTCCTACCTGGATAGCGATCAGGCCGCCGCAGTACTTTCTCTGTTGCCGGAAAATATGCGAGCGGATGTGATGATGCGCATCGCCAGTCTTGATGGTATCCAGCCTAGTGCCTTGCAGGAACTCGATGAGATTCTGGAGAAACAGTTCGAGGGCTCCGGTTCCAGCATTAAATCCTCCAGTGTCGGTGGCACCAAAACCGCGGCCAATATTCTCAACTTCATGGACACCGCGCTTGAAGCGCAGATCATGGAGAAGGTCAAGGAAGTCGATGCGGACATGGGCCAGTCGATTGAAGACCTGATGTTCGTCTTCGATAACCTGATCGATCTGGACGACCGCAGTATTCAGGCGCTACTGCGCGAAGTCTCTTCCGACAGCCTTATCCTTGCACTCAAGGGTTCGGAGGAGGCACTCAAGGAAAAAATCTTCAAGAATATGTCCAAACGGGCTGCAGAGATGCTGCGTGACGATCTTGAGGCACGCGGTCCGGTTCGGGTAAGCGATATGGAAAATGCACAGAAAGAGATCCTCGCTATTGCCCGTCGTATGGCCGAGGCCGGAGATATCTCACTAGGTGGTGCAGGAGAAGAGTTTGTCTAGACTCATCGACGGCAAGCAGAGCGCATACGAGCGCTGGGAACTCCCGGTGGTCGAAGGGCGCGATGCGTTCAACAGTATGCAACCGATGACGGCGGAAAAACTCGAAGCGATCCATAAGCAGGCACACCAGGAAGGTTTCGAGCAGGGGCATAAGGAAGGATTGGCAGCCGCGCAGAAAGAGATCACTGCGCAGTTGCAGCGTCTTAAACAGATCCTGAATGCACTGGCTGAACCTCTCCAGGCAGCGGATGATCAGGTTGAACAGGAGTTGATCGCATTGGCGATGGCAGTTGCCAGGCAGATTATTCGTCGCGAAATTGAACAGGACCCGGAGCAGATTATCGCCGTAGTACGTGAGGCGATGGCTGAACTGCCCTCCTCAGCACGCAATATTCGTATCCATCTCCATCCCGATGATGCCGCGCTGGTGCGTGAGACGCTGAGTACCGAGGAAGACGACACTGCGCCGTGGAAGATTGTCGAAGACATGGTGCTTACCCGTGGCGGTTGCCGGGTTGAAAGTGATACTTCACGTATCGATGCCAGTCTGGAGAAGAGACTCAACGCCATTCTCACCGAATTGCTGGGAGGCTCGCGTGTCGATGATGATGCGTGATCCACAGCAGGTCGCCGCACGTTGGAGTGCACGCCTGGCCGCTGGGCGTGAGCAACTGGCTGAAATGCTGCCACTGCTGGTCGAGGGACGGATCACGAGAATGGTAGGTCTGACCGTCGAGGCGGAAGGTATCCAGGCAGACATCGGCTCACGTTGTTTGATTGAAAACAGCAACGGCAGCGCGGTTGAAACCGAGGTGGTCGGTTTCGCCGGAGAACATCTCTATTTAATGCCGACCGGCGATGTGCGCGGTATTGGTCCCAATTCACGCGTCGTACCCACTGGCCGAGTCTATGATGCGCCGGTTGGTGAGCAACTGCTTGGTCGAGTGATCGACGGTGCAGGGAATCCCCTTGATGGTAAAGGACCGCTTGGCACCCGTGAGCGGATGCCGTTGACAGGACACTTTATCAATCCTATGGCGCGGAAACCCATTGACGAACCGCTCGACGTCGGCGTGCGTGCCATCAATAGCATGCTCACCGTCGGTCGCGGTCAACGCATGGGACTGTTTGCCGGTAGCGGTGTCGGTAAAAGTGTACTGCTGGGTATGATGACCCGTTTTACTACTGCCGATGTGATCGTGGTGGGTCTGATTGGTGAACGTGGGCGTGAGGTCAAAGAGTTTATCGATAATATTCTTGGCGCCGAAGGTATGTCGCGTGCCGTAGTGGTCGCCGCACCGGCAGACAATACACCGGTCATGCGCATGCATGGTGCAGCCATGGCAACCAGCATAGCTGAATATTTTCGTGACAAGGGACAGAATGTACTGCTGCTAATGGACTCACTCACGCGTTATGCCCAGGCACAACGGGAACTGGGGCTGGCCATTGGTGAAGCGCCGGCCACCAAGGGATATCCCGCCTCGGTTTTTGCACGCATCCCGCAACTGGTTGAGCGTGCCGGAAACGGCGATGCCAACGGAGGCTCCATAACCGCTTTCTACACCGTATTGACGGAAGGTGATGATCCTCAGGATCCGATTGCCGATGCTGCGCGTTCGGTTCTTGATGGCCATGTGGTGTTGTCACGTCGTCTGGTGGAGGAGGGGCATTATCCCGCCATCGATATCGAGGCCTCCATCAGCCGCGCTATGGATCAGATTAGTGACGAGGAACATATTCAGGCAGCACGTTGGCTGAAGCGTGTCTACTCAACCTATGAAAAGAATCGCGATCTGATCAGTGTCGGCGCCTATGCCCGTGGCAGTGATCGGCAGATCGATGATGCTATCGCTTTGCGACCACACGTGGTTGAGTTTTTGCAACAGGGCATGAATACACGGGTCGATTTTGCGGCCAGCCTGCACGATCTCACTGAGTTGTCACAACTGACACCAGAGCCGCTTGAACAACGCAGCGTCGGTGCGTTACAGACCAGAAGGTAAGTTACGTATGACCAAATCCGACCGTCTTAAACCAATGCAACGCCTCAACGAATCCAGAGAAAAGGATGCGGCACGGGCACTGGGGCACAGTGTGCAGTCGCTGCAACAGCAGGAGCAACGCCTGCTCGAATTGCGCCAGTACCGTGACGAGTATGATCGACAGATAGAAGAGCTGGGAAAGAACGGGGTTCTTGCTTCACGTCTGCAACAGATGCAGCGCTTTTTGCAAAATCTCAGTCTGGCGATTGGCCAACAGGAGATGATTGTGGAGCAGGCGCGGCATGAGCAGGAGCGCAAGCGTCACTCCTGGCAAAATGCTCACAGCAAGAGCCAGGTGCTGGACAACGTTGCCGAACGTTATCGCCGTGATGAGCAGTACCACGCCAACAAACGTGAACAGAAAGAGAATGACGAACACGCACTAAACAACAGTCTGCACAAAAAACGCTGATCTCACGCGCGGCACCAAACTTTGGCCCGCATCTTGCTGTGACAAGAGAGAGAAGAGAGAAGGAGTCTTCCAATGGTACAAACCAATCCCGCCGCCGCCCTGTTGGGTACAAAGCCGAATGATAACGGGCTGGGTGGCAGTAACAAAAGTGGCGACGACGGTGCCTTTTCCCGTGAGTTCGAACAGGTCTCGCGTAGCGCTGAACCGCGTCACAGCAAGGATGAAGCCACGGTGGGGGCATCTTCTAATGTGCAGTCGCCCACTCATACAGCGAAAACCGATGAGCAGGAGTCGTCCGATCAGGCGTCGCTGAGCGAAGCGGTTGAGCCGACAGAGATTGCCGCCAGCGGCAAGAATTTGCCGCCTGTTGCCACCCTGGAGGATGAAGCGGCACTCCTTGAGAGTGACGAAGCGGCGTTGGCCGATGTTGAGGATGATGCACAAGGTATTTTGCAGACACTGGTTCAGCAGGATGCGAAGCAGGTATTCACTACGACCGCAGAGAGTAAAGCTGTTGTCGCGCCTGCAATGACCACGAAAGGCGCTGATGCCATCACCGAGCCAAGTGCCGACACGGATGAGGCATTGTCGTTTTCCAGTTTGCGTCTGCACGATCTGACACTGCTCAATCAATCCGGTGCAGGAAGTGATGCTGGTGGACAGGCGGCGTTGCGTCAGGGCAAGAGCGATGCGGCGTTGTTTACTCTGGTGAACAGTTCAGGCAGTAATCAGGGCAACTTCGGTGAGATGCTTAACCTCTCCACCACCAACGGTGCCGCTGCGGCCGCTCCTGGACAACCCTCGGCATCCAGCCTGCCCGCACAGATGACCTTGGCACTACCGGTGCAACAGGCTGGCTGGGATCAGGCCATGGGTGAACGTGTCGTCTGGATGACACGAAGCAATATCCAGCAGGCGCAGATTCAACTTAATCCACGCGAACTCGGTCCCATCGAAATCAAGATCTCGATGCAAAATGATCAGACCCATGTCAATTTCGTGGCCCACCACGCCACTACCCGGGAAGCGATCGAAGCCGCATTGCCCCGACTACGTGAAATGTTGGGTGAGCAGGGGCTTAATCTCGGGCAGGCCGATGTTTCACAACACTCCTTCGGCGACAGCCAGCGACAGGCGGGAGTCGGTGATGAGGGGCGCCATCTCAATGGCTCACAAGCGGGCCTGGCAGAAAATGAAGCGGAAGGTGAAGTTATCCTGCATGAAAGCAGGGTTCCCCTTGGGGTTGTGGACTATTTTGCCTGAGTAGGGATATTGCAGGCGCAGGGCACTCCTGCGTCTGTTTGTCTGCAATACCGTGGTTAGCTTGGCGCGTTTTTTCATCCTCTGTCATACTCATTGTTATCGCCGGTAACAGTGAAACTCACATTCAATGTACACAGCGCAAGGTCTCGCCAGCATGGACGAGGTGGTCAATCGTTATGCGCCGTTGGTGAAAAAGATCGCTTACCATCTGATGGGGCGTTTGCCAGCCAGTGTGCAGGTCGATGACCTGATTCAGGCCGGTCTAATTGGTCTGCTCGATGCGGCAGGACAATACGATCCGCGCCAGGGTGCCAGCTTCGAAACCTACGCCTCCATTCGCATTCGCGGTGCCATGCTGGATGAATTGCGCCGTAATGACTGGGCACCAAAGTCCGTGCATCGCAAAGGCCGTGAAATCAGTAGGGCGATTCAACGTATTGGTACCGTTGATGGACGTGAACCGAGTGATCGGGAGATCGCGTCTGAGATGGGTATCAGTCTCACCGAATATCATCAACAACTGCGTGATACCACGGTCTGTCATCTGCTCAGTTACGATGAGATCACCGCCAGCGAAGAGGGTGGTTTTGAGCAATTCAGTCATAACGGGCCATTACCACAACAGCGGTTGGAAGATGAACAGTTCCGTGAGCAGTTGGTTGCAGCGATTACGAAATTGCCCGAACGCGAACAATTGATCATGAGCCTCTATTACGAACAGGATCTCAATCTCAAGGAGATCGGCGCGGTGCTGAGTGTTAGCGAATCGCGTATCAGTCAGTTACTTAGTCAGGCCCATGCGCGACTGCGCGCACAACTTCTGGAACAGATCTAGCTAGTCGCTAGTCACTCTCTTTGTCAAGTTCACAAAAAAATTAATCCGGTTCTTTGCTCTGCTTTTGCTGTGTTAGAGTTATTCCTATGACACACACTATCGTTCATTCCGCGCCGCGCAGCCCTCTGTGGCTGTTCGAGGAGAACTATCGTCTGTTGCAACAACTGTTGCCGGAGATGGAAGCGGGTGCCGATCGTTATCTCCTGGCCTCCGAGGATGGTGTGCAACAGGCGCTGGAGGTATTGATCCTTGAGCGCTGCGCCTATACCACCATCATTCAATTGCGTAAGCCGTTCTTCATTGACGGAGTGTGGATGCCGGATCTCTCCATGCAACTTCACCTCTGTCACGATGCGCGACTGGTTGAGGTGAGTGCCTACCAGGGTTGCCACCGCATTCCGGCCCGTTATCAGGTCAAAGGTGGGTCTCGCTATCAGCGTGATGAAAAACGCCAGATCAACCAGTTATTGCATGACCTGCTGCGCTACTGTCGTCGTAACGACTATCGCGAGCAGCGCACAATCGACTATTCCCCGCTCTAGAACTGCTATTGAAATCCCGGTTAATCCTTGACGGACAAGGCTTCCGACCCTATAGTTGACTCAAATAGTCAGGTATAGAGGTGGTGCCCGTGGCCTACAGTGACAAAGTTCTGGATCACTATGAAAACCCAAGAAACGTAGGGACTTTTCCCAATGACGACAACCGGGTCGGAACCGGTATGGTAGGCGCCCCCGCATGTGGCGACGTAATGCGACTACAGATCAAGGTTGACGATACAGGTGTCATCGAAGATGCCCGTTTCAAGACCTACGGCTGTGGCTCCGCCATCGCCTCCAGCTCCCTGGTCACCGAGTGGCTCAAGGGTAAGACGCTGGATGAGGCTACCACGATCAAAAATAGTGATATCGCTGCCGAACTGGCATTGCCACCGGTAAAGGTTCACTGTTCGGTGCTGGCAGAGGATGCGATTCGCGCAGCGATCGAAGACTACCGCAATAAACATTAACGCCACCGCTGCTGCTGACAACAGGCCGCCTTCGCGGCCTTTTTTCTTTTTCCGCTTGGTGTAGTATCACTCATATTAAGTGGGTGTATTTTCGGAACGGTCGCCGATCCCCACCAGACGGGTAATATATAATGAATCTTCCTCTCCATCTGTTTCCAGACTTCTTTTATTGGGGAGCCAATTTCCTCTATGTACCACTGTTGCTCTGGATACTTTACAGCGCCCCCTGGTACAAATTGCGTGACAAGGAGAACCTGCACGTTTTTTTGGGTGCTGCCGTGGTCTTGACCCTGTTGTGGAGCGTTAAGGCCGGTATCCGTCCAGGGATGAATTTCCACCTGCTTGGCGCAACGTTAGTGATGCTGATGTTCGGTTGGAAGTTCGCCATCCTCACCCTCAGTCTGGTGCTGGTGGGGCAAGGGATATATGGCAATATCGAATGGGGTGCCTACTCACTCAATGCCTTGATGATGATCATCGGCCCGGTGCTGTTCAGCTATTTCATCTATCGTATTTCGCAGATCTATCTACCCAAACACTTTTTCGTCTACACCCTGTTTAACGGTTTCTTTTGCGCCATACTTACCATGCTGCTGTTGGTGATCACCACCTGTATCCTGCTCTATTGCTGTGGGGGGTATGACTGGGATGATATCTATTATCGCTATCTGCCCTTTACCCCGATGATGCTCTTTGCCGAGGGATTTTTTACCGGCATGCTGACCTCCAGCCTGGTGCTATTCCGTCCGGAGTGGATTGGTTCCTTCGATGACCGTCGATATCTCAGTGGGAAATAGAACAATGCCAAAAGAAAGGGATTTCCAACTAAGGGGTCTACGACTCTCCACACTCGAATGGGCGGGCGGGGAGTATCCGGTGATCGCTATTCACGGCTGGCTCGATAACGCCGCCTCCTTTCTACCGATGGCGCCACTGCTAAAAAATGCTCATCTGCTGGCGCTGGACCTGATTGGGCATGGACATTCGGATCATCTATCTGAATCTGCCGACTACCATCTCTCGGACGGTTGCCGCTGGATCGTCGCCCTGGCCGATGCCATGGGCTGGGAGCGTTTCGCCCTGATCGGTCACTCCATGGGGGCTTCTGTTGTCAGTATTACCGCAGCCGCAATACCTGAGCGGGTCGCTGGAGTGGTTATGATTGATGGCATTGGCCCGTTGGCAGTCAGGCCGGAACAGGAGGTGAAACGCCTGCGCATCCTGTTTAGTGAAGCGAATAAAACAAAAGCGCCGCGTCCCTGGCCCGATCTGGAGAGTGCGGTGAAGATTCGCCAACGCCTGGGCCGTTTTGCCATTTCTGCCGAAGCGGCGACATTGATCGCTCGCCGCGGTATGCACAAAGGCATAGATGGCTACCTTTGGTCACATGATCCACGCCTGGAAGCTGCCGGTACCCATTACTACAGCGAGGAGCAGGCCGAGGCCATCCTGCGTAACATCGAAACGCCGTCACTCCTGATCAGCGCCGACGATGGTGCGTTGCAGGGCTGGAGTGAACTGGAGGCACGCAAGGGCTGTGTCAAACAGCTACGGCACGTGGTGCTGCACGGTGGACACCATCTACACATGGAGCACCCGAACGCGGTGGCGCCCTTGGTTAACGAATTCCTGCGAGGACTGGAATGGTCTTTGCCGAGCTGATTATCCTTGCACTGGTGATTGCCCTCGTAGTCTGGGCGATCCGCCCGCCGAAGCGCTGATCTATATCGCCCATTCGGGTAAACTCTCGCCATGTCTTCGCCACTGCTCAAACAACGCCTCTATGAATACTATCTGCTGACCCGGCTGCATCGGCCCATCGGTATCTATCTGGTGTTCTGGCCGACCATGTGGGCGCTGTGGATCGCCGCCGAGGGCAGGCCGGATCCGCTGGTGCTGCTGGTGTTTGTCCTCGGCACGGTGTTGATGCGCTCCGCGGGCTGCGCGATTAACGACTTTGCCGACCGTGACTTTGACCCGCATGTTAGTCGTACCGAAGAGCGTCCGCTGGCGCGTCGCGCGATCAAGCCCATCGAGGCGGTAGGCGTGTTTGCCGTACTCTGCCTGATCTCCCTCGGGCTGGTGCTGTTGATGAATAAACTCACTATCCTGCTGGCGATCCCCGGCGCCTTCCTTGCTGCCAGTTATCCGTTCATGAAACGCGTTACCCATCTGCCGCAGGCCTACCTGGGCGTCGCATTTGGTTGGGCCATCCCGATGGCATTTGCCGCACAGATGGGCGAGATCCCGATCAACGCCTGGATATTTTTCGTCGCCAACATCTTCTGGGCATTGGCCTACGACACAATGTATGCCATTTGTGACCGCGAAGATGATTTGAAAATCGGCGTTAAATCAGCAGCGATACTGATGGGTCGTTTCGATCGCTTCGGCATCGGCCTGATGCAACTGCTGACCCTGGCACTGCTCGCCGTCGGTGGACTCGCGTTCGGTCTTGGTCTGCCGTATCTGATCGGCCTGCTGGTTGCCACCGGCTTTGCCCTCTACGAGCAATACCTGATTCGCGATCGCGATCCGCAACTCAGCTTCCGCGCCTTCCTCAACAACCACTACTTCGGCATGGCCGTGTTTCTCGGTATCGCCGCCGACTACCTGCTGCGCTGATGAATAATCGCGACTGGATGCAGCGTGATCTGTCGGTGCTGTGGCATCCCTGCACCCAGATGAAGGATCATGAGTCGCTGCCGCTGGTGCCGATCAAACGCGGCGAAGGGGTGTGGCTGGAAGACTTCGACGGCAACCGTTACCTCGACGCCATCAGCTCCTGGTGGGTCAATCTTTTCGGTCATGCCAATCCACGTATCAATGCCGCACTCAAGGATCAGATCGATCAGCTGGAGCATGTGATCCTCGCCGGTTTCTCACATGCCCCCGCAGTGGAACTGGCAGAACGGCTGGTGAAGATCACGCCAGCAGGATTGAATCACTGTTTCTATACCGACAACGGCTCCGCCGCGGTGGAAGTGGCGCTAAAGATGAGCTTCCACTACTGGCGCAACAAGGGCCAGACGAAAAAGACCCGTTTCATTACCCTCTCCAACAGCTACCACGGCGAAACCCTCGGTGCGCTTTCCGTGGGCGATGTGGCGCTCTACAAGGAAACCTACGAACCGCTGCTGTTACAGGCGATCA
>JBNKBG010000010.1:0-39070 GCA_050287105.1 Thiohalomonadaceae bacterium
TATCCCGGCGCCAAACACAGCTTTACCAACCCTCAGGCGGACGAGTTCGGTCAGCGTTTCAATCTGCCGTTGGCCTACAATGAGAAGGCGGACAAGGCCTCCTGGGACGAATTGCGGCGCTTTCTGGACAAGCTGTTTAAGCGGTAAGGGAGGCCTCCCTTGCCCCATCCACTCTCAGGGCGTATTTTTCCCTTATGAAATACAAATGTGATCAGTGAACCGGAGAGAAGGGCATGAGTGAAAAGAAGTTCGACGTGCTGTTTACCGGAAAATTGGTAGAGGGCGCGGCGATAGATAAGGTCAAGGCCAACGTCGCCATGCTCTTCAAGACCGATGTGGCAAAGATCGAACGTCTTTTCATCGGTATGCCGGTGATGATCAAGAAGGGTGTGGATGAAGAGACCGCCCTGAAATACATGATGGCGATGAAGAAGGCGGGGGCGATCTGCGAAGCCAAAGAGCAGAGCGCCGCCACACCTGCCGCACCGCCACCTGCACCACAACCGGCCGCGGCAGTGTCACCGCCTCCCGCTCCACAACCTGTCGCTGCGGTGTCACCGCTCCCTGTCGCGGAAGCGACGCCTGCCACTCCCGCCGCGCCTGTTCCCTCGTCATCTGACGCGCCTGCGGGTAAAAGTGAAGCCGAGATCGCCGCGGGAGAAGAGGGTGAATACCGCTTTGTGATCAAGGAGGCGCCGCAGGGTCTGGGTGAACTGGCCAGTGCCACTCTTGATGCACCGGGAACCCGAATCGTTGAACACGAAGAGGTACCACCACCACAGATCGATACCAGTGGTATCACTCTGGATCAGAGTGAGGCCGACCTGGTAGAGCATGAGGAGCCGCCGCCGTTGAATGTCGATGTGAGCGGCCTGAGCCTCGACGCACCGGGTGCGCGGATCAGTGAAGAGGAAGAGATGCCTGAGCTTGATGTGGATCTGAGCGGCATGAGTCTCGATGAACCGGGGGTTATCCTGGTGGAAGCGGAAGCGCCCGAGGAGCCGGAGATCGATATTAGCCACCTGAAGCTCTCCGGGGATTAATAGACGCGACACTTGAAAAAATCATCATCCGCCACGATTGGCTATAATCGCTCTCCATCTCCCATACAGAATTCCCGGAAACGAACTTGCCCTATTCAGTAAAACAGCAGGTCGCCCGCATCGAGGCGGCCAATCTCGCACCGCTGCTCAAGGGCGGTATGATGGGCCTGGAAAAAGAGACCTTGCGCGTCAACCAGGAGGGGGAGATTGCCCAGACCCGCCACCCGGGGATTCTCGGTTCACCACTCACTCACCCCTACATCACCACCGACTACTCCGAGGCGCTGCTGGAGTTCATCACCCCGCCGTTCCATGCGGCGAGTGATGCGCTGACCTATCTACGCGATCTGCAGCAGTTTGTCTTTAACCGACTCGACAAGGAGTTTCTCTGGGCGGCCAGTATGCCCTGTGTGGTCGCGGGCGAATCGAGCATTCCTGTGGCGCGCTACGGTGAATCCAATGCGGGCAAGATGAAAACGACTTACCGAGTTGGTCTCGGCCATCGCTACGGTCGAGTGATGCAGGTAATCGCCGGGATGCACTTCAACTACTCCTTCAGTGATGCCTTCTGGCAGGCACTGCAACAACTGGAGGGGGATGATCGCAACATGCAGGATTACAAATCGGATCGCTACTTCGATCTGCTACGTAATCTGCAACGTCTGGGTTGGTTGATACCGTATCTGTTCGGTGCCTCACCGGCCGTGTGCAAATCCTTCCTCAACGGCAAGGAGTCCACGCTCGAACCCTACGATGAATTTACCTTTTACGAACCCTATGCCACCTCACTGCGCATGGGCGATATCGGTTATCAGAACAACAAGGAGAGCGAGAGCGGCATTAAGGCTAACTACGATGACCGTGAAAGTTATATCGCCAGCCTCACCTGCGCCATCAACACCCCCTATCCCGCCTACGAGGCGATCGGCGTCAAGGTGGACGGCGAGTATCGTCAGCTGAACGCCAACATCCTGCAGATCGAAAACGAGTACTACAGTACCGTGCGACCCAAGCAGTTACTCAAGGGATATGAAAAGCCGACCCTTGCACTGAAAAAGCGTGGTGTGCGCTACATTGAATTGCGCTCACTGGATGTGAATCCATTCGAGCCGATGGGATTGAGCGAGATGCAGCTCCACTTCCTTGAGGCGCTGATGCTCTATTGCCTATTGCAGGAAAGTCCAAAAATCTCTGCGCAGGAGCGGAGCGAAATCGATCAGAACGAAATGGTTGTTGCCCATCGTGGACGTGAACCGGAATTGAAACTGAGTCGCTGCGGCAAGGCCATCACACTGCGTGAATGGGCGCTGGAGATCTGTGATGCAATGACAGAGGTTTGCGCGCTGCTCGACGGCAATACCAGCAAACACCCCTATCGTCAGGCACTGGCGCGTCAGCGTCGTCTGGTGGAGAACCCGGACCTCACCCCATCGGCGCGGGTGCTGGCGGAGATGCGTAACAGTAAAGAGAGTTTCTTCGAATTTGCGCGGCGCAAATCGCTGGAGCAACAGTGGTACTTTGCTGAACTTCCCGTTGATTTCGAGCGGGAACAGACCCTGGTAGAACTGGCTGCCCGTTCGATACAAAAGCAGAAAGAGATCGAAGTGGCGGACAAGGTCGACTTCGATCAATTTCTGCAGGACTATTTCAACCAGAGCTGAATCCTGTTGCCGCTATTTCAACGGCAGATAGATATCGGTGATCAGTTCGTGCTCCGGTGTTTCCGGGATCAGGTTGAGGTAGTGGAAGAAGATCGGAAAATCACGCAATTCCTCACCACTCTCTGGCAACCAGTCACGATAAAGATAATAGGCGACTTCATCGATACGTTCGTGTGAACCGTGATGGCGCACACGAGCACAGCGTCCACCCGGGATTACCTTGTTGATCACACCCTGTGGATTTTCCGGGATTGGCTCGTGTACCTCGCCGCAGATATCGAAGCGAAACTGCGACGGTTCGGTCGTTTTGGGGTCGTCGTAGGCAACGCCAAAGGTGTCACTGCTTTTTACCGGGGAGAGGCCGCTGGATTTACGCCAGTCGATAAATATCTTTGCGCTATCATTTACAAGTGTCGGGTTGCCTCGGTGCTCTTTGACCGCCACCATGGTTTCATCAAATTCGACTATTTCAATCTTCATCATATTTTTCCTCTCTCGTTTCATGAACTGATAACGCTCCAGCCAGGGTTGCCAGGCGGGTTGTTTGCGAAATTGAGAGGGGGTTTGATTGAAAGCATTTTTGAACGCGCGGGAAAAGGATTCCGGGTTTTCAAATCCTGCCTCCAGGGCAATGTCGGTAACACGTCTTTGGCTGGCAAATACCAACTGGTATGAGGCGCGTCGCAAGCGCATCAACTGGACATAACGGGAGACATTAATACCGGCATAGGCAGCGAACTGGCGGTGAAAGTGAAACAGGGAAAAGTATGCCACCCTGCTCAGGCGCTCGACGCTCAGGTCCTCATCCAGATGTTTGTCGATGAAATCGAACACCGCATCAAACCGCCTGGAATATGCTTTTGCTTCTGTTTTACCCATCATTCTCCCCTTCTCAAGCATGGCCAGTATGCCCGCTCAGTTCTCAGGCTGCCTGACCGCAATTGCGGTTTGCACCACGTGCTTGGACATGGTCTAGACTCGAGTCTGGAGGCTTGTCTTGATGCTGCAGATGAGGCCGCTAAAGAGTGCATAGAACGAGGTTGATAGATGCTTCATATCCGTTTACTGGCGATTCTGCTGCCGATTCTGGTCTTTGTCACTGCCTGTGACTCCTCACCTCAGGCCCCCGCGGGTCCCAGCTACGGCAGCGGTCCCGTGACGGGCCAAATTACCCATTACCACCTCGCGATTCACCCGCTGCATAATCCAAAGAAGCTGGCCGAGGCCTACCAGCCCCTGGTCGACTATCTCAACGCAAGGATCCCCGACGTTACTTTCGACCTGGAGGCATCACGGGACTACCAGGACTACGAGCGCAAATTTCGCGCTCGCACCCCGGAGTTTTTATTACCCAACCCCTGGCACACCCTGGAAGGGATTAAGGTGGGTTATCACGTTATTGCCATGGCGGGAGACGCGGAGGACTTCAAGGGGATCTTCATCGTGCGCAGGGACAGCGATCTTCAGAAGCCGGAAGATCTCAGGGGCAAGGTGGTCAGTTACCCCTCACACACCGCGCTGGCCGCCTGCATCATGCCGCAATATTTTCTCTACCAGAATGGTGTGGATATCAACCGGGATATCACCAATGTCTATGTAGGTTCGCAGGAATCGTCGATCATGAACGCCTACCTGGGCAAGTCCGCTGCCGGGGCCACCTGGCCACCGCCCTGGCGCCTGTTTCAGCAAGACCATCCCGAACAGGCGGCGCAACTGAAGCTGATCTGGGAGACCCCCTCGCTGATGAACAACTCGGTCATGGTCCGCGACGATGTCCCCACCGCGCTGCGCGACAGGGTGCAAACCCTGCTTATCACCCTTGAACAGAGTGCGGAAGGGAAAAAAATCCTGCAAGGCATGTCGACGGCCCGTTTTCATTCTGCCACCGACGCCAGTTACAACAAGGTGCGAGACTATGTCGCCACCTTCGAGCGTGAGGTTCGGCCTGTGGAGCGTAAATGAGTCAGGGCGTGCAGAAAATGTGGACGCGGTTCCCGGGCGCGATATTCGGCACCTTACGCGGCCAGTTGATCATGGGCGTGGCGCTGCTTAACGCGGTGATGATGGCACTGTTCGTCTGGTACCTCACCGATCGCCAGCAGGATATGCTGCTGGAGCGCCAGACCGAACACGCCACCGCTCTGGGCAACAGTATTGCCACCTCCTCCTCAGGTTGGCTGGCGGCGCGGGACTATTCGGGCCTGCAGGAGATCATTGAGGCACAGCGCCGTTACCCGGATCTAATGTTCGCCATGATCCTCGATCCGCAGGGACAGGTGTTAGCCCACAGTGATACCGCTGTGGTGGGGAAATACCTGCAGGATCTTCCCAGCAGCGGATTCAAGGCAACACGCATCATCCAGCACACCGCTGAACTGGTGGATGTGGCCACTCCCGTGTTACTGGCAGGCAATGAGATCGGCGCGGTACGGGTTGGCCTGGGACAGAAGACTACCGCCAAACGCCTGCGAGACATTACCCGCAGCGGCATGCTCAACGCGATTGCCGCGATTCTTATCGGCTCACTGTTGGCGGCATTCATGGGCTGGCGGGTGACACGCAGGCTATATGCCATCCAGAAGGTGGCGGATGCGATCCAGGGTGGTGATCGACTAAAGCGGGTGCAGCTCGAAGGCCGGGATGAGGCGGCCAGACTGGGTGTCGCCTTCGATGCCATGCTGAACACCCTGGCGCAGAGCGAAAAGGAGTTGCAGGCGCATCGGGACCACCTCTCCGAGCTGGTGGATGAGCGGACTGCAGAGTTGCAGCAACAGCAGGTCTTTACCCAGGCGGTACTGGAGAACATCAGCGACGGCATTGTCGCCTGCGACAAAGACGGTATCCTTTCCTACTTCAATCGTGCCACGCGGGAGATACACGGTATCGAGCAGGAGAGCCTCCCGGCCGAGCAGTGGTCGGAGCACTACCGGCTGCTTCTGGAGGATGGGGTCACCCTGATGCCGACCGAGCAGGTGCCGCTCTATCGTGCCTTTAACGGTGAGCGGATCAGTGAACAGCCGCTGATTATTGAACACAGGAATGGCAGTCGCCGTTTCATGCTCTGTGCCGGTCAACCCATGTTCAGTGAGAGCGGCGAGAAGATCGGTGCGGTGAGCACGATGCACGATGTCACTGCACAGAAGCAGTTCGAGGCGGAACTGATCAGCGCCAGGGATGCGGCAGAGGCGGCCAACCGTGCCAAGAGTGTCTTCCTCGCGAACATGAGCCATGAATTGCGCACTCCGCTCAACGCCATCCTCGGCTTCTCCAGCCTGATGCGCAAAGATCCTCACTTACCGGAAAACCTGCGGCAGGACACTGAAATCATTAATCGTAGCGGTGAACACCTGCTTACCCTGATCAATGACGTGCTGGAGATGGCGAAGATTGAATCGGGACGCATACAGCTGGACAGCGCCCCCTTCGATCTGGGCGCAATGGTGCGGGATGTCATCGATATGATGACCCTGCGTGCGCAGAGCAGTGGCATAAGTCTAACAACGGACCAGTCATCCAGTTTTCCACGCTATATCATCGGTGACGAGGCGCGCCTGCGGCAGATACTGATCAACCTGCTGGGTAATGCTATCAAGAGCACCCATGAGGGGGGCGTTAACCTGCGTCTGGGGGTGATGCAGAACAAAACCAGCCACCTGCTGATCGATGTGGAAGATACCGGTATCGGCATTTCCCCTGAGGATCAAAAGCGTATCTTCGAGCCCTTTGTGCAGTTGGGAGAGCAGGGTATCAGCAAAGGCACTGGACTCGGCCTGACGATTACCCGCCAGTTCGTACATATGATGGACGGTAGCATCACCCTTGAAAGCACACCGGGCAAGGGTTCTCTGTTTCGCATTGACCTGCCGCTGCAGCAGGCGAATGAGAGCGACATTGGCAGGCCTATGGAAACCGATAAAGGTGAAGTGCTTGGTCTGGCACCCGGGCAACAGGAATATCGCATCCTGGTTGTTGAAGACCAGCGCGATAACCAGCTACTCCTTACCCATCTGCTGGTAACGGTCGGTTTTCAGGTGAAAGTTGCCGCTAACGGCGAAGAGGCAGTGCAGATGTTCCAGAGCTGGGACCCCCACTTTATCTGGATGGACCGGCGCATGCCGGTAATGGACGGCATGGAGGCGACTCGACGCATCCGTAAGTTACCCGATGGCGACAAGGTGAAGATCGTTGCGGTGACCGCCTCGGCCTTTGCCGAGCAGCGAAGCGAAATGCTCAAGGCCGGGATGGACGATTACGTACGCAAACCCTATCGCGCCGAGGAGATCTACGCCGCCCTGTCAAAGCACCTGGGTGTGAGATTTGAATACGAGAAGGGCACAGAACCGCAACAGGAAGAGTTGAACATAACGGCGGAGATGCTGGGTGAATTACCTGAGAAGTTACGTCGCGATCTGACAACAGCGCTGCAAAGTCTGGATAGTGATCGGATAAAGGCGGCAATCCAGCAAGTAGAGAAATATGACCAGAGCGTTTACAAACAGCTAATCGCTCTTGCGCGTGAGTTCAATTACCCGGTGATCCTGCAGGCGTTACAGCGGCAAGAGTGACTTCCCGAAGGCCGGATAGCAGCGCTATCGAGAAGGCTAGTCAGCGAGTACATAGCCTTTTTCGCGGAACAGGGTCAGCGCCGCATCGGTGACAGCCGGGTCGAATAACGTGCCCCTGTGATCTTCAATCTCCTTTAGTGCCACTTCGATGCCGAGGCCTGCCCGGTAGGGGCGGTGTGAGGCCATGGCTTCGATAACATCGGCCACAGCGAGGATGCGTGCTTCCAGCAGAATTTCGTCACCTCTTAGCCCCTTTGGATAGCCGCTACCATCAATGCGTTCATGGTGCTGGCGCACCATCTCGGCAATAGGCCAGGGGAAGTCAATGGTTTTGAGTATTTCATAGCCTGTCTCGGGATGCTGCTTGATCAGGGAAAACTCCACATCGCTAAGACGCCCCGGGCGGCTAAGGATCTCGGATGGGATATGGATCTTGCCGACGTCATGCACCACCGCGGCAAGACTAATGCCTTCGATTTGATGCTGCGGTAACTTGAGTTCATTGGCGATGGCATTGGCGACCTGTTCGACCCGACGCTGGTGTCCGGCGGTATAGGGATCACGCAGTTCAACCATCGCCGCAACCGCGGAAACAGTCTCCAGCAGGTTGTTCATCAATCTGGCTTCGCTCTGCACCAGGGAATTGGTCCGCTCTTCCACCACATCTTCCAGATGGTGCCGCAGGCGGTGAAGCTCGAGATGGGTGCGTACCCGAGCCAGTAATTCATCCCGCTGGAAAGGCTTGGTCACATAATCGACACCGCCGATATCGAAGCCCTTCAGTTTGTCCTGCATTTCCGAGAGGGCGCTGACGAAGATCACCGGTATATCTTCCAGAGCAGGATGCTGTTTCAGGCGCTGACAGACCTCGAAACCATCCATACCCGGCATACTGACATCAAGCAGTACCAGTTGTGGAGGCTGCGCCGCGGCCGCGCGCAGGGCCAGCTCGCCGTTGATTGCCGAACGTACCTGGTAGCCTTCCGCATTGAGTATGTCGGTAAGCAGGCGTAGTGAGGCAGGGGTGTCGTCAACAGCGAGAATGTAGTCGGTGTCAGCGGTGGTCATAGAAAATCTCGTAAGTTGGTCAGGTGTTGTGGCTTTTCCCGGCCACTGCTTTTAGGAGGTCCAATATAGAAGGATAGTCGAATTCGTCGGCCATATGTGAAAGAGCATGGCCGAGTTTCTTATCCAGTTCGGCAATGTGATTTATCGCTGTATGAATACGTTCTCGATCCAATGACTCTGCCGCATCCCGGAGTTCAGTGAGTATTGTCATTGGTATGGCTTCAAGTTGTGTCGGAGTGAGCGCACTCGGTAAAGGTTTTACAGGTGCCTCCTCGCTGTAGGTGAATTCGACGCCGAGTAGCTGTGCCATGCTGTCGTAGATTTCGCTGAACTGGTAGGGTTTGCGGACAAAACCATCCATGCCGGCATTCAGCAGTTCTTCCTGCTGCTCCTTGAAGGCGGAGGCGGTGACGGCGACGATCTTTACTTTCTTGCCATTGCGCATTTTACGGATGCGGCGTGTGGCCTCGTCACCGTCCATTACCGGCATGCGGTGGTCCATCCAGATCAGATCCGGTTTCCACTCCTTGAATGTCTCCACGCACTCTTCGCCATTGTCGGCGGTTTTTACCTCCATGCCGATGTCGGTCATCAAATTGGCCAGCAACAACTGGTTGTCGCGGTGATCCTCGGCGATGAGGATGCGATAAGTAGGTTGTCCCGGTGCCAGTCCCACGACCTCGCCATGGTGCTCGTCACTGAGGCGATCGATATCCATCTCTTCGGCCTCATTTAGCGGCAATTCGACACGGAACAGGGAGCCTTTTCCCGGCGTACTATCAACGGAAATGGTTCCTTTCATCAATTGCACAAACTGATGCACGATAGAAAGCCCCAGGCCTGAGCCAATATGTGTTTTACCCTCGGGTAGCTGTACGAAAGGTTTAAACAGGCGCTGTTGATCCTCTTTGCTGATTCCAGGCCCGGTATCCTTGATTTCAATCACCAGATGGTGCCGCGCGTTGTTTTTAATGCTCAGCCGGATTGTTACAATGCCTTCATCAGTAAACTTGACCGCGTTACTTACCAGGTTGACCAGAATCTGTCGCAGACGTGCTTCATCGCCCTTGATATAGCGAGGGAATTCTGACGATTGGTCAAGTTCCAGTTGCAATCCTTTTTGTTCTGCCCGCAGGCGCATCATGTCACTGACTTCACGCACCAGACCCTGCAGATCGAAGGTGGCAATATCCAGTTGTAGTTTGCCTGCTTCGATCTTGGCGATTTCCAGCACGTCGTTGATCAGCTTGAGTAGGTGCTCGCCACTGTTGTTGATGATGTCGAGGGTTTCGTGCTGGTTTGCATTCAGGTGAGGGTCCTGCTGCATCATTTGGGAAAATCCAAGGATGGCGTTCAAAGGTGTGCGTAGCTCATGGCTCATATTGGCAAGGAATACACTCTTCGCCTTATTGGCTGTTTCAGCCGCGTCGCGTGCCAGGCGTAATTCCTCGGTACGCTGTTGCACGGTTTCTTCAAGATGATCGCGATAGCGTCTTAGTTCATCCTCTCTCAGTTTCTGTTCGGTGATATCCTGCACCGTGCCGACCGAGCGTACAGGTTTGCCGACAGCGTCATAAAAGGTTTCACATCTTTCATTGACGTATTTGATCCTCCCGCCCTTCATCAACAGGCGGTGAACGATATTGTAGGGCTGCTTGTTTTCGAGTGACTCGGTATAAGCCGTGTTGACCATTGCCCGATCATCAGGGTGGATTGCGTCGAGGAATGCTTCGTAGGAGGCACCGAATTTATTCTTGTCGATCTCGAAAATGCGATAGATCTCATCTGACCAGGCCAGTGTGTTATCGATCAGATCGAGTTCCCAGTTGCCTGTATGGGCAAGGCGCTGGGCCTCGACCAGCTTGCGCTCACTTTCGCGCATATCGCGTAATATCAACAGGCTAGTCAGGCCTTCAGTGAGCCGTCGGCCGATCTCTTCCAGCATCTGTTCTTCCGCAGCTGTCCAGACACGGTCGTAAGAGCACTGGTGAATGCCGAATTGCCAGGGCTTACCCACCTTTGGGTATATGGCCATGGACATGAATGATTTGAAGCCGTAGCGCTCGGAGACATCCTTCGGCAGAGGGTGATCGGTTTCTGGACCGAACTTCACTATACCGGGACTGTTCAACAGCAACTCCAGCGTCGTGGCAACCTCCTCATCCATCGGTAGCTCTGCATTCAGAATCCCGGCACCCGGGTATTCCGGGCGAGTGCGCTCCATCGGTACGGTCCATGACTTGGCGCTCGGGTCACAGGGATACACCAGGAAGGCGCGATCACAAGCAAAGATATGCAGTACCTCGTCGAGTACGTTGCGCATCATGATTTCAAGATCGTTGGTGCTTTGAATGGCGCGATTGATACGATCAATATAGGCGAGGAGATCAGCGCGAAGCTGGCGCTCCTGTTCGGCACGTTTGCGTTCGGTGATATCGTGCGAGACGACCATCACGGTGATGACATTTCCCGCAGAATCAAACTCCGGGATGAAGCGCGAGTTGGTCCAACGTGTTTCTCCGTCAGGAGTGCGATACGTTTGTTCATCGAAGCTCTCGGCAGCGGTTTCAATCGCCTGCTTGATGTGAGCCATATAGCGCCCTGGATCGGTAAGCGGTGATGCGGTGGTGGGCGGGTTTCCAAGTGCCTGTCCATTCGGTATTGCAAACTGTTTTTGTAGTGCAGGATTGATATAAATGCGTTTCAGATCCCGGTCATAGCGCGCGATGTAGTCAGGTGAATGCTCGACCAGGGTGCGGAAAAGTTGTTCGCTGGTGGCGAGACGCTGCTCTGCTTCCTTCCTGGCGGTGATATCCGTGAGCATGGCAAAAGAGCCACTGAAACGATCACCATCAAATATAGGTGTGGCTGAAATCAGCAACCAGACATCGCTGCCATCCTTGTGCCGCATGCGTCGCTCATAGACATCGGAAATGTTTCTGCTTCGTTCCTCCATCTTGCGTATATGGTCAACTTCATCATCTTTAGTCATGAATTCGGTGACCTTGCGCTGCATTAGTTCGGCGGCGCTGTAGCCAAGCATTTCTGCCATGCGTTCGTTAATAAAGGTAGTGACGAAGTTTTCGTCCTGAATCCAGATGCCTTCGTTGGCCGTATCGAACATCCGCTGATATCTGGCTTCGCTCTCGCGCAGGTCACGCTGTGTCAGCATGCTGGTAAGGGCATCGCCCAGGCGCCAGCCGATCTCCTGTAACAATTTTTCCTCGTTACTGGTCCAGATACGTGCGTCCGAGCATTGTTGAATGCCGAACTCCCAGGCCTTGCCCGTTTTTGGGAACAGTGCGGTGGCCATGAATGACTTAAAGCCGTAGCGCCCGGAAGTAGACGCCGGAACAGGATGGTCCATGCCAGGACCAAACTGCAGTACACCGGGCGTGTTCAGCAGCAATGCCATCGTAGCCGATACGTCAGAATCTACTGGTATCTCTGCACCTGTGGCACTTGCGCCTGAAAATCCCGGACGGGTGCGTTCCATCGGCAACGAAAATGTTGAGGCGTCTGGATCGCAGGGATAGAGCAGATAAGCGCGGTCGCAATCAAATATATCGAGCACTTTATCAAGCACGTCACGCATCATGGTCTCGAGATCGTCGGCGCCCTGAATGGCGCGGTTGACCTGATCCATATCGGCAAGGAACTCCGCATAAAGCTGACGCTCCCTTTCCGCCTGTTTGAGCTGGGTAATATCCTGAATGACCCCTATGACCTTCAGCGGATTACCGCGCTCATCGCGTTGTAATTCGGCGACAGAGGTAATGATTCGCGGTGCTGAACCGTCCCTGGGATGAATCTCGAATTCGAGGTTATACGATTTCTCTTTTTCGATCAGATCAATCAATGCCTGGTGTACCCGCTCTCTTTCAGGGATGCAGCGTTCGACTTCATCGGTGGAAAAATCATCTTTTGCCGGATCGAATCCGTAGATGCGCTTGGCTTCATCTGACCCCCAAAAATGGGTTGTCTGCAGGTTGTATTCCCAGTTGCCGACATGTCCCATGGCCTGGGCGACGCGGTAGCGATGTTCGCTGGTACGTAGCGCATCTTCGGTTTGTTTGAGCTCGGTGATGTCGCGGCCGATGGCAAGTACGCCAGTTATCTGGCCCTGCTCGTTGTACTCCGGGGCAAAACGTATGAGATGGGTACCCAGGCGACCATCGGACTCGGGTCCAACTAACTCCATGTCACTCGACTCTCCGGTTTCAAGCACATGCCGGATGTGACCCTCGTAGGTAATGCTGTTTTCGGGACCGCCGAAACCAAGCTCAGTGGGTGTCTTGCCGAGTATCAATTCAGGATCGATGTCGATAACTTGTCGCATTTTGCTGTTGAGATAGCTGGCGCGACATTCCCGATCGTAACGGACGATATTGTCAGGGGAGTTTTCCGCCAGGCTACGGAATTGCTGCTCACTTGCGGCTAGTGCCGCGGCAGCTTGTTTGCGCTCGGTGATATCTCTTCCTTCGGGGATTAGCTGGATAACCCTGCCATCGGCATCAAAGACTGGTTTGAGTGAGAAGTCGATGTAGTGGGTGCTGCCATCCTGATCCAGATGGGCCGCTTCAAAGCGCACGAATTTTCCGTCCGCGGCCTCACGGACGGCATCACGTAGCTGTTGCTGCAGTTCGGCTGAGTGGTTCCACCAGGGTGTCTCCCAGAATGGTTTGCCCAATACTTCGCTTTCATCGATACCCGCTAACTCCAGCGCCGCCTGGTTGGATTCCAGCAGTGTGCCGTCAGTCGACAGCAGGCCGATGAGCTGGAAACTATGCTCAAAGATGGCGCGGAAGCGTTGTTCGCTGGCGCGCAATTTCTCTTCCATGAGTTTCTGCTCGGTGATGTCTTGATGGGTGCCGACGCGCCTTATTTCGTTTCCATCGATATCATTTATCCGTCGCCAGCGGTTTCGTATCCAGCGAATTTCTCCATCAGGACGGATAATACGAAAATTATGGTCATGTTCCATTTTGCCGTCTGCCGACTCCTCCATTTCCTTGAGCAGGAGCGGCAGATCATCAGGGTGTACAATTAACTGGGCCAGTTCTGGTTTGGGGATTTGTGGTTCACGGCCGAGCATGTTGAAGAATTCATCCGACCAGTAAATCTCACCGGTCACCATGTCATGCCACCAGTTACCAATGTGAGCAATTTGCTGCGCTTCTTGCAGGAGCTGTTCTTTCTCTTTTAGTTCATGGATATCTCGCCCGATAGCGAGTACGGAAACGATCTGGTTACGCTCATCAAATTCTGGCGTGAAACGAATCTGGCCCCAGTGCATCTCACCCCGTGCTGTGCGGAAGGGCATTTCCAAAAAGCTTTCGGCGCCTGTTTCGATCACCTGTTGCAAGTGATCAATATAGACTTGAGGTGTCTTGATGGGAGAATGTTCCTTTGGTGTTTCACCAATGACATCCTCAGGTGGGATGGAGAAAAGTTTCTGTATTGCCGGATTGACATAAACGCGGCGATATTCCAGATCGTAACGGGCAATGAAGTCAGGTGAGTTTTCTACGAGAGCCCGGAAGAGTTGTTCACTTTCCAGTAGTTTCTTTTCAGCTACTTTACGCTCAGTGATGTCCTCGAGCGAGGCGATCATCCCATCGAACTGCCCCGCTTCATCAAATAACGGTGCCGCGTTGATAGACAGGAACACTCGTCGGCCATCCGGCCATTGAATGGCATGCTGTATATCTTTTACCGGTTGTCCGGTTGCTTTTACGCGCGTGAAGGGAAGTTGCTCATCAGGAAAAGGTGAGCCATCAAGAGCGGTAATTTTCCAGGCAGGGGTATTGTATTGAAGTTGCAGTATCTCATCCTTCTCCAGTCCAAGTATCTTTTCCGCCTGGGGGTTGGCATCAATCATCCGTCCGCTACGATTAACCATGGTGATGCCAACGGGACTGGTAGCATAGATGCTGCTTAACTGATCACGTTGACTGCGTAGCGCCTCTTCCGTCTGTTTGCGCTCGTGCTGTAGATGGACGCGATCCAGGGTTACCGCCAGGCTGCTTGCCAGTGAGGTGAGGTAGTCCCTTTCGGTTGGTGATGGCACGCGGATACCTTCGTCACCGAATGTACCCATGCCGATGGAGCCCAGGTGTCTGTCGAGAAACAGGATCGGCACGTTGATGATGGTGCGATTGCCGAGGTGGGCGACGATGGCCTTGTCTGTCCGAGGGTCAGTGCGGGCATCTTCGACGACAACGATATCTCTGCTGCTAGCGATCTCCTCCAGCATCGGGTCGCCGGGGATGGTTAATCGGGCCGCCTTTTCGTCATGCATGATGGTCTCGGACGCGGTGCCGTCCGCTGCCAGCGGATAGGCATACCGGCCGTCCTGGGAAAACAGATAGACCCAGATGGTGGGATAACCGAGTGTTTCCGATACTTCGCGTCGGGCCGCCAGGAGGACGTCGTTGTAGTCTTCGGCCTGTTCAAGTGTACGGGAGAGACGCAGCAACGACTGGCTGTGTCGATAGAGCTCTTGCAGTGCGGTTTCCTGCCCGCCGCCACTTTTTTTCTGTTTTGCCATGGGCGGCAACCCTCGTACGGAGTAGGTAATGCGGTGTTAGCTTGATATTAGCAGTGATTCCATATCGTCACCGCAGCACTAACCGGGTAGTTTCGTCGGGTATTACGGTGGATTTTGCTCCAGCCATCGTTTCCGCTCTTCGGTATAAGCCCACCAGGATTGGGCTTTGCCACCGTCCATAAAGTCGACGATGGAAAGAAAAACATCGATCACACAGGGGTCGTGACGGACACCGGTCTTGCGGCACAAGGCTTCATAGAGCTCGTAGCCGTTTCGACCTATTAACTGTTCCGGAGAGTGGATGCCGATCAGGCGTAAATCTGCCGCCATCGCCTTGCCGATGTTGGGCAGGTCTTCCAGTTTTTTCACCTTATTGCGTTCGACTTTGGCCGGATTCATAGCACCATGGTGCCGTGACGACGGCAGTTCACGCAAGGTGGGCATGTTCTACACTTTGTGGGCTGGTGGTCGTTACAGGTCAAAGAAGACAGGGATACACAATAATGACAATACGTGGAGCAGCGCTTTTTTGCCTGTTGAGTTGTCTGCTTGGGGGGGTCGGCAGGGCAGAAACCACGCTCATACTAAGTGATACCGAGCAGGCCTGGTTGGCCGATCATCAGCGGATTGAGGTGGGGGTGATGAACGCCTGGCCGCCGATGGATTTCGTCGATGAAAAAGGACGCTCCGTCGGTATCGGTGCCGATTTTGTCCGTGCCATGAACCGGCGCCTGGGCGGTGTTCTGCAGCTACATCCCGGTAGCTGGGACGATATCTACGCAGCGGTACGGGATAAGCGCCTGCCCGCCCTGATCGGCATTACCCCTCACCCTGAGCGGGGCAAGGATTTCCTCTTTACCGATCCCTACCTCACCATTCCCTATGTGATCATTGCCCGCCGCGGTAGCCCCTATGCCAAACGTCTTGCCGATCTGCGCGGACGGCGTGTGGCAGTGGAGAAGGGGTTTGTCATGACCCGTATCCTGGCGGAGAAGTATCCGGATGTGGCCATGCGGGAGTACGCCAGCACCAGTGATGCCCTCGATGCGGTGGCCAGGGGGGAGGCCGATGCCTATGTAGGTAACCGCGCAGTGGCGCTCTATTTAATAGAACATGAGCTGATCTCCAATCTGCAGATCCAGGGCAAAATCGATGACATCGCTTCGGTCAACGCGGTCGGTGTGCGCAGGGACTGGCCGATCCTGCGGGATATCCTGCAAAAGGCGCTGGCGGATATCAGCGAGCAGGAGCGTAGCGCCATTCTTGGTAAATGGGTCAACGTCGAGCGACGCGGAACGGCGAGCGAAACCTTGTCGTTGAGCAAAAACGAGCAGCAGTGGCTCAAAGAGCATCCCGTGTTACGGCTAGGTCTCGATCCCGTATGGGAGCCGATTGAATTCATCGATGAGAAGGGACAATACCGTGGCATCTCTTCCGCCTTTATGCAGCGGTTGGCCGGGATGTTGGGCGTGACGCTGCAATTCGATCCAAAACAGACCTGGGAAGAAGCGGTGGAGCGGGCACGCAAGGGGGAAGTCGATGTGATGCCTGCCCTCAATCCATCACCCCAGCGGGCGGAGTTTCTCCGGTTCACCAAACCCTATCTCCATTTTCCGTTCATGATCTTTACCCGCAAGGATGCACCGTTGATTACCGGTATGGAGGATCTTGCGGGCATGCGTATTGCGGTGGAGCGTAACTACGTTACGCGCGAGTATCTGGAGCGCGATTATCCGATGTTGCAGCAGGTGCTGAGTGAGGGCACTCCGGAGGCGCTGCGAATGGTGAGCACCGGCAGGGCCGATGCCTATGTGGGCAACCTGACCATGGCCAGCTATATGCTCGACAAGCTGGGCCTGGGCAATCTCAAGGTGGCGGCGCCTGCACCGTACAGCAACGATCTCGCCATAGGCGTGCGCAAGGATTGGGCGGAACTGGTGCCGATCCTCAACAAGGCATTGGCGACCATTGGTGATGACGAACGGCGTGCCATCCGTCAGAAGTCGTTGGCGATCCGCTATGACGTGGAGGTCAATTACACCCTGCTATGGAAGGTGGTGGCGGGGGCGGCAGGACTGCTGCTGCTAACCCTGCTGTGGTTGGCGCAGACCAAACGGCAGAAAGCAGCGCTGGCGAAGGCCAAGGCCGAGGCGGAGCAGGCCAACCGCTTCAAGAGTTACTTCCTGGCCAACATGAGTCATGAAATCCGCACGCCGATGAACGCCATCATGGGTTTCAGCTACCTGGCGCTGCAGACCGAACTGAGCACGCGCCAGTACCACTATATGGACAAGATCCACGCCTCGGCCCAGGCGCTGTTAGGGGTGATCAACGACATCCTCGACTTTTCCCGCATCGAGGCGGGCAAACTGGAGATAGAGAACGTCCCCTTCTCCCTCGACGAGGTCTACGAGAACCTGGCCAACATCACCATGATGCGGGCGGAGGAGAAGGGGCTGGAACTCACCTTCCAGCATGCCTCCGTTGTGCCCGACAGCCTGGTTGGCGATCCATTACGCCTCGGCCAGATACTGGCCAATCTGGTGGGCAACGCGATCAAGTTCACCGAGCGGGGCGGGATAACGGTCAGTGTCGACAGGGGACGACAGGAGGAGAAACGGGTGTGGCTGCGCTTCAGCGTCAGTGATACCGGCATAGGTATCCCGACGGAGCAGATCCCGCGGCTATTCGGCGCGTTTACCCAGCTGGACGATTCCACCACCCGCCGCTACGGTGGCAGTGGTCTCGGTCTCAGCATCTGCAACCATCTGGTGCAGCTAATGGGCGGTGAAATTGAGGTGCGGAGCGAGTTGGGCAAGGGCAGCACGTTTACCTTCCGCCTGCCCTTCGCGCCGGGCAAGGCGGCAGCGTTTGAGTTGAAACCAGATCCGGACCTGCGGAACTTGCGTGCCCTGGTGGTCGACGATAATCCCTCGGCACGGGAGATCCTGGCCGAACGACTCGCCTCTTTCACCTTCGAAACGGCAACCGCGAACAACGCCAGCGAGGCGATGCAACAACTGGAGTCGGCAGAGCGGGAGGGACGGCCTTTCAAACTTGTCCTGATGGACTGGCGTATGCCCGGAGTGAACGGGGTCGAGGCGGGGCGGCAGATCAAGCATGGCGGCGAGCTGCTGCATGTTCCGGCGGTGATTCTGGTGACCGCCTACGGTCGTGAGGAGGTGATGCGTCAGGCGGAGGCGGCAGGGCTGGATGGTTTCCTGATCAAACCGGTCAGCCCCTCAACCCTGTTCGATACCGTGATCCGTGTGCTGAACGGAACCGGCGAAGCCGTGACGAGTGCGCAGGGTGTCGCGGCACAGGGTTACCTTGAGGGTCGTGTGTTACTGGTGGAGGACAACACAGTCAACCAGCAGGTGGCGCGGGAGATCCTGGAGGGGATGGGGATAACGGTAGATATTGCAGGCAACGGCCGCGAGGCACTCGACGCCCTGCAAAGCCGCGACTACGATTTGGTATTAATGGATATCCAGATGCCGGAGATGGACGGATACGAAGCCACCCGGCAAATCCGTGCTGAGCCCCGATTTGAGAAGCTGCCGGTAGTCGCCATGACTGCCCATGCCATGAGCGGCGAACGGGATCGCTGTCTGGCAGCGGGAATGAACGAGCATGTTCCCAAGCCTATTGATCCGGTGCGGCTGTTTGCCACGCTGGGGCGCTGGCTCAAGCCCGCCGACAAGGTACCGACACGGCAGGTTGAAGATGATGGTGTGACCTTGCCGGAACGTCTCCCTGGTATCGATCTGCGCTGGGGTCTGGAACGAATCGGCGGCAACAAACGTCTGTTTCGTAAACTGCTGGGCGAGTTTGTCGCGCACCATGGTCGTGCCCTGGAGGTGTTGTCGCAGCAACTGAACGATGGTGAGTACGACAGCGCACGACGCGAACTGCACACGCTTAAAGGGGTGGCGGGTAATATCGGTGCGCTGACATTGCAGCGTGAAGCGGCACGCCTTGAACAGGCACTACAGGCGGGCGAGATAACCAGCGCGGCGGATCTGCCAGCGTCGTTTTGCGAGGTCTTTACCACGCTGTTTGACGGTCTTGCCGGTTTGTCGTTTAGTGAATCTAACACTGCGACGATGGAAGAGAGCATCAACGCAGAGGGCAACATCGAAGAGTTATTGCAACAGTTACGGCAGTCGCTGCTTGAGGGCGATCCGGATGCGCTGAAGAGGGTCGTGCAACTGGAAGGGCGATTGTCTGATCCAGCAGATCAACAACGACTCAAACAGGTCGCCGCGCAGATCGCTGAATACGATTTTGACGCTGCACAACAGACACTGGACAACATGTCTATAACCCGGACAGGTGGTAGGGAATGAGCGACGACAGAGCCAAGATACTGGTTGTGGACGATGAGAAGTTCTACATCGATGTAGTGGTGGAACTGCTTAACGGAGATTACAAGGTGGTGGTTGCCATGGACGGTGAACAGGCGTTGCGCCGCGCCGAAACCGATCCGCTGCCGGACCTGATCCTGCTCGATATCATGATGCCGGACATGAGCGGATACGATGTGTGCAAGCGGCTCAAGGAAAATCCGCTTACCCGTGATATTCCGGTGATCTTTCTCACGGTGAAGAGCGAAGTTGCCGACGAGGTGAAGGGTTTCGAACTGGGGGCGGTGGATTACATTCTCAAACCGGTCAGTCCCCCCATTGTCCTGGCGCGGGTCGCTACCCACCTCGCGCTCAACCGGGCACGGCGGCAACTGGCCGATCAGAATCATCTGCTTGAGGAGAAGGTAGAGGAGCGCACCGCCGAGCTGAATCGCACCAAGGATGTCGCGATCTATTGCATGGCCTCACTTGCCGAGACGCGAGATGCGGAGACCGGCAAACATATCCTGCGTACCCAGAACTACGTAAAGATACTGGCGGAGGGGTTGAAAGATCATCCGCGTTTCGCCGCCTACCTGAACGACGCCATCATCGAAATGCTCTACAAAACCTCACCCTTACACGATATCGGTAAAGTCGGTGTTCCCGATCATATCCTGCTCAAGCCGGGCAAACTGACAGCAGATGAGTGGGAGGAGATGAAGAAACACACCACCTATGGTCATGATGCACTTCTTCGTGCAGAGGAAGAGCTGGGGACCACTGACTTCGTACAGATGGCGCGGGAGATCGCCCTCAGTCACCATGAACGCTGGGATGGGACGGGATACCCCTATGCACTTAAGGGCGACGATATTCCCGTCTCCGGCAGATTGATGGCAGTGGCCGATGTCTATGATGCGTTGATCAGTCGCCGCGTCTACAAGAAGCCCTACCCACACGAAGAAGCGGTGCAGACGATACTCGAGGGCGCAGGTAATCACTTCGATCCCGATATCGTTGCCGAATTCACCAGGCAGCAGCAGGCCTTCGTCCATATCGCCACGCAATACTCCGACGAGGAGTAACACTTTTCACTATCACCCGATACAGATCGTTACAGATACGCCATGGAACGTTACACCCGGGTGCGGGTAGTATGCTGAACCATGGATGAGCAAAGTGAAAACAGAATGGATAACGATCAGGCAATCACGCGCCTGCTGCTGGTTGAGGACGATCCAAAACTGGCGGCCCTGGTGCAGGAGTATTTGCAGAAAAACGGTCTACAGGTCGCTATAGAGACTCGTGGCGACCGGGCGGCGGAGCGTATTCTGCGCGAGCGTCCCGATCTGGTGCTGCTCGATATCATGCTACCCGGTGCCGATGGCTTTTCCATCTGTCGCACCATTCGTCCCGATTACGACGGACCGGTGGTGATGCTCACCGCGCGCGACGAAGATCTTGATGAGTTGTTGGGCCTGGAGCTGGGTGCCGATGACTACATCTCCAAACCTGTCCAGCCGCGCCTGTTGCTGGCGCGCATCCGTGCGGTGATGCGTCGTTACAGCAACACTCCCTCTGCACAGCTGCCGGGTCATATAGTCTGTGGCGATGTCGAGATCGACAGTCACAGTCGTGAAGCGAAACTCAAAGGCGACACGCTCAATCTCACCACCGCTGAATTTGATCTGCTCTGGTTGTTAGCGAGCAATGCCGGTCAGGTGCTCTCCCGGGATGATATTCTGCATAACGTACGTGGCATCGGTTACGACGGTACCGATCGCTCCATCGATCTGCGCATCTCACGTCTGCGACGCAAGCTGGGTGATGATCCTGTCGAGCCGCGGCGGATCAAAACCGTACGCGGCGCCGGTTACCTCTTTGTCGCTGAGGTGAGGTCGTGACAAAACATTTCCTGCGCCTCTATCTCTTCGTGCTGCTGCCACTGCTGTTGCTCGGCATATTCAGTCCTCTCCAGCCACTGTTTGATCGTTGGGTTGCTACTTTGGCAGAGGAGCAGTTTCGTGGTACCTATTACCTGCTGGAACGTGAATTACGTGCGCTACCACAGAGTGAGTGGCCAAAGCGTGTTGAAGAGATGGCGCTACATTTTGGTCGCGAGCTGAAACTGGTACGGTTAGATTCGACGCAGGTCAGTGAAAAAGAACGAAAAGCGTTACTGGCAGATGGCCATGCATATACCCGTAGAGATGCTATTCATGCCCACGCCTGGTGGCGAATCGGCGACAGCGACTACGTCATTTATAATGGGTTTAGCGAATCGCGTAGAGAAGAGACCGACCGCGACACCTCGGGTACCGCCTATTTAATCAAACATTACCTCGAAAGTTATGACGATGTTCAACAGGGAGTTCGCGAACTCGCCCCCCACTTCGGTTTCCCCCTGGCGTTGAAACATGAAGCTGAACTGAATTTCGATGCGGAGCAAAAGGCGTTGCTCGATCAGGGCAAGATTGTCGGCAGTGGTAACAGGGGAGTGAGGGTGGAGATCTACTATGGCCGGGCGGGTCGTGGGGACTGGATTCTGGTGGCCGGGCCACTGGATGACCACGGAATCAACGAACGTGCAATGTTTGCTTTTGTCCTGATGCTGATCGTGCTGATAGCCCTGATGGTGTTTATCTGGTTGCGACCCGTGTGGCGCGATCTGAAACGACTCAAGGCCGATGCGGCGCTTCTTGGTGAAGGCGATCTGACAGTGCGTACATCGGTACCAAAAAGATCCACCATGCATCTACTCGCCACCACCTTCAATCGTATGGCGGAAAGTATTCAACAACTGGTAGAAGGACAGAAAGAGCTGGTGCATGCCGTTTCCCATGAATTCAAAACCCCGGTGGCACGATTACGTTTTGCCCTGGAGATGTTGCGCGACCATGGTGCTGAGACGAATCGTGAACGTTACCTTGGCAGCATGGAGAGCGACCTTGATGAACTGGAGAGTTTGATTGGTGAATTGCTAACCCATGCCCGCTACGACCGTCCTGATATGGCGCTTCATGCCGAACCCGTGGAACTGTTAAAGTGGCTGGAACAGCGAATTGCCGACCATCGCCGTGGAAATCCGGCCCTGATCATTTTTCTGGAAGATCTGGGTGTGAGCGAAAAGGTGTTGTTTGACAAGACCGCGATGGAAAAGCTGTTCAATAATCTGTTGAGTAACGGTCTGCGTCATGCGCGTACCCAGGTGCGGGTAACGGCAAGGTGCGATGGAGAGTATGTCGAGGTCTGTGTGGAGGATGACGGATCCGGTATACCCGAAGAGGAGTGCGAGGCGGTATTCAATCCCTTCTATCGTCTCGACAATAGTCGTGAACGCAGCAGTGGCGGTTCGGGTCTCGGTCTTGCTATCGTAAAGCGCATCATTGAGCGCCATGGCGGAACGGTTAGCTGTAATTCATCCAATCTGGGCGGCGCACGCTTCTGTGTTCATTGGCCTGCAAATCTAAAAAACGAGAAAGAATAATGAAAAGAATCGCCAGGGAAACGGTACTTCTGGGAGCGCTATTTCTATTTTCCGGAGTATCGCTCGCCGAGGAAGCGGATCGTCTGCATCAGGTAACCATTACCGATAGCGAGGATGATTCCAGCCTGGAGTCGGCGCCGCCCCTCGGATATAGCATGGGTGGTGCGAGCGCGACCTCGGTAGCCGGTGGCGGAGGAGATCCGCTACGTGCGTTGCAAACACTGCCCGGTGTGGTGACCAATGACGACGGCAGTGCCGCCCCTGCGGTGCGTGGTTCACGTCCGGAGGATAATTTCTATTTCGTTGATTTCATGCCGGCCGGATATCTGTTTCACATGGGCGGCGCGGTGAGTGTCTTCAATTCGCAGCTGGTGGAGAGTTTCGATCTCTACCCGGCGGCCTTCGGCGCTGAGTATGCGGGAAATACCGGTGCGGTGATCGATGTGAAACTGCGCGATCCCAAAGAGGATGAACTCAGTACCACCCTCGATATCAGTATGCTACAGGCCGGTTTTTTACTGGAGGGGCCGGTTACGGAAAACCAGTCGTTCTATCTGGCGGCGCGTATGAGCTACATGGATCTGCTGGTCGCCGACATGGTTGATATTCAGGGTGTCGACATGGTTCAGTTCCCCAAGTACACCGACTACCAGGGAAAATACCTGTGGAAGCTGGATGATGGCGGTCGCGTTACCTTCCAGGCCACCGGTGCCACGGACAGTGTCGAGGTCAATCTTGATGGTACCCAGGCGGCGGCAGAGAATGATCCGGTACTGATCGGTAACCATAGCAACGATACTTCCTACAACAGTCAGGGATTGGTATGGGAAGAGAAGCATGGTGGTAATGGCATGACTCTGGGTATCAGCCATACGGGTAGTGAAACGGTGACCCATGCCGCCGCCGCCGCCGATGCGCGGATAGTAATGGATAACTGGTACGGGCGTGGTCGCTGGACCAAACCGTTGGGCAGTGATCACCTGCTTGCGCTCGGGGGCGAGCTGGTCCAATTCAATGCCGATTACGACGTCAGCTTCCGCGATCCCGGTTGTACCGAGTTTGATGTTAATTGTGACTACTCAGGTGGTACCCCTTTGAGCAACAAGGCCAGTGTGACAGTCAATTGGTCGATGCTCTATGTGGAGGAAAACTGGTATCCCAATGATCGCTGGGCGCTGACTGCCGGTGTGAGCAGCCAGCAGGAGGATTATCTCGACAAGACATTTTATGAGCCACGCCTGCGTGCCGAATATACACCGCAGCCAGACTGGACTTACAGTGTCGGTGCGGGGCAGTACCACCAGTTCCCAAGTTTTATCCAGGTGGAAGAGGTTTTCGGTAACCCGCAACTCACTCACTTTGATGCCGATCACTATGTTGTCGGTATCGAGCATCAGGCGGGTGATGGTTGGGAATGGAAGGCCGAGGCCTACTACAAAAAGCTCAACAACCTTGTAACCAGCGATCCGATCACGCGTTATAGCAACGAGGGTGAAGGCGAAGCTAAGGGGCTGGAGTTACTGTTACGTAAGGCGCCGACCGATGAACTGTCGGGCTGGCTCTCGGTGAGTCTCTCCCAGGCGGAGCGAATCAAGGCGAATGGCGAGCGTTTTCCTTTCGAATACGATCAACCCGTGGTGGTCAGTCTGGTGGCTGATTACAAACTGAATAGTAAATGGAGTCTTGGTGCCAAGTGGTGGTATCACTCCGGTGCGCCCTATACACCGATAACAGGTAGTAATCTGGTTGCTGCCGATCCGGTGAGTGGCATACCTGAACACTATGTTCCCGTCTATGCCGACAAGATCAACTCCGAGCGTATGCCCGATTACCATCGCCTCGACCTGCGGGTGAATCGTCACTACAGCAAGGACACGATCGGTTATCTGGAACTGGTCAACGTCTATGCACAGCAGAATGTAGGCGGATACGATTATAATGCTGACTACACCAGTCGTGAGCCGATCTATCAATTACCGTTTTTGATTTCCTTCGGTTTCACGACGAAGTTTTAGAAAAAGAATTTAGCCACAGAACACCCGGAAAGGTGAAGTCCGGTGTGACGAGAATGGGGCATTGCCTACTTGCGTGTCCTTCCGTGGATTCCGTGACAAGGGTTTTTGTTCAGGGAGAAAAAAGTGGAATTACTAAAAGCGTGGCTCGATCCAATCATCTTTTTGACTTTAGGCGGCATGAGTTTCGTCATGGTCTGGTTCGCTGTCGAGCGGCATGTGTTCTTCAAACAGGTGAATACTGAAAACTATACCAGGCTCGATGGCTTAAAGATGGATCTGAGCAAGCGGCTGACTACCATCGCGACCATTGGTTCCAACGCTCCCTACGTGGGCTTGCTCGGTACGGTGCTCGGTGTGCTGGTCACCTTTTATGATATCGGGCAGCAGGGAAATATCAGTTCCAGCGCAGTGATGCTCGGTCTGGCGATGGCACTCAAGGCGACTGCGTTGGGTCTTGTCGTCGCGATTCCATCCATCGTTGTCTATAACGGTCTGCTGCGGCGTATTGAAGAGCTTGAAGATCGATGGAAGGCGCAGCGGGAGGCGTAAACATGAAACGCTTCGATCAGATCAACGTCATCCCCTTTATCGACATCATGCTGGTACTGCTTGCCATTGTCCTGATGACCGCGACCTTTATCGCCCGCGAAGGGATCGATTTTGATTTACCTGAGGCGGAGAGTGCGGCGCCGGTAAGTGGTGATCAGATCGTAGAGATAACTATCGACAAAAACGAGGCACTACGTCTTGATGGCGAAGCGATCACCCTGGAGGCGCTGGATAAACGACTACAGGGTCTCGATAAAAATCAGGCGGTGCAACTGGGTGTGGATCGTGGAGCTGTCTTTGGTGTTTTTGTGAAGGTGATCGACATACTCAAGGCACGGCAACTGGAACGCCTCACTATTCTTACCTATCCGGCACAATGAAACCGCTTCACCATGGTTTTCTGATCTCAGTTGTCCTGCATCTTGCAGTCGTGATCACCGTGTGGGGTAATTTCCGTCTGGCGGAAGAAAAGCCTGAACCGCTACCGCTACAATTGGCAATGTTCGCCGCAATCAAACCGAAACCGGCGGCGTTGCCACCACCACCTCCGCCACCGAAGGCGGCTGCGCCTAAGCAGGCAAAAAAGAAAAAGATCGACGAGAAGAAAGCGGAAGATGAAGAATCGACGCCGCTGCTACCGCCCTCACTACCCAGCAACGAGACGAAGAAGGTTGAGCGCTCGGAGACCGATTACCGTAGTGCTCTGTATAGCGCCATCGAGGCGCGCAAACGTTACCCGGCCAAAGCGCGGCGCATGCACTGGCAGGGTACGGTTGAACTGGGCTTTACTGTCAATGCATCAGGTGCCATCCGTGATCTGCACGTTACCCTCAGTTCCGGCTACCCGGAGCTTGATCAAGCGGCAATGAGTCTGGTCGCCGGGCTAGATGGTTTAATGCCGTTTCCTTCTGGATTAGCGCGTAGTGAGTGGGATTTCGTCCTGCCGATCGAATATCGGTTGGAGTGATAGGGGCCTGCTACTCCAGCACATAGTTCTCTTCGCGGAATAACCTGATGCAGAGATCGACGATGTCGGCGTCGTAAACAATTCCGCGCCCGTTTTGCAACTCCTCCAGGGACGCCTCAATACCCATAGCCGGACGGTAGGGACGGTGCGTATTCATCGCTTCGACCACATCAGCCACGGCAAGAATGCGTGCTTCTACCAGGATATCCTTGCCTTTCAGTCCATCGGGATAACCGGAACCATCCATACGCTCATGATGCTGGCGAACGATCCTGGCGATAGGCCAGGGGAAATCGATGCTCTTCAGGATGTCGTAACTGGCAGTGACGTGGGTGCGCGCCAGGGACATTTCGGTATCTGATAAACGCCCGGGTTTGCTAAGGATCTCTGCAGGTATGGCGATCTTGCCGATGTCGTGTATCAGGCCTGCCAGATAGATGATCTGGATGCGCTCTTCAGGGAATCCCGCCGCGCGGGCGATAGTGGCGGCAAGCTTGGCTACCCTGCGTTGGTGACCGGCGGTGTAGGGATCGCGCAGGTCTACCGTGCTGGCCAGTGCCTGGATGGTGGATTCCATGCTTTCCTGAAGTTGGCTGACGAAATGTTCGCGGTCGATGCGCACGCGCAGCGCATGGATGCCGTAGCTCATATCGCTGGCAAGTTCCGAGAGCAGTGTGACCTCTTCACGACCAAAGCCACCCGTTCCGGTCGAATAGATGCTCAACACACCGAGCATCTCTTCCCCGTTACGTAGAGGCAGGGCGATAGCGGAATGGTAGCCGAATTCAAGTACCTCGTTTCGCCACGACTGACAGGGGTCTGCCGTGGAATTCTGTACTATCTGTATATCACCGCTCTGTACGGCACGCACCGCAGGCCGGCATGATTGATCCGTGGCGGTAACATCGATCAACTTTGCATTTTTCAGGTAGTTTGTAACGTCATCACCAAAATGGGCCTGTAAACGCAGCGCATCTGTGTTGTCGGTATAGCCAACCCAGGCGAGGGCAAACTCGCCTACTTCAACCACCACGCGACACATATCCTGGAGCAGGGTCTGCTCATCTTTTGCATGCACCAGAATTTCGTTACAGCGACTCAGGGTGCGCAGGAAGCGGTTGATACGCAACATCTCATGTTCGGTGCGTTTCCGTTCGGTGATGTCACGGGCGAGGGCGAGGATGTAGCCCTGTTGTTCGTAGTCGAAATAACTGGCGCTGACCTCCACCGGGTATTCAGAATGGTCGCTGGTACGGTGAATACCTTCAACGGTAAATGAACCGTGCTCCTGGATGGTGCGCCAGGTATCCGGCCACTGTTCCAGCGGAAACAGGGGATCGATATCAGGTATGGTCAGACTAAGCAGCTCTTCGCGAGGGTATTTCAGTGCGCGGCAGGCCTCATCGTTGGCATAGTTTATATGTGCCTGTTCATCGATCAGCATGGCCTCGTCATGGATCTTGTTGAGAGCAAAATTGAGCAGGGTGAGTTGCTGTTCGGCCTGTTTGCGTTCAACCCGGTTACGCAGGGCCACGATGCCAAAGGCCAGGTCACCAGCGAGTTCTTCCATCAGGCGTATTTCATCCGGTGTGATCGCATTGGTCTCAATCGAGTAGATAAGCAGTACGCCGAATACCTTCGCGTTTTCATCCTTGAGCGGTAGAGCGATGCCTGAATGATAGCCGCGCTGTAGTGCGGCACTGCGCCAGGGGGCCATGTGCTCGTCTTCGCTAAAGTCCTGCACGTAATAGAGTTCAGCGCTACGGATAGCGATGCCTGCAGGCCCCTGGCCGTGCGGGACATCTTCCGACCACGAAAGTTTGGCGTTGGCAACATAGCCGCTGTCATTGCCGGCCCAGGCTACCGGACGTACTGTTTTTTCCGCATCCTGCTCCGCATAGCCGACCCATGCCAGGACATAGCCGGCTTCTTCACAAATGGTGTTGCAGACTTCATTAAGCAGGCTTGTTTCATCTTCGGCCCGGATCAGCGCCTGGTTGCACAGGCTGATTGCACGTAGCTCCCGATTTAACTGCTTCTGCGTCTCTTCCGCCTGTTTGCGTTCAGTGAGATCACGACCCACGGCTAGAACGCTGATGATATTCCGGTTAGGGTCATATTCCGGGACGATGACAAATTCGAGATACAGTGTCTTGCCATAGGCGTTGTCCCAGGTGAATTCGATGTTTTGAGAAGTCCCTTCCTCCAATGCCAACCGTAGTTTATCCACATATGCATTATTGATGGGGTGGGGGACCTTGGGGATGTCGCCTACCGGTACGTTGACGACCTCCTTCCGCGACAGGCCACTGGCTTTTTCCCATGCGGGGTTGACGTATATCCGTTGCAGGTTCGTGTCGTAACGGACGATCAGGTCAGGGCTGTTCTCCAGCAAAGTACGATATTGCTGCTCCCGTATAGCGAGTGCCTGTTCCATCTGTGAGCGTTCGGTGATGTCGCTGATTGAGACGAGCACCTTGGCGAACGTTTTTTCATAGCCGGGACAGACAGAAAAGTGGATGGTTACATTTCGTCGTGTGCCACCGAGTGTTTTAACTACGGCGTCACTCGCCATTTCGGTTGCACCATTCCAGAGGCAGACCAGCTCCTTGCGGAAGGTGATGAACGATTCAGCGGTAAAGGTGCTGAGTATGCCAGCCAGCAATTCTTCCTTGCTGGATGCTTCATGCATTCTAAGTGCGGTCTGGTTGAGGTCGACAACCTTTGCCATTGTGGCGCATTGCTGGATAAATTCCGGATGCTGGTCGAAATAGGTTTCTATATCGATGACACCGCTTTTCCGTAGCTCGTCGAATTTACTCTTTACCGCAGAAAAATCTTCCTCCCATATTGCTACGGGTGAGTTTTCAAAAACCATGCGATAGCGATCTTCGCTATTTTGCATCGCCTCTTCGGCACGTTGGCGTTCGCTCAGTTCTTGCTGTAGTTGCGCCGTACGTTGTTTGACGAGCCGGCGTAATGTTCGTGTCCATGCCAGGAATCCCAGAAGCGCCACTGCGATCGCTCCCAGCGTTACGGCCAGCCAGGTCCAGAATACGGTGCTACTTATGCCGCGCTCGCCAACGCTAATCCAGCGGCGGGTGATTCCCTGTCGCTCATCAGGGGAAATGGCCGCAAGCCCCTTGTCCAGAATTCCACCGAGGATCGGCCAGTCGTTACGGAAGGCAAAGCGAAGTTGATAGAGCAGGCCCGCATCACCGGCGACCTTCAGGTTAAGGATGCCTGCCTGTTCAATATAATAGGAGGCGCGCGAAATCTCGACGACCATCGCATCAACCTCGCCGAGGGATACCGCCCTGAGTCCACTCAACTCATCCGGGACGGGATGCAGATCGAGGGTGGGAAAATTGCTTTTCAGATATTCGTGTATCGCGCTACCCCTGGATACCGCCACACGCCATCCATCCATCTCTTTCAGATTTTCACCGCCTTGCCGATCCGTACGTACAAGGATCATATTGGGCAGTTCGATGTACGGATCGGTGAAGAGGAGGTAGTGCAGGCGTTCCGGGGTCTGTTGTGCCGCGAAGATCACGTCTATCTGGCGTGCCCTGGCTGCCGCGATGACTTCGCTCCAGGTCGCATAGGGAACCAGCGTGAAATGCACCCCGAGCTTACGCTCCAGGAGGTGGATATAGTCGATGGAAAGGCCCTTGAAGCGCCCCTTTTTGGACAATACCTGAGGCGGGATCACTGTGATCCCTATGCGAATCTGACCCTCATGCTGTTCGAGCCACTGCCTTTCCACCAGGGTGAGCGATACTGACGCGGGGCTGTTGCCAGGTGGTGTTTCGCCCGCTATCGCCGGGTGTACCTGGAACAGGGTACAGGCAATGAAAGCCATGAGCCGGCACTTAATCGGCAATTTGCGATGAAATGCCCGTCGATTTATTGGCTGGAGCCACTGCATCGGATAACCCTTGTAATAGGAGGGACTATCTCCCTCTCCCGTCTGTATCGTCAAAGTGTGGACTATCCTTAACTGTCTTGCGACACGAGCATTGGTGCCAATTTGACCATTCAGGTGGTTGTAAGGATATAGCCGTCACGACGACCAACAGGCAAGAGATAATTCATGTCTCGTACGTGGAGGAGAGCGTCATGACTACATTGCAAGTAGGGGATATTGCCCCCAACTTCACTCTGCCTGACCTGAACGGCAAGCCGATCCATCTGGCCAGCTTTCGTGGCAGAAAAGTGTTGCTGGCATTTTTTCGCTACGCCACTTGCCCCTTCTGCACCATGCGCTTTGTGCGCCTGTCGCAGGAGGCCGCCCGCTATTCCGCCCACGGGATAGAGATCATCGGCGTATTCGAATCGAGCCCTGAATACATCAAGGAGTATCTCTCCCGTCGTGGTCTGCCGTTTCCGATCATCCCGGATCCGGAAGGGGTCCTGTATGAGCTGTACGGCGTGCAACGATCCATGCCCGGCTTGCTGTTTGGCATGTTCCGTATGCCGACCCTGCTGCGCGCACTGTTCGATCCCGATTACCGGATGGCGGTGCCAGATGGCAATGTGACACGTATTCCTGCGGACTTTCTGCTCGGGCCGAATCAGGAGATTGTGGATGTCTACTACGGCAAGGATATTGGCGACCATATTCCATTCAAACGTATTGACGCCTTTGCCATGACGCGGCCACCCTATCATCCTCAACAGCACCTGGTGAGATCATGAATACAATTATCGTATCGCTCATTGTGATAGTGACAGCGCTGCTCCTGTATTGGCAATGGCGAACCGTGCAACAGGCAAAGCGTTGCGAGGGGAGGCCGGTTCCAGATACCGCGTCAGTCGATGGCGAGATCAAGGCGAATAAGCGGGTCTACTTCTTTCACGCCGCCCACTGTGGACCCTGCAAGGCCATCACCCCGTTAGTTGATTCGCTTCGTGCTGAGTATCCCCATCTGATCAAGGTGGATGTTGCTGACAATTTGGAACTTGCTCAATCATTCGGTATCGCGGCAACGCCGAGTTTTATCGTGGTATGCGATGGCATCGTTAGTGAAGTGAAGCTTGGCGGTGTTAGCGAGTCCTGGTTGCGAGAACGATTGGCAACATAAGTTATTTGGTGTGTAAGGAATCCGATTGTTGTGCGACTAGAACGGTGAACACAACAAACGGAGAGATACACCATGCAGCGCATACCACACAATCCGAATCAGCTTTCACTATTAACCGCCGGAAGTTTACTGACACTTGCGCTAAGCAGCGCGCCAGTACTTGCGGCCAATCCCTGTGCCGCACGTAACCCGTGTGCACCACGTCGTAGTAATCCCTGTGCGCCGTCGAACCCTTCTACCGTTATGCACAAGGATGCCTCACTGGTTACCCGACCGAAAAATTATCGACCGTATAAAGCCAACGCAGGGGTGCTGATCGCTGAAGGTGAGAAACTCTTTCGCAACACCAAACTTTCCACTAACGGCCTCTCCTGTAACACCTGCCATAACCAGCATGGTGCGTATCAGCAGACCTTTGCCCGGCCCTATCCACACTATGTGCAGATGGCCAAGGAGCGCTATGCCTTGAATAGCGTTCATCTGGACGAGATGGTGCAGCTGTGTATGAATGAACCGATGGCGGCGAAATCTCTGCCCTGGGATTCGAAGGAGCTGGCTGCTCTGGTTGCCTATGCCGCAACACAGCAAAAGAGCTTCAAGCCGGCAATGAAAAATCCTTGCGCAGCTAAAAACCCCTGTGCTGCGAAACCAGTGATGAATCCCTGCGCAGTTAAAAACCCGTGCGCCGCAAAAACAGTGATGAATCCCTGTGCAGCGAAAAACCCGTGCGCGCCCAAAAATCCCTGTGCTGCACACTAAGTGACAGGAGGTGATTTATGTGGAGTAAGTGTTTTCTTTTTTTAACTCTGCTGATCTCCGCCGCCGCGCAGGCGGTGGAGCTTCCGTTTACGACAGAGCGTTTCCATACACTGCAACAGGAGGGTAAACCTGTTTTGGTATTTATCCATGCCGACTGGTGTCCAACCTGTAAGAAGCAGGAGATCATTTTGGGTGAGATGTTACCGCGAGATGAGTTCAAACCAATCACTATGCTGAAAGTGGATTTCGATACACAGAAGGAGGTGGTGAATGGGTTCGGTGTGAAGTACCAAAGTACCCTGATCGTTTTTCGTGGGCTTGATGAGAAGGGGCGTGTTACCGCCAGTACCGATCGTGGTGAGATCGCTGCGTTGATACGAAGGGGGTTGTGATGGGAATGCCGAAGCCGATGGTAGTAACGATGCCGCCTCTCTATTCACCCGCGGTGGCAATGATCGATAGCGTTGAGCGACAGCGTATGTTGTCGGCTTCGCGGGAAATCCGCGAATGTTATCGGGTACTGGAAAAGGCCGGATTGAATGTGGTGGGTGAAGTACTGCGCGGTCAGGGTGAGTTTATCGAACTGGAGCACTATCCCCACGACGATGTATTCGACAACGAAAGCCATAGTCAGTACTACTACCATTCACATCGGCCGGAGGCGGGTGAGCATGGACACTTTCACACCTTCATTCGTGCAGCGGGGATGCCGGATACGGTGCGGCCAATTGACTATCCCCAGGCGAGTGAGCCGTGGCCCGAAGGTCGTGACGCGATTACGCACATTGTTGGTATCGCCATGGATGTCTGGGGTTACCCCATCGGCCTGTTTGCTACCAATCGCTGGGTGACCGGTGAAAGCTGGTATGCAGCAGAGGATGTCATTGCCATGTCGGATCGCTTCAATGTCGATCATGCTTGGCCATCCTGGCCGGTGAATCGCTGGATAAGCGCCATGCTGCGATTATATCGACAGCACATCATGGAGTTGCTGCGTCACCGTGACGCGGTGATCGCCGCCTGGCAGGCGGCATATCCAGAACAGGATGTGTTCGAGGATCGCCGCCTTGATGTAACCGGCTACCTGCCCATCGATGTCGATGAGTGGAGCACGCAACTGGAGGAACTGGAGCGATGAGGCGAGTCAGCAGGATCGCTACAGGGAAAAGATGGCTGGACGCTACGGTGTAAGCTGAGCCATGTACGACACAGCGAGATTGCATTCCCCGCCTGTTACACTGAAACTCAGGAGCATTACTTTGCATCGGCAAGCGGGAAATAGAATGCCCACCACCACACCGGCAGACGCCGCCGCTATCGCGGCGCTACACCATGACATGTTGCGTTTTGCTCGATTGCAACTGCGCGATGAGCAGGCGGCGGAGGATGCGGTGCAGGAGGCGATCGCCGCAGCGCTCACATCACGAGAACGCTATGCGGGACGCTCCAGCCTGAAGACCTGGGTTTATTCCATACTGCGTAACAAGATCATCGATCACATTCGTGAAAAGACGCGCCACCCGACACAAAGTTATGACGAGGAACTGGACGGTGCTCTTGATGCCCAATTCAACGAGCGTGGCCACTGGAATAAGGCCGAGCAACCTACCACATGGAAACGTCCGGAACAGAATCTCGAAGATACACAATTCTGGCGAGTCTTTGATGCTTGCCTCAATTATCTGCCGGAAAATACCGCGCGCGTATTTATGATGCGTGAAATGCTGGAACTGGAAACGACGGAAATCTGCCGTGAACTGGCGATTAGTGAAAGTAACTGCTGGGTCATTCTACATCGTGCACGGTCGCGTTTGCGTCTCTGTCTTGAGGAAAACTGGTTTGCTGGGGAGGGGGCGTAATGTTGAACTGCAAACAGGCAACCCGTTTGATGTCGCAGGAGCAGGACCGAAAACTGGGGCTCAGGGAGAGAGTTGGTCTACGCCTGCATCTGCTGATTTGCAGCGGCTGTACCAATTTCAACAAACAGATGCGTTTTATCCGCAGCGCCTGCCAGCGAATCGCGGGTGGTCGTTAGTGACCGGCGCCCAGCGCCTGCAGGTGATAGAGATAGCGCTGTAGATGGAGATTGACCTGGGTAGAGACCTTGAGAAAGGTGAAACCGATACGCGGGATCGCCTCGTTCTTGTTGGTGAAGAAGATCCCCTTGTTACGCACTTCCATGTCGACGCGGAAATCATCGAAGTCCGGGAGCTGGATCAGACAGTTCTTGTAGACCTCAAACAGTTCCGGTTTGAAGATATCTTCGTGGGCGACCAGGCTGAGTCCCCCGACGCTGAGGTCCATGATCTGCAGGGTGATCGGCGATGACTCCTTGTCCGGACGCAGGGTGCACTGCGGGGCATTGATCCGCGGCACTTGCACCCGGAAGTATTCACGCCGTTGTTTGCGGAACAGGGTTTCCGGCATGGCGGCGGCGATGGCGGCGCGCCCCTGATATTTTGCGCTCTGCAACCCCTCGACCGAGAACTTCACCGGCACCCCCATACTGCGGGTGGTGCAGACCAGGCGGTTGGATTTGATAGCCTTGCTGGTAACTTCATCATCGGGACCAATATCCAGCACCACCATGTTGCGATCCTTGAGGACCCCCAGTACCGCAGTGAGGAAAAACTCTTTACCGCCGTTGAAGTAGGCGGTGATGATTTCCGGCTTTTTCGACAGGTTCAGCAACTGGTTACGGATCTCACCCTCGCTATGGAGCACATAGCGATCATGGTCTTCCACGGAGTCTATCGCGGTTTTTTCGGCGTTTTGATAGTCCGGCATAATCTGCGGGTCCGTGTTCCAGTGGCGGTGTAGCGAGGCGTTGTAGTGTATATCCTTGTGCAAGGTAACACCAAGTGCAGGGGTATTTGTGGAGCCTTGCCACAGAACTATCGGCCGCAGAGGAATTGGCCTTAAGGGTGCGTGGACGTACAATGTGCGGCCCTTTCAGGTGAATACATAATGAACTATCCCGAATCCTTCGATGTCATCGTAGTTGGCGGCGGCCATGCCGGGGCCGAGGCGGCTATGGCCGCTGCGCGGATGGGCGTGCGCACCCTGCTGCTGAACCACAACATCGAAACCCTGGGGCAGATGTCCTGTAACCCGGCCATCGGCGGCATCGGTAAGGGCCACCTGGTGAAGGAGGTGGATGCCCTCGGTGGGTTGATGGCCCACGCTATCGACCGGGGCGGCATTCAGTTTCGTACCCTCAACGCCTCCAAGGGCCCGGCGGTACGCGCCACCCGCGCCCAGGCCGATCGCCAGCTCTACAAGGCGGCGGTCCGTTACGCGCTGGAGAACCAGCCCAATCTCAGCCTCTACCAGCAGGCGGTGGAGGACCTGATCGTCGACGGCGATCGGGTTACCGGCGTGGTGACCCAGATGGGTCTGCAATTCAGGGCGCCAACCGTGGTGCTCACCGTCGGCACCTTCCTCGGTGGATTGATCCACATCGGTGAGGCCAACTATGAGGGGGGGCGCGCCGGTGACCCGCCATCAAACGCCCTCTCCCGACGCCTGCGCGAACTGCCGTTTCGGGTCGAGCGACTCAAAACCGGTACCCCGCCGCGCCTCGACGGTCGCACCCTCGACTACTCGGTGATGCAGGAGCAGCCGGGTGACGATCCGGCGCCGGTCTTCTCTTTCCTCGGCCGACGTGAAGAGCATCCACCGCAGATCTCCTGCTTTATCACCCACACCAGCGAAGTGACCCACGAGATCATCCGTGGCGGGCTGGACCGTTCGCCCATGTATAGCGGCGTGATCGAGGGGGTCGGGCCGCGCTACTGTCCCTCTATCGAAGACAAGGTGGTGCGCTTCGCCGAGCGCAATTCGCATCAGATCTTCGTCGAGCCGGAGGGGCTCTCCACCCACGAGGTCTACCCTAACGGTATCTCCACCTCGCTTCCCTTCGATGTGCAACTGGCGCTGGTGCGCTCCATCCGCGGTTTTGAAAAGGCGCACATCGTTCGCCCCGGCTATGCCATCGAATACGACTTCTTCGATCCGCGTGATCTCAAGCCGAGCCTGGAGACCAGGGCGATAGAGGGGCTCTTCTTCGCCGGACAGATCAACGGCACCACCGGTTATGAAGAGGCCGCTGCCCAGGGTCTGCTGGCCGGTGCCAACGCCGCCCTGCAGGTGCAGGATAAGGCGACCTGGTCACCACGTCGTGACGAGGCCTACCTCGGTGTACTGGTAGACGACCTGATCACCCGCGGCACCGCCGAGCCCTACCGCATGTTTACCTCTCGCGCCGAGTATCGCCTGCTGTTGCGCGAGGACAACGCCGACCTGCGTCTCACCCCCATCGGCCGCGAACTGGGGCTGGTGGACGATATTCGCTGGGCCGCTTTTGAGGCGAAGCGCGAGGGGATCGAGCGGGAGCAGCAGCGCCTGCATGAGACCTTTGCCCACCCAGGCAAGGTGAGCGATGCGCAGCAGGTGCTGGGCGGTGCGTTGAATCGCGAATACCGCCTCGACGAACTGCTGCGTCGTCCCGACGTGAGCTACGGCGATCTGTTCAAGCTGATGCCCGAGCTGGAGCCGGTGGCCGATCCGGCCGTCACCGAGCAGGTCGAGATCCAGGCCAAGTATGCCGGTTACATCGACCGCCAGCAGGATGAGATCGAGCGCAGTCGCCGTCACGAGGAGGCCGCCCTGCCCGCCGACTTCGACTACGCCGCAGTGCGCGGTCTTTCCGCCGAAGTGGCGGAGAAACTGGCCCGAACCCGTCCCGCCACCCTTGGCCAGGCCTCGCGTATTCCCGGCGTTACCCCGGCGGCTATTTCCTTGTTATTGGTTCATTTAAAAAAGAAATCACCGCAAAGACGCAAAGAGCGCAAAGGGTAAAACAATGCGGAGTAGTATTCCGGTTACGCTAGATAGCAGTGAGTGGCGCACAGTCGTGGTGAAACGGTTGCAAACGGCTCTTCTTTGCGCTCTTTGCGTCTTTGCGGTGAAGGGTTTTGATTTTGGTTGATCTAAGAAAAAAGCTCGACACCGGGCTGGCCAGGCTGGGTCTGGATCTGCCCGAGGCGGTGCGTGACCAGCTGCTCACCTATGTCGAACTGCTGGCGAAATGGAACAAGGCGATCAATCTGACCGCGGTTCGTGACCCGGCGGAGATGGTCACCCGTCACCTGCTCGACTCGCTGGCGGTGGTGCCTTATTTCCACGGCCAGCGGACCATCGATGTGGGCACCGGCGGCGGTCTGCCGGGTATCCCGCTGGCGATTGTCTTTCCCGAGCGGGAGTTTGTGCTGCTCGACAGTAACAGCAAGAAGACCCGCTTCCTGGTCCAGGCCAGGGCGAGTCTCGGATTGGAAAATGTGACCGTGGTGCACGAACGGGTCGAGGCATTCCATGATGATGGCGGCTTCGACTGTATTATCACTCGCGCTTTCGCCCCGGTTGCTGATATCCTGACAGGCTCCCGCCACCTGCTGACTCCGAATGGAGAATTCCTGGCAATGAAGGGCGCTGTTCCCGAACAGGAACTGGCCGCCTTGCCGCAGGGCTTTCATCTGCTTGAGGTGATTGCGCTTAAGGTGCCGGGTCTGGAACAGGAGCAGCGTCACCTGTTGCGCATCGGGCAAGGGCAGTAACCGGCAGGATTTGGAGGGGATACCATAATGGGCAAAATCATCGCGGTGGCAAACCAGAAGGGTGGGGTCGCCAAGACCACCACCTGTATCAATCTTGGCGCCTCGTTTGTGGCCACCAAGCGCAGCGTGCTGGTGGTCGATTTCGATCCCCAGGGTAACGCCACCGTCGGCAGCGGCATCGACAAGGGCAGCTACGAATACAGCAGCTACCATGTGCTGATGGGTGAAGTCCCTGCCGAACAGGCGATCCTCCATGCCGATTCCGCCAATTACGATATTCTCCCCAGCAATGGCGATCTGACCGCCGCCGAAGTGGAACTGCTGGACATGGTTGAGGGTCGCGCCCAGCGCCTGCGTAATGCACTGGCCCCGCTGCGCGACAGGTACGATTACATCCTGGTCGACTGCCCGCCCTCGCTGAACATGTTGACCCTTAACGCCCTGGTCGCCGCCGACTCGGTGATGATCCCGATGCAGTGCGAGTACTACGCCCTTGAGGGCTTGAGCGCACTGCTCAAGACCATTGAGGAGATCAAATCCTCGGTCAACCCGGGTCTGGAAGTGGAAGGCCTGCTGCGTACCATGTATGACCCGCGCAACAACCTCTCCAACGATGTCTCCGGCCAGTTGATCATGCACTTCGGCGACAAGGTCTACCGGACCGTGATCCCGCGCAACGTGCGTCTGGCCGAGGCCCCCAGCCACGGTATTCCTGCGTTGCAATACGACCGCTCCTCCCGCGGTGCGCTGGCCTACCTGGCCCTGGCCGGCGAGATCCTGCGCCGTGGTGACGAACATAAACAGGCGGTCTGACCGTCAGCCTTCTGAACATAAGCGATAACAGCAACGATCATGGCAGCGAAAAAACGAGGTTTGGGAAAGGGGCTTGAGGCCCTGCTGGGCAGTAGCGGCGGCTCGTACAACGCCGCGCCTGCAACGGTGGAAGAGGCGGCGGCCGACGGCCTGCTGAAAAACCTGCCGGTCGATATACTGCAACGTGGCGTCTATCAGCCGCGGGTCGACATGCACCCGGACACCCTGGAAGAGCTGGCCAACTCCATCCGCGCTCAGGGCGTAGTGCAGCCCATCGTGGTGCGCCCGGTTGCCGGGGATCGCTACGAGATCATCGCTGGCGAGCGCCGTTGGCGTGCGGCACAACTGGCCGGTCTGCATGAGATCCCGGCAGTGATCCGCGACGTGCCGGATCAGGCCGCCATGGCGATGGCGCTGATCGAGAACATCCAGCGCGAAGGGCTCAATCCGATGGAGGAGGCGACCGCGCTGCATCGCCTGATCGAAGAGTTCGGTCTGACCCACCAGCAGACGGCCGATGCCGTCGGCCGTTCCCGTGTCGC
>JBNKBG010000010.1:39230-47542 GCA_050287105.1 Thiohalomonadaceae bacterium
CGCGAGACCGAAAGACTGGTCAAGCACACGCTGGAGCAACCGCAGGGCAAGAGCAAGAGCGCGCCGAAACAGGACCCGGATATCCGCCGTCTGGAACTGGATCTGGGTGACAAACTGGGTGCCAAGGTCGCGGTGCAACACGGTTCTCAGGGCAAGGGCAAGCTGGTGATCAGCTACAACAGCCTCGACGAACTGGACGGTATTCTCGATCACATCAAATAACGGTGCGGGCTCCCCCTCACCGTCCTTAAACATCTCTTCCTGCTTATATAAAGCTTTTTTATTGTGGCATCATTGACGCTAGCGGCCAGGCTGGATATACTTTCGCGCCGCTGAGAGCTTCATTTTTGCCCCTGCGTTACGTTGCTGAAACACGCGTTTCGTATCCTCTTTTTGAACGGTGCGGGGACAATCAGGTAATCACATGAGCGATGCCCGGGCACAGCACATAGCGCTAAGAAGAACAGTTACTTCGCACCTTCTTCCCTCTGGCGCCCTGGCCGGGCTGTTTTATCTCCTTCAAGGAGGCCATGCCGCCCTGGCGGTGTTCTACGGTACGCTCATCGTAGTGCTCAATCACCTGCAGCAGGTTAGGCAGCTAGCACGCGCCGACCGGATTGCGGGAATCAGTGCGGAACGTAACATGCGTTATCTCTATCGCTGTGCGTTCGAGCGTTTTGTTGCAACAGTGGCCCTGCTCGCCATCGGTATCGGACTGATCCGGCTTGAGCCCCTGCCACTGCTTTGCGCCTACATCGTTGGCCACATGGTCACGGCGTATCAAGGTTTTCTGGAATCAAATGCGAGACGTAACCATGGCTAGCGAAGGTCACACTTCTTCGGAGTACATCAGACACCACCTGCAAAACCTCACATTCGGCCAACATCCCGACGGTACCTGGGGCATCGCCCACGGTGCAGCCGAGGCAAAAGAGATGGGCTTCTGGGCCTTTCATCTTGATACCCTGGGTTGGTCGTTCCTGCTGGGCCTGATCTTTATCCTGGTCTTCCGTGCAGCGGCAAAAAAAGCCAGCCCGGAAACCCCGAGCGGCCTGCAAAACTTTGTTGAGTGGATCATCGAGTTCATCGACACCAGCGTGCGTGGCTCCTTCACGCCGAAGAACGATGTGGTCGCCCCGCTGGCGCTGACCATCTTCGTCTGGATCTTCCTGATGAACTTCATGGACCTCATCGCCATCGACTTCCTGCCGCAACTGGCGGGCATGGTCGGTATCCCCTACATGAAAGTCGTGCCCAGCACCGACCCCAATGCCACCTTCGGCATGGCGCTGTCGGTGTTTGTGCTGGTGCTGTTCTACAGCATCAAGATCAAGGGCTTCGGCGGCTTCTTCGGCGAACTGGCCTTCCAGCCGTTCCCCAAGTGGCTCTTCCCGGTCAACCTGGTACTGGAAGGTGTCGGCCTCATCGCCAAGCCGATCTCTCTGGCGCTGCGACTCTTCGGCAACATGTACGCCGGTGAGATGGTGTTCATCCTCATCGCGATAATGTACGGCGCGGGCTGGGTAATGGGCGGTTTCGCCGGTTTCCTCCAGCTCGGTTGGGCCATCTTCCACATCCTGATCATCACACTGCAGGCGTTCATCTTTATGACCCTGACCATTGTGTATCTGGACATGGCTCATCAGGAACACCACTGATTTTTGTATTACCTATTTATTCACTTTTAAAACTTTAGAAACAGGAGATCGAAATGGAACAAGCATTGTTGGTTATTGCTGGCGCAATCATGATGGGTCTGGGCGCTGTGGGCGCTGCGGTTGGTATCGGTATCCTCGGTGGCCGTTTCCTCGAAGGCGCTGCTCGCCAGCCTGAGCTGATCCCGATGCTGCGTACCCAGTTCTTTATCGTTATGGGTCTGGTTGACGCGGTACCGATGATCGCTGTTGGTCTTGCCATGTACGTTCTGTTCGCGCTGGCCGGTTAATCGATTCGTTAACGCTTTGTTTACGGAATCTACCGGTTATCAACACGAGGTATAGGCATGAACATTAATGCAACCCTGATAGGGCAAGCCATTAGCTTCATCTTCTTCGTGTGGTTCTGCATGAAATTTGTATGGCCACCGATTATGGCTGCGCTGGAAGAGCGCAAGAAGAAGATCGCTGAAGGCCTTGCCGCCGCCGAGCGCGGTATCCACGAGCAGGAGTTGGCAGAGCAGCGTGCTGCGGAGTTGATCGTTGAAGCCAAGAAAGAGGCTTCCAGCATCATCGCCCAGGCGAACAAGCGTGCCAGCGATATCGTGGAAGAAGCAAAAGGCACCGCACGGACAGAAGGCGAGCGTATCGTCGCCGCTGCCAGCGCGGAGATTGAGCAGGAAGTGAACCGAGCCAAGGAGCACCTGCGTGGTCAGGTCGTCTCTATCGCCGTCGCCGGCGCGGGCAAGGTGCTGGGTCGTGAAATCGACGACAAGGCGCACGACTCCCTGCTTAAAGACCTTGTTTCACAAATATAAGGTCTTGAGCCATGGCTGAAACAATTACAATCGCACGTCCCTATGCTCAGGCAATCTTTTCCCTGGCCCAGGAACAGGGCGACCTGAAGGGTTGGTCGGAAATGCTGCAATTCGTTGCCGCGGTCGCCGCTGACCCGCAAATGGTTGCTGTTATCGGCAGCCCCCGTTTCGACAGCAGCCAGGTAGCTGATCTGTTCATCGAAGTTTGCGGCAAGAAACTGAACGACGCAGGCAAGAACATGATCCGTGTACTGGCTGACAACGACCGCCTCGCTCTTCTGCCAGAAGTGGCTGAATTGTACGAAGCGGAGCGTGCCACCGTAGAAGGCACCATCGTTGCCGAAGTGACCTCTGCCACTGCACTGAGCAAAGCGCAGGAGAAGAGCATCGCAGAGGCGCTGACAACGCGGCTGGGTCGAGAAGTTAGCCTGGAATGCAAGGTGGACGAAGCCCTTTTGGGTGGCGCCATCATTCGTGCTGGAGACGTGGTCATCGACGGTTCAGTGGTCGGCAAGCTGGAAAAGCTCGCCACTGCCTTAGCCCACTGAACCCGGACCTGTTAGAGGACATTAGAAATGCAGCAATTGAATCCATCTGAAATCAGTGAACTGATTAAAAAGCGCATCAGCAGCTTTGAGACAGTCACCGAAGCCCGTACCGAGGGCACCGTGGTCAGCCTGACCGACGGTATCGCCCGTATCCACGGTCTGGCCGACGTTATGTCTGGCGAGATGCTGGAATTCCCCAACAACACCTTCGGCCTGGCGCTCAACCTTGAGCGTGATTCTGTCGGTGCGGTAATCCTTGGCCCTTACGAGCACATCTCTGAAGGCGACAAGGTCACCTGTACCGGTCGCATCATGGAAGTGCCGGTAGGCGAAGGCCTGCTGGGTCGTGTACTCGACTCACTGGGTAACCCGATCGACGGCAAAGGCCCGATTGAAGCCCAGGGCTCTTCTCCGATCGAGAAGATCGCCCCCGGCGTACTGTGGCGCAAATCGGTAGACCAGCCGCTGCAAACCGGTCTGAAGTCTATCGACTCCATGGTGCCGATCGGCCGCGGTCAGCGCGAGCTGATCATCGGCGACCGCCAGACCGGTAAGACCGCTGTGGCTGTCGACGCGATCATCAACCAGAAAGGTACCGGTGTTAAGTGTATCTACGTAGCGGTTGGCCAGAAGGCCTCCTCTATCGCCAACGTGGTACGCAAGCTGGAAGAGCACGGCGCGCTGGAACACACCATCGTTATCGCCGCGACTGCCTCCGACTCCGCCGCGCTGCAATACATCGCTCCCTACTCCGGTTGCGCCATGGGCGAATACTTCCGTGACAAGGGTGAAGATGCACTGATCGTATACGATGACCTGACCAAGCAGGCCTGGGCCTATCGCCAGGTTTCCCTGCTGCTGCGTCGTCCGCCGGGTCGTGAAGCCTATCCTGGTGACGTTTTCTATCTCCACTCCCGTCTGCTGGAGCGCGCCGCGCGCGTAAACACCGACTGGGTTGAGAAGATGACCGACGGTAAGGTCAAAGGCAAAACCGGTTCTCTGACCGCGCTGCCAGTGATCGAGACCCAGGCCGGTGACGTATCCGCCTTCGTACCGACCAACGTTATCTCCATCACCGACGGTCAGATCTTCCTTGAGACCGACCTGTTCAACTCCGGTATCCGCCCGGCGATCAACGCCGGTCTGTCGGTATCCCGCGTAGGTGGTGCAGCGCAGACCAAGATCATCAAGAAGCTCGGTGGTGGTGTTCGTCTTGACCTGGCGCAGTATCGTGAACTGGCGGCCTTCGCCCAGTTCGCTTCTGACCTGGACGAGTCAACCCGTAAGCAGATCGAACGTGGTCAGCGCGTTACCGAATTGATGAAGCAGATGCAATATGCGCCGATGAGCGTAGCGCAGATGGCTGTTTCCCTGTTCGCCGCCAACCAGGGTTTCCTCGACGACGTTGAAGTGAACAAGGTTGTTGATTTCGAAGCAGCAATGCAGGCCTACATGAAGTCCGATCAGGCTGACCTGCTGGCCAAGATCAACGAGTCTGGCGACTACAACGACGAAATCGAAAAAGGCCTGCGTGCAGCACTGGAGAAGTTCAAGTCCAGCAGCACCTGGTAAGCGAGGGCCTAGACGATGGCAAGCGGAAAAGAGATACGCACCAAGATCAAAAGCGTGCAAAACACGCAGAAGATCACCCGTGCGATGGAGATGGTGGCAGCAAGCAAAATGCGCAAGGCGCAGGACCGCATGCGCGCTACCCGTCCTTACGCAGAAAACATTCGTCGTGTAATCGGCCACCTCGCCCATGCCCATCCGGAATACAGCCACTCCTTTATGCAGGAGCGCGAAGTAAAGAAGGTAGGCATCGTCCTGGTCTCCACCGACCGTGGTCTGTGCGGCGGTTTGAACACCAACATGTTCAAAACCGGTATCGCACTGATGAAGGAGTGGAGCGGCAAGGGCGTCGGCGTCGAGCTTTGCACAGTAGGTACCAAGGGTCAGGGCTTCTTCACCCGACTGGGCGGGAACATCGTTTCCAGCGTCGGTCAGCTTGGTGATGCACCCCGCCTGGAGGACCTGATCGGCAGCGTCAAGGTGATGCTGGACAAGTTCGAGAGCGGTGAGATCGACAAGTTGTTTGTGGTCTTTAACGAGTTCGTCAACACCATGACCCAGAAGCCCACGGTTGAGCAGATGCTGCCCATCCAGGCCAAAGAACTTGAAAAGAGTCTGCAACACCACTGGGACTACATCTATGAGCCTGAGGCGAAAGAGGTCCTGGACGAGCTGTTGATGCGCTACGTCGAATCACTGGTGTATCAGGGTGTAGTAGAAAACATCGCCTGTGAGCAGGCGGCGCGGATGGTAGCGATGAAAGCGGCCTCCGATAACGCCGGCAACCTCATTGATGAACTGCAGCTGGCCTATAACAAGGCGCGGCAGGCGGCGATCACCCAGGAACTTTCCGAGATTGTGGCGGGCGCGGCGGCGGTTTAACCGACCGGCTATGCGACACAGATTTTAAGCATTGTAAGGGGAACAGAGATGAGTTCTGGAAAGATAGTACAAGTCATCGGCGCTGTTATCGACGTGGAGTTTCCACGCGACAGCATGCCGAATATCTACGAGGCGCTGAATGTCGAGGAAGCTGGTCTGACCCTTGAGGTTCAGCAGCAACTTGGTGACGGCGTGGTTCGCACCATCGCCATGGGCGGTACCGACGGTATGAAACGCGGCATGGCCGTTGTGGGTACCGGCGCACCGATCTCGGTTCCGGTCGGTAAAGCGACCCTGGGCCGTATCATGGACGTACTGGGTAATCCGGTAGACGAGGTTGGTCCGATTGGCGAAGAGCAGCGTTACGCGATTCACCGTAAGGCACCTGCCTACGAAGAGCTCTCCGCCAGCACCGAGCTGCTGGAGACCGGCATCAAGGTAATCGACCTGGTTTGCCCGTTCGCTAAGGGCGGTAAAATCGGTCTGTTCGGCGGCGCCGGTGTAGGTAAAACCGTAAACATGCTGGAGCTGATCAACAACATCGCGACCCAGCACTCCGGTCTCTCCGTATTCGCCGGTGTAGGTGAGCGTACTCGTGAGGGTAACGACTTCTACCACGAGATGTCTGAAGCGGGCGTTATCCGTCTGGATAACCTGCCGGAATCCAAGGTAGCGATGGTATACGGTCAGATGAACGAACCGCCGGGCAACCGCCTGCGCGTTGCGCTGACCGGTCTGACCATGGCTGAGTACTTCCGTGACGAAGGTCGTGACGTACTGTTGTTCATCGACAACATCTACCGTTACACCCTGGCCGGTACCGAGGTATCTGCGCTGTTGGGTCGTATGCCTTCCGCGGTAGGTTACCAGCCGACCCTGGCTGAAGAGATGGGCGCCCTGCAGGAGCGCATCACCTCCACCAAAACCGGTTCTATCACCTCCATCCAGGCGGTATACGTACCGGCGGATGACCTGACTGACCCGTCACCGGCTACCACCTTCGCCCACCTGGACGCCACCGTGGTACTGTCCCGTCAGATCGCCGAGCTGGGTATCTACCCCGCCGTGGATCCGCTGGACTCCACCAGCCGTCAGCTGGATCCGCTGGTTGTTGGTAACGAGCACTACGATGTAGCGCGCAAGGTGCAGGGTCTCCTGCAGCGCTATAAAGAGCTGCGCGATATCATCGCCATTCTGGGTATGGACGAACTGTCTGAAGACGACAAGCTGATCGTAGCCCGTGCGCGTAAGATCCAGCGCTTCCTTTCCCAGCCGTTCTTCGTGGCCGAGGTATTCACCGGTTCTCCGGGCAAATACGTCTCCCTGAAGGACACCATTGCCGGGTTTAAAGGGATCGTCAACGGTGAGTACGATCACCTGCCAGAGCAGGCGTTCTACATGGTCGGCGGTATCGACGAAGCGGTCGAAAGGGCCAAATCCCTGTAATTCAACCCGAAGCGGGGAGTTAATATGGCTATGACAATGCATGTAAACATCGTCAGTGCTGAAGCAGAGATCTACTCCGGAACGGTGGAGCAGGTCTATGCCCCGGCGGTGATGGGCGAGGTGGGGATCTACCCCCGCCACACCCAGCTGCTGACCCAGCTCAAGCCGGGTGAAGTGCGTGTGATCAAGGAGGGCGGCGAAGAGGAGTTCTACTTCGTCTCCGGCGGTATCCTTGAGGTACAACCGCACGTGGTTACCGTGCTGGCTGACACCGCCGTACGCGCCAAGGACCTCGACGAGGCCAAGGCACTGGAAGCGAAAAAGCGCGCTGAGCAGGCGTTGCAGGATCGCAAGGGCGACATGGACTACGCACGCGCCGAGGCCGAACTGGCCGAAGCCATCGCGCAGCTACAGGCCATCCAGCGTATGCGTCGCAAGTACAGCGGCCAGCGCAGCTAAGGCAATGACGATGCCTGCCACCGGCAGGTAAAGTGATGAGAAGGAAAAAGGGCGGTGCTACACTGCCCTTTTTTCGTTGTGGCAAATCGAAATGATTTACCGCAAAGGCGCAAAGAGCGCAAAGGTTTAAAGGCGCGAGCTACTGTTTCACTGAATCTGGTTTTCAGCATCTCGTGCTTTGTGAACAGGTGTTTCTGAAAAGGCTTTTCTCTGCGCTCTTTGCGTCTTTGCGGTGAACAGGTTTTTATGGGAAATAAAATGAATCTCGAAGTCGTCATCCTCGCCGCCGGCCAGGGCACCCGTATGCGCTCCGCGCTGCCCAAGGTACTGCATCCCATTGCCGGGAAGCCGATGCTGGCCCATGTGATTGCCACCGCGCGTTCGCTTTCGCCGAAGGAGATCCATGTGGTCTATGGCCACGGCGGTGAAACGGTGCGCGAGGTTATCGCCGACGACACGGTGAACTGGGTGGAGCAGGCACAGCAACTCGGCACCGGTCATGCGGTGGAACAGGCGATGCCGAAGGTAGATGATGGCTCAACCGTGCTGGTGCTCTACGGTGACGTGCCGCTGATCAGCCACACCACACTGCAACACCTGCTCGATAACGTAAATGGCGGTATCGCGCTGCTCACCGTCATGCTGGAAGATGCACACGGCTATGGTCGCATCGTGCGCGATGGGAACGGTAAGGTGCTGGCCATCGTTGAACAGAAAGATGCCAGTGAAGAACAGCTGGCAATAAAAGAGGGCAACAGCGGCATCCTCGCCTGCAACGGCGGCAAGCTGCGCGGCTGGCTTAAACAACTGGAAAACAACAACGCCCAGGGCGAGTTCTATCTGACGGACATTATCGCCCTGGCGGAAAAGGAAGGTTTGACGGTCAACGGCATCGTCGCGCAATCGGAAGCGGAGGTATCGGGTGTGAACGATCG
>JBNKBG010000011.1:0-43492 GCA_050287105.1 Thiohalomonadaceae bacterium
CCAGCACCTTGCCCTTGCTACCGACCAGTTCCGCCAGTGGTACTGTGTCCACGCCGGGGCCGCAGCCGAGGTCGAGTACCGTATCGCCCGCGGTGATCTCCATGTGTTCGTAGCTTAATTGTTTGAAGGCGCGCATCCGCTCTGCAACTTTGCGTAGGAAATCCGCTGTGACGACGCCGTTATCGAGTGACATGGTCTGCTCCTTTCAGGGAAGGGTGATGGTGCCCTGTAGATAGGGCACAGCATGGCCGCTAATGAGTACTCGCTCACCGCGTAATTCACAGAACAGTTCGCCACCGCGTGCAGAGAGCTGGCGCGCGTGGAGTTGTTGTTTGCCGGTTTTCTCGGCCCAGTAGGGAATTAGCTTGGTGTGTGCTGAACCGGTGACCGGGTCTTCGTCGATGCCGTACTTCGGCGCGAAAAAGCGCGAGACGAAATCGCAATCGTTGCCTGCGGCGGTGACGATAACGCCACGCCGTTCCAAGTTTTTCAGCAGGGTCATGTCCGGTTGCAGGTTGCGCACCGTCTCTTCGCTGTCGAGGCGGATCAACCAGTCGTCGGCGGCCAGCACCTCCAGTGGTTCGGCGCCGAGGGCGACGGCCAGGATTTCGGGCGCGGAGACCGGTTCGGCCTTCTGCAGGGGAAAGTCGAGGGTCAGTAGGTCACCGTTGCGGCTGACGGTGAGCGGACCACTCAGGGAGTTGAACACCACCTCGGTAGCATCGGGTTGCAGGTGTTGGAAGTAGACCCAGCCGCTGGCGAGGGTGGCGTGGCCGCAAAGCTTCACCTCGGCGACCGGGGTGAACCAGCGGATACGCCAGCCGGTTGCTTCGTGAACGATAAAGGCGGTCTCCGAGAGGTTGTTCTCCCTGGCGATGGTCTGCATCGTCTCTTCAGGTAACCACGCCTCCAGCGGGCAGACTGCCGCAGGGTTGCCGCCGAAGAGTTGGCTGGTGAAGGCGTCGATCTGGTAGAGGGGAAGTTGCATGCGCCGCTCCTTGTGGGTTTGAGCTGATAACGCTACGCTTTCTCAACGATAGGTAACAGATACAGATAAACGAAATATGACCACAACAGATGCGGCGGAGAGTTATATCTACCAGCGCCTGGCGGGTGAGCTGGCGACGGCGATCCGTAATGGTGGCTACCGCGCAGGTGAGCGCCTGCCTTCGTTGCGGCGCTATTGCCAGGAGCAGAAGGTCAGCCTGAGTACGGCGCTTCAGGTCTACCGTTCACTGGAGGCTGCGCTGTTGATCGAGTCGCGGCCCAAGTCGGGTTACTTCGTCTGCACGCAGACGAAAGATGCGGCTGAGCCTGCCGTGAGTCGGCCGTCAATGAAGCCTGGTGCGGTGACCGGCGCGCAGATGGCGATCAATATCCTGGAAGAGGCGCGCCGCCCGGAATTGATAAACCTGGGGGCGGTGGTGCCCGCGGCGGAGCATCTGCCGTTGAAGGCCCTCTCCCGTATTATGTCCGGCCTGTTGCGCCGCTCGCCGGAGTTGCTGGGCCGTTATGAAAAACCGGCAGGTAACGATCTGTTGCGCCACCGCCTGCTGCGCCGTTGGCGCGAGGCGGGTTGTGCCTGTGACGATGAGGAGATCATCATCACCAACGGTTGTCAGGAGGCTCTGACACTATCGCTGCGTGCCGTGGCAAAACCGGGCGATGCCATCGCCATCGAATCGCCAACTTTCTACGGTATTTTGCAGACCATCGATTCGCTGGGGATGAAGGCGGTGGAGATCCCAACGCATCCCCGAGACGGTGTCGATCTCGATGCTTTGCAGCAGGTGCTTGATCGTAATCTGGTGCGCGCCTGTCTCTTCATTCCCAGTTTCAACAATCCACTCGGCTCATGTATGCCGCTGGAGAACCGTAAGCGCTTGGCGGAGATGGTAGCCAAGGCGAACGTGCCGCTGATCGAGGACGACATCTATGGCGACCTGAGTTTTCAGCAGCCGCGCTTGCCGCCGGTGAAATCGTTCGATCATAGTGGCAACGTGCTGCTCTGTTCCTCTTTCTCCAAAACGCTGGTGCCCGGTTATCGCATCGGTTATGTGATGGCGGGAAACTGGGCGGAGCGGTTGCGCCATCTAAAACTGCTGGGCAACATCGCTACCGCCGGTGTGCCTCAGATAGCGCTGGCAGAGTATCTGCAACGGGGTGGTTACGATCGTCTGGTACGACAGGCAGCGCAGAACTACCGATGGCGTAATGAACAGATTCGTACTCTTGTGCTGAAATACTTCCCGCCGGGAACGCTGGTCACGCGTCCGCAGGGTGGTTTCGTTTTATGGATAGAGATGCCGCCACAGATCGATTGTGTGGAACTGCATGATCTTGCGCTCAACGCAGGAATATCAGTAACGCCGGGCGTTATATTTTCCCCAAGCGGCGACTACCGTCACCATATCCGAATCAGTTGCGGACAGCTTGCGGTGGAGCAGGCGGAACCGGCGATTCGCAGGGTGGGTCAGATCGCGATGCGTTTACTGGAGAGCCAATAACGGTATGCCACGCCAAATCATTCCCGTCGATATGGATGCCTTTTACGCCTCGGTGGAGATCCGAGAGCACTCTGAACTGGCCGACAAGCCAGTAATTGTCGGCGGGCGTCCGGACTAGCGTGGTGTCGTTTCGGCGGCCAACTATATCGCCCGTCGTAATTGCCATATGTTCGTAGCTTAATTGTTTGAAGGCGCGCATCCGCTCCGCGACATTTCTCAGAAATTTCGCTGTGACGAATCCGTTATCGAGTGACATACCAGGATTCCTTGTTTTAAGTCGCTGTTGGGTCTTCCTGGTATGGATACCACATGTGGCTGAATCTGTCAGGGGATATTTCAGAGGGGGGTACAGGTGTTGTTTTCGGCATTCGGGTCTTCATAACAAACCTGGTTACGTCCACTTTTCTTGGCGGTATAGAGTGCGTTGTCTGCCCGCTTCAACATTTCGTGAATATTTCGGTCGGATTTCATGTGTTTGGTTATCCCAATCGAGATAGTTATATCGATTTCGATCTCGGGAGAGATAGTGATGGGTGATGTGGCAATTGCCTTGCATAGACGATAGGCAACATCAATCGCTGTTTTTCCATCGGTTTCCGGCAATAGTGCAGCAAACTCTTCGCCACCGATTCGACCAAGTATGTCGATCTCCCTTAACTCTTCCCTGAAGATTGAACTGAAAGTCTGTAATGCCCTGTCCCCGGCTTCGTGTCCATAGGTATCGTTGATTTGTTTGAAGTGATCAATGTCGACAAGTAGCATGGAAACCGGCTCTCCATTGCGTTGTGAACGGACCAGTTCAATCTCTGCAAGATAGTAGAAATTTCTTCGGTTATTGAGAGCGGTGAGAAAATCGGTGGTGGCCTGCTGTTTCAGGCGTTGTTCGAGCTTTTTGCGCTCGGTCATATCGAAAACGGTGGTACGACTCATCACTATGTTGTTGTGGTTGTCCCGTACCGCGGTGGCGCTGATCATGATCGGCAGTAGTGAGCCATCCTTGCGGATGATCTCGAACTCTACATTATGAATATAACCCTGCTGCAGGAATTGCGGGAACCTGTCGCGAAACTCTTCCTGACTATTCGTTGTGAGTAGATCCACATATCTTTTTTTGCCGATCAGTTCCTCGGCGCTGTAGCCCAGCCATGAGAGTTCTGTTTGATTCATTCTGACAATCAGGCCATTGCGATCGAGCGAGTGGTAGCCGCAGGGTGCCAGGTTATAGAGGTCTTCGATCTCTGCTGCGTCGCTCTTTTCCTGTGCCCGTCGCTGTTTGGAGTGCAAGGTATACAGTGCGGTCAAATAGGCCACCAGGGCCAGCAACAGGTAGATGATCAGGAGCAGGGCTACCCCCGGACTTTGGCGGATAAATGAAGTGGCGTAAAGTGAATCGCGGGGTATGAGGATCACCACCTTCCAGTGGTAGTCGAGCAGTTTTTCATTGCTGGCACCCCCATTGGCCAAATCGCCACCGTTAACGACAGGTTCTGCACGAAAGGGATAGACCGTGGTGAAGAGGAGAAGGCCTTTATCTGTCTCAAGTTCACCCGAGTCGTCTGTTTTGATCTTCTGCCAGGCAGCGGGAAACTCGGCGGAAAATCGGAGGTCATCTCGTTGGAGCATGAAGCCCCACTCCTGCTCCTGGTTGGGGCTGCTGATCCAGTAGCCGTCGCGGTTGAGTAGCATCGCGTGGTGTAGCGGGTCCTTGCGCATATCGTTATGAAAGGCCTGCAGCAAAATATCTCCACGGTAGTTCAGCACCATTACCCCAAGACGCTTGCCGTGACTGTTGAATACCGGAGTGGCAAGGCGAATGGTGGGCTTATAGGGTATCTCTATTTGCCCCTTCTCCACATTGAGGTCTATCGGTGATACGTAGATTTCACCCTGGTCGAGGTTGATCGCCTCGCTGAAATAGTAGCGACTGCTTTTGTCCTGTAATTCCCCCTGCGGCACGATCGTGGAACGGTGTTGCCGATAGTTGATGCGAATTACCTCATAACCCTTTGTGTCGAGCAGGCGGATTTGGTCATAACGCCGATATCCTTCGGCATGTATTTGCAGCAGACGCTCGATCTCCTTCCGGTATTTCTCAATTCCTGCGTCAAGGTATCGTTGTAGAAGAGGGTCACGGGAGAGGGTGCGCAGGTCGCTCATCGAGTTGCGAAACTCATCCCGGATCATCCGTGTCGAGACATCGAGATAACCACTCTCTCTGGCCTTGATGATGGATATTCGCCCCTGCTCATAGGAGTGAAGCACCGGCCAGATGATGAGCGTCACCACTATGACTACCGGCAGAAAAAATAGTGCGAATCTTGCGAGCACTCCGTTGCTCAGGGAGGTGATGTCTTGTTTAATCAATCAACCTTTCCTCTGCTGTTATCGCCGATGCCGGGATCCATGGCCAGGTGGAAATTAGCCTGCTGGTGTTGTGCTATGCAGTAACAGGGAATAGTGTAGTTGCTATCTGTCGGAAATGGAGGCTTCAGCCCATCCTGTGTGACGGTATACTGCGATATCTATTCGAGCTAGCCCCCTTTACCTATGCCTCGCCAAATCATTCACGTCGATATGGATGCCTTCTACGCCTCGGTGGAGATCCGCGAACGGCCTGAGCTGGCTGACAAGCCGGTAATTGTCGGTGGACGTCCGGACCAGCGTGGTGTTGTTTCGGCGGCCAACTATATTGCCCGTCGTTTTGGCGTACACAGTGCGATGCCGACAGCAACAGCGTTACGTCTTTGCCCACAGGCTGTGGTGTTGCCGCCGCGGCATCGTTTCTATGCGGAAATCTCGCAACAGATCCATGCGATCTTCGAACGTTATACCCCACAAATCGAACCGCTCTCCCTGGATGAGGCATTCCTTGATGTCACTGCCAGTATTCGTCTGTTCGGTCCGGCAGAAAGAATCGGTTGGGCGATCAAGCAGGCGATCAGGGATGAGTTGAATCTGGTCGCCTCGGTCGGGGTGGCACCGAACAAGTATCTGGCCAAGTTGGCGGGGGATGTGGAAAAACCGGATGGTTTTGTGGTGGTGAGGGAGGATGAGATAGAGCGTTTTCTTACGCCATTGCCGGTGAGCCGTATTTGGGGTGTTGGTAAGGTGGCGGAAAAGAGTTTCGACAAGCTGGGGATTAAGACCATTGGCCAGTTACGTTCCTATTCAGCGCAATTGCTGCGGCAGCACTTTGGCTGCAGTGGCGAGCACTTTCTGCAACTGGCGTACGGGATTGATGAGCGTCCGGTGATCTCCGAGCATGAGGCGAAGTCCATATCCAATGAGACGACCTTTGCCGTCGATGTTAGTGATGAGGAGGTGCTGCTGGAATGGCTGCATGCCCTGACCGAGCAGGTGGCTCAGCGACTGCGTGGACAGGGGCTCAGGGGGCGGACGGTGCAGCTCAAAGTGCGTCTTGCCGATTTCACGACGTTAACTCGTTCACACTCTCTCGATAAGCCCACCGATGTGACGGCTAAAATCTGGCAAATTGTAAGGGAATTGTTTTACAATCGCCTCGCTCGGCCCCTGCCGCCTGTTCGTCTGGTTGGCGTTGGGGTGAGTAATTTCAGCGAGGAGGTCCAGCAGACTCAGCCGGATCTGTTTGAGGAAGTGGAAGATGGGCGGCAGAAAAAGCTGGATCAACTGCTCGATTCGATGCAATCCCGCTTTGGCCGTTCGGTAGTCCGGCGCGGGAAAAAGCCCCAATAGCCTGAGACTGTAGTCACAAAACGCTGAAATAACAGTGATTTTGCGGACCTTGAGCATTTTTGTTGCGAGTTGTTTCACAACGAGATTTGATATTTATCACTACATTTTCCTCAAGAACAGGATGTAGAGAGCGCCAGGCGCTCGAGGAGAAAGAGTATGAACATCCCAGCATCAGTCAATGAATGCCTCACCCAGGGTAATGGGCACTTCAAGGGTCGCAAAATGGCTGCTGCAGGAAGCTTTGTCGAAACCGTCTCCCAGGCCGGCATACCGCTGAATACGGTGGTTAAGGCCGTTATCCTGAAGAGCGGTAAGGCCTACCTGATGGCCATCGTCCGTGGCGACCAGAAGGTCGATCTGCCCACCATTAATAAACTCTTTAAGCGCGAATTCGTCCGCTGTAGCGAAACAGAAACCGCTGCGCTGCTGGCAGGATGTGACGTGCATGCCATACCCCCGCTGCCCGAAGCCTTCGGCCTGCGTGCAGTGATGGACAAGTCGGTTGCCGAGATGGAGCAGGTGATCTTCGCTACCGGCGTCCCAGGCATGTTGGTCAGTGGTAGCAAGGAAGATTTCGCCGCGCTGCATGAGAATACCTGGAAGAATCACCGCATCACCCCCCTGAACGACAAGGGCAGTGATGAGAAGGCGGGTATGCGCAAGAAGGTGCAGATGGTCGATAAACTGCCCGCGATGCCAGGTCTGGCGGCGGAGCTGATTCGTATTCGCAACAATCCCTACGCGCATGCCAGCGAGCTGGCCGCGGTGATCGAGCAGGACCCGTGCCTGGCCGCGCAACTGCTGCGCTACGCCACCTCTCCGCTCTATGCCTATCAGGGCAAACTGGAGTCGGTGGAGCAGGCCATCGTCCGCGTCCTCGGCATGGATTTCGTGCTGGATATCGCCTTTGGTCTGGCACTGGGTAAGGCCTTCAACAATCCCAAGGATGGTCCGCTCGGCCTTAACAGCTTCTGGAAACACTCGCTCTATTGCGCCTCACTGACCCAGGCGCTGTGCAATGCCATCGAGTTTACCCGTCGTCCGCCCGCAGGTATGGGTTACCTGGCCGGCCTGTTGCACAATTTCGGTTTTCTCCTCCTGGGACACATCTTCCCGAGCCAGTTTGTGCGACTGAACAAACTGATCGAAGAGCATCCGGAGCGTGACATTCTGGAACTTGAGCGTGAGGCGGTGGGGGTTACCCACACCGAGATAGGTGTCTGGTTGATGGATGCCTGGGATATGCCGCGTGAGATCATTAATGCGGTGTCCGGTCACCACGATCCGGAATTCCGCAACGCCTTCTCTACCTACGCCAACCTGATCAACATCGCCAATGCGCTGCTCAAGCGTCACGGCATTGGTGATGCGCCGAGCATGAAGGTGCCGCAGAACCTGATGAAGCAATTCGAACTGACCGAGGAGCAGCTGGAGATCGCTCTGGGTACAGTGATGAAGGATCGGGAAGGTCTCGACTTCATGGCGGGCAAGATGTCTGTCTCTGCTGCCAGGAGTGAGCAGGTAAAAAAGTCAGTACAGCCTCAGGATAAAGTCGCCTGATACGCCTCAATCGCAAACGTCGCCGGCATCCAGTCGGCAGCGTTTGCGATCAATCCACATCGCAGCGCCAAGTTTGGCACCTGTGAATCGTGTTTCGTATAACTCCGCATCCACCAATGACGAGCGCCGCAGATCGGCACCGCTGAAATCGGCGTAGTAGAGGTTTGCCTTTACCAGCTGCGCCTTGTAGAGATTTGTGTTCCTGAGTTGCGTCTTTTCCAGTGAGGCACTGGGCAACTCACTCTCCTGCATATCCGCCCCATCCAGGATCGCCCCGTCGAGTATTGCCTGTTTGAACTTGCTCTGTTGCAGCCGGGCATTGCGCAGGTTGGCGCGGTCGAGGTGGCTCTGATAGAAGTCGCTCTCACGGAGTTCTGCTTCCGAAAGGTCGGCATCGCGCAGGTCAGCACGATCCAGTCTGGCACGCTGCATCTGCACACGGTGTAGCCTGGCCTTTTGTAGATCGACACTTAGCAGACTCGCATCGTGTAGCCGTGCCTCGGTCAGATCGACCCCCGCCATACGGGCAAAAGAGAAGTCGCTGCCAGAGAGGCGGGCTCCCCGCAGATTTGCCTTTTCCAGATTGATCCGTTTAAGGATCGCACCGCGCAGGTCGGCACCAGCCAGTTGCGCGCCCTGTTTGTCGCAACCGCTCCAGTTTACGCCGGGCACGGGTGGGTCTTCGCAACCTGCCAGGGCGTTAATGCTCTGCGTGGAGAGTAGTACGCAGGTGAATATGAAGGTTATTTTTTTGCAGGAATACATCGGTTACAGACACTCCGTTCTCTCTAATCTAAGTGATGGGGCTAATGAACGCCAGTAACAATCATGCAGGGCAACGAGGCCCGAGTGCGCTATCCTGTGGGTAGCATAACCCTGCGGAGTGTATGGATTGATGTTTGTGGAAAAATTGGCTGCGACAGTTGTTGCACTGCTGGTGCTCTTCTCCCCGGAGGCATTGGCGGTGTCGTCTGAGGGGGAGCAGGGACCTGCGCCCATAGTGGTGCCGGATATCCGGGCCAATATCATCAAAATGCTGCAACAGAACGCTGCCGAAGAGGATCTGTTCGACCTGGCTGAAAAGCAGCAGGAGAAGACGCAACCGTCTCCGCTCAAGCAGGCCGATGAACCGGCTCAACAGGTGAAGAAACCTGAGACTCCGCCAGCGAAACCCACAGGACCGCCAGTGGAGTTACCGGTTAAAGAGTTCGTTATTGAAGATATGGACGACCTGAAGAGACTGGCCGAGGAGTTACAGAAGGCCAAAAAGCGCCAGGCCGGACAGTAGCTGAACGGCCTGGCGGCGGAGGGCCGGATTAGTCGAGCAGGTGGGAGACCAGGCCGTCGGCCAGTTTGGGCTCAAACCAGGTCGATTTCGGCGGCATCACCTCATCGGCATCGGCCACTGCCATTAGTTGTTCCATCTTGGTTGGATAGAGGGAGAAGGCGACGGCCATCTCACCGCTGTCGACACGACGCTCCAACTCCTGCAAGCCACGAATCCCACCGACGAAGTCGATACGCTTGTCACGGCGCGGGTCGCTGATGCCGAGGATCGGGTCGATCAGGTTGTCGGCCAGCAGGCTAACGTCCAGTTGCCCAACCGGGTCGTCAGTGGGAACCCGCTCCGGGTTGATCTGCAGGCGATACCACTTGCCGCCGAGGTACATACCGAACTCCTGATTCGTCTGCGGTTTGACCGCCGCGGCTTCCTCGCTGACGGAGAAGTTCTCGCCAACCTTCTGTAGCAGTTGTTCGCCGCTGAGACCGTTGAGATCGGTGACTACCCGGTTGTAGTCGAGAATCATCATCTGGTCATCGGGGAAGATCACCGAGAGAAAGTAGTTGTAGGACTCATCGCCACTGTGCGCAGGGTTGGCGGCCTTGCGCATCGCCGCGACGCGGGAGGCGGCGGCAGAGCGGTGGTGACCGTCGGCGATGTAGATAGCGGGCATCGCGTCGAAGGTCTCGGTGATGGTGTTAATGTCTGTTTCGTTGCACACCGGCCAGATGGCGTGCTGCACCCCATCGTCGGCGGTGATATCGAATTCCGGCTCGCCAGCGGTGACGCGCTTCACCAGCGCATCGATCTCGGCGTTGTGGCGGTAGGTGAGGAATACCGGACCGGTTTGTGCATTAAGGGTATCGACCTGACGAACCCGGTCGTCCTCTTTGTCGGGGCGAGTGAATTCGTGTTTGCGGATACGGTTGGTGTCGTAGTCCGGCACTGAGGCGGCGGCAACCAGACCGATCTGCTGGTGATCACCCATGATCAGGCGGTAGAGGTAGTAACAGGGCAGGGTGTCCTGCTTGAGGATCCCTTCGCTGATCATGTGCTCGAAGTTCTCTTTGCCCTTGGCGTAGACACTGGCGTCGTAGGGGTCGGTACCCTCGGGCAGGTCGATCTCGGGTTTGGAGATATGCAGGAAGCTCCATGGACGACCTGCGGCGCGGGCACGGGCCTCGCTGCTGTTGAGAACGTCGTAGGGCGGGGCGGCGACGTCAGCAGCACGACCCGGAGCGGGACGCAGACCGGCAAAGGGGCGGATGAGGGACATGAGTCTTCCTTCTTTGGGCTTATTGAGTGTGCCTATTGGAAACCAGTGGGGAGAGAAGGGCAACTCCAATGCTTGATGCGGCGATAAAAGGTTTTTCTGCCCTCATTATTCTTACAGCTTATCTGCGGTATGATAGCGGCCCCTGTAAACAAGGCCTCCGTTATTAGCATGAAAGAGATCATTCTCGTCACCGTTACTGGCCAGGATCGTCCCGGCCTGACCGCACAATTAACCGCCATCCTCGCCAAGTGTAATGTGTCGGTGCTCGATATCGGCCAATCGGTAATTCACGACACGGTCTCCCTCGGTATGATGCTGGAGCTGCCGCCCGAGGCCGCCGGTTGCCCGGTGTTCAAGGAGCTGCTGTTCAAGGGACATGAGCTGAACCTGAATATCCGCTTCACCCCTGTCTCTGAAGAGGACTACGAGGGGTGGGTTGCCGCTCAGGGCAAGCCGCGCCATATCCTGACCTTGCTGGGTCGGCAGATATCTTCCCGGCATCTGGCGCGGGTCTCCGCGGCAGTGGCGCAGCAGGGCTGCAATATAGACCAGATCACCCGCCTTTCAGGGCGCCGTACGCTGAAAAATCCTGAGGAGAAGCGAGCCGCTTCGGTACAAATATCCCTTAGTGGTGAAGTGAAGGACATCGCGGCGATGCACGCTGAGTTCCTGCAGATATCCCAGGAGATGGATCTGGACGTGGCAGTGCAGGAAGACAACCTTTATCGCCGCAGCCGTCGCCTGGTTTGCTTCGATATGGACTCGACCTTGATCCAGACAGAGGTGATCGACGAGCTGGCGAAGGTGGCCGGGATCGGCGATCAAGTAGCGGCGATCACCGAGGCGGCTATGCGCGGCGAAATGGACTTCACCGAGAGTTTTACCCGCCGCATGGCGCTGCTGGAGGGGCTGGATGAGTCTGTGTTGGCTGAGATCGCCGAGCGGCTGCCAATTACTGAAGGGGCTGAACGGCTGATCAAACACCTGCGCCATTTCGGCTACAAGGTGGCGATACTCTCGGGTGGCTTTACCTACTTCGCTAACTATCTGAAAGAGAAGCTGGGCATCGACTATGTCTATGCCAACAAACTCGACTTCAAAGACGGCAAGCTTACCGGCAAGGTGGTGGGGGAGATCATCGACGGCCAGATGAAGGCCACACTGCTGCGCCAGCTTGCTGAGCAGGAGGGGATATCACTGGAGCAGGTGATTGCCGTCGGCGACGGCGCCAACGACCTGCCGATGCTCTCCATCGCAGGCCTCGGCATCGCTTTTCACGCCAAGCCCATCGTCAAGGAGCAGGCGAAACACTCCATCGCTACCCTGGGACTCGACGGGATACTCTATCTGCTGGGGATGCGCGATCGGGAGATTGCGGAGCTTGAGTGAGAATGCCGCCAGGCAGTGATGTCTGTTTTTCTAGATAGAGGAATTCGGCGGCGGCATCTGGATATGGAAACCATGCTCCTTGAGGTTTTGAAGCACCTCTTCAGGCTTGCTGCGCGCCAGCTTACTTGTTTCGTTCAGCTCCAGTTCCATCGATTTTTCCGGCACGCCGAAGTAATTGCGTAACTTCTCGGGTACACACTCAAAGTCATCTTCTTTTGCCAGGAAGAGGTAGAGTCCGTCGGTTTTCTTGCTGCGGTAAATGTGGCAGGTGGTGCTGTTGGACATGATGTCTCCTCAATTTGCAGGGGCGGGATTATCACCCCTGGAGCCTATCTCCAGCAAATCGCCCTCCAGCCTGTAGTCGGGGATATCCAGATTGCGGCTGGCCGACTGTCCCCTGAAGACGCGTCCAGCGGCGTCGTACCAGGAGCCGCCGCAACTGTCACGGAAACCACCGGGCCAGGGTTGTATGGGCGGCGTTTTTCCTGCCGCGCCTGCGGCGACCCATTGCAGAGGGCAGCCCAGGTCGGTGCCGCGATCAAAGGCAAGGAAAAACTCCGGATGCAGGCTACGCCCGGGTGAGGAGAGCGTTGCGGGTTGCCGGGCATGCAACGAGCCGGGGTCGAGCAGCAGCTGATCGTACTGGCCGAGCTGCGCCAGCTCTGTCGGGGTGCGCTGCAGCAGAAGCAGATTGCCACCCTGCCAGGGAATATGTCGGACAGGGTTATCCTGGGTCGGTGTAAGGGACAGGCGCAGAGGTTGCGGGAGAGTCGCGGTGGACGGGGTCTGTCCCCCGGTCGAGGCGAACAGAATATAGAGGGAGACGGCAATGCCAATCAGGAAAAGCAGCTTGACGGCCAGACGGAGAAACAGGCGTTTCGGGGTGTCATGCATGTGATAGGCCGGGCTTTCTACCTCAGCGAAGTCGCCGGGGCTTAATCGAGTTCAATCTGCGCCGAGACTTCCATCAGTCGGTCATAACTGCTGTCCAGCTCACCCTTGATGCTCTGCAGGCGTGCGATGACCGTGTGCAGTTCAGTTTGCTGCTCCTGAGTGTCGCTGTCGATGCCGCTCAATAGTTCGATGGCGGTTTGCAGGGAGAATCTGGCGTCACTCAGATCATGTTGTGCGTTATCCAGTCCGTTCATCTGGTCTACTCCGGGCTAACGTTGCTTCGGTCAATGATTTGTTATTGTTGTACCAGTGACTATCACGATTTGTAATGGTTCTCTATCCCTGAAGTGTTTGTATAGCACCGCTTGCTGATTATTTCCCTATGAATGTAATGGGAAAGTGTATCAGGGTTTTCCCTGAGTGTCCCTCCCCCGGTCTGGTAGCCGACTGGTTTGATATGACATACAATCGACCGCGTTTACACCACATAAATACCTTGCGATTACCATCCCAAAGACCAGGGTGGTAGCTAAAGAAACAGGTCGAAAGAGAAATACAGGAGTCCCCCAGATGTCCTTCAGTCGTCGTCAGTTTATTCAGTTAATGGGAATCGCCGGTGCCTCTGGCATGTTGCCGGGCTGCGATTTCGGTAGCAGCGAAAGCCGGAAAGCCCCCGCCGATCTCTATGAAGTACCTCAGTTCGGCAATCTTACCCTGATGCATATCACCGACACCCACGCCCAGCTCAACCCCATCTATTTCCGCGAACCGAACGTCAATCTCGGTATCGGCGCTGCCGAGGGCAAGGCCCCGCATCTGGTGGGTGACAAGCTGTTGCAGCACTTCGGCATCAAGCCCGGCGGTATTGAGGCGCACGCCTTCACTTACCTGAATTACACCGAGGCGGCACAGAAGTACGGCAAGATTGGTGGTTTCGCCCACCTGGCGACGCTGGTCAAACGCCTGCGCGCGGAACGCAATCACGGCAATACGCTGTTGCTCGATGGCGGCGATACCTGGCAGGGCTCCGGTACCGCACTGTGGACTCGTGGCATGGATATGGTCGAGGCCTGCAACCGGTTGGGTGTCGACATCATGACCGGCCACTGGGAGTTCACCTATATGGACGATGAGGTGTTGAAGAACATCGCCGCGTTCAAAGGCGAATTTGTGGCGCAGAACGTTAAGGTCAGGGATGAGGCGCTGTTCGACTACGAGTTCGCCGACTTTGCCGATTTCAATGAGGATAGCGGCCATGCCTTCAAGCCCTACACCATGCGTTCGATGAATGGTGTGCGGGTAGCGGTGATCGGTCAGGCCTTCCCCTATACTCCTATCGCCAACCCGTCGCGCTTCATGCCGCACTGGACCTTCGGTATCCGCGATGACGAGTTGCAGGCGCTGGTGGACGAGATCCGTGAAAACGAAAAGCCCGATGTGGTGGTGGTGATCTCCCACAACGGTATGGATGTGGATCTGAAGATGGCATCCGTGGTGAGTGGTGTGGATGTGATCTTCGGCGGTCACACCCATGACGGTATGCCCGCGCCGACCATCGTCAAGAATCCGGGTGGCAAGACGCTGGTGACCAATGCCGGTTCTAACGGCAAGTTCCTCGGTGTGATGGATCTCGATGTGCGTGACGGTAAGGTGCAGGATTTTCGTTACAAGCTGCTGCCGGTGTTCTCCAATCTGATCGAGCCCGATGCAGAGATGCAGTCCTACATCGACGGGGTGCGCAAACCCTACCTGTCACAACTTAACGAGGAGTTGGCGACTGCCGGTGATCTGCTCTACCGTCGCGGCAATTTCAACGGCACCTTCGACCAGATTATCTGCGATGCGCAGCGCATTGTTGGAGATGCACAGATCTCGCTCTCTCCTGGTTTCCGTTGGGGTACCACAGTGTTGCCGGGTCAGAAGATCACCATGGAACACGTGATGGACCAGACCGGTACCACCTATCCCGAAACCTATGTACGGGAGATGAGCGGTGATGAGATCAAGCTGATCCTGGAGGACGTGATGGACAACCTGTTCAATCAGGACCCTTATTACCAGCAGGGCGGCGATATGGTACGCCTCGGTGGCATGGATTACCTCTGTGATCCGACGGCGGAGATGGGCAAACGCGTACTGGATATGGCACTGGACGACGGTACGCCGATCAAGGCCAACAAAAAGTACAAGGTAGCCGGTTGGGCCACCGTCGGTTCACAGTCGCCGGGGCGTCCCATCTGGGATGTGGTGGCCGACTACCTGCGCGATGTTAAGGAAGCGAAGGTGAGCAAACTGAATACCCCCAAGCTGAAAAACGTTGCGGGCAATCCGGGTCTGGCCGATTACAGTGCCTGACTGCATGGCGGGGCCATTCGGCCCCGCTGTTTTTTCTATTCTCTGACTTGTTTCTTCTTCACCCTGCCACGATAACCATTGGCAAATGGCATGGGCATATTGATCCCGCGCATTGTATGATGCCATTACCGTGTGTTTTTATTTCCACCAGTCACCGACAGTAAAGAGGTTGTCGCCCAATGAGCGCATCACGCTTTTCCGATCTACTTGAAATCCAGGCCGACGGTACGCCGCAGGTACTCAAGGCCGTGCACCATCTGCCTGATCTGCTGCAAATGGATGCGGAGTCGGTGCTGAGTCGCTTCAAGCAGGATCAGGTAACCGACTTTCGCAAGGTGATTGGTGAACTGGAAGACCCTGCGAATCCTCTGTTTCAACAGTTTTCCGCATTGCGTGATTTGGCAGAGAAAGAGCCGGGTAATCCCTTTGGTGAAACCGCGCTGTTTAATCCGGGTGAACTGGAACGAATGTTCCTTGAGTTGCACGATCATGTGATGGACCACCCGGTATGGCGTCACCCCTTCTTCGTGCGCATCTTTAACGGTGATTTCGACGAGGCGCAACTGAGGCGCTTTGCGTTGCAGTATTTCAACCAGATTAAAAATACCCGGCAATGCGTCGCGCTGGCATTGGGACGCTTCTCCGGTGTCATGGCGATGCCTTACGGCCAACTCAACGAACGTATTTCGGAACTGACCCAGATCGTACTGGCGCAACTGGTGGCCGACGAGTATGGCGTGGGCATGCACAGCGTTGAGGATTATCCGTCACTGGGCGGGCTGTTTGAATCGACCACTCACATTGTGATGTACCGGCAGATCTTCGAGGGCCTGGCTATCCCGTTTGAACAACAGGATCAGCCGATGCTGCACGGGGTTGCCGATAATGTCTTGATCCAGCGCCTGGTGGCCGGTGATGAAGAGTTCACCACTCTGGAGGCACTGGCCTCTGTTGGCCTGGGAATGGAGTGGGGCGTGCCGGAGTTCTTTACCCTGCTGCTAGGCGGCATCATCCGTTTTGCCTGGCAAAACAGCGTGCCATTGACCCGTCATCAACTCTTGGTGCTGGTAGCCCATGTGCAGTATGACGTATTACATGCGATCTCGGTTATGTTGGTCACCAGCTTTTATTGCCGTGACGACAAGGCGATGGCACAGATCAAGAATGCGACCAATATGTTGATGTCCGGCCGCTACGGCATGATGACCGAAGTCTATCAGCATGTTTTCGCTGAGAGCTGTCCGTCGCTGCATGAGATTGATCTGGCACCGCACTACCGTGTCACGGATAGACGTATTGAAGCTGCGTTATTCAAAGCACGTGCCGCAGTGGCGGATGGACGGGTCGTCGATGTGGATGGGTATCGTAAGAGTACGCAGATGCCGTTTGTCTTTGCCTGATAGCGACGGCTGTTAGCGATAGTCCATGATGTTGTGCACCTTGCCGCCACCACTACCAATCAGCGGCATCATCGCTTCGATCTCGTCGGCGCGTTGTGGCTTGCCATAGTGGTGCCCCTGGATCACATCACAATTCAGTTGTTTTAACTGTTCTGAGATATCGGCGTTTTCTACCCCTTCTGCCACCACTTTTAATCCCAGATTGTGCGCCAGATCGATGGTCGAGTGGACGATGACGGCGTCGTTTTCGTTGTAGATCATGTCGCTGACAAAGGATTTGTCGATCTTGAGTTCCTGTACCGGCAACTGCTTGATATAGGCCAGTGAAGAGAAGCCGGTGCCGAAGTCATCAATGGCGATCTTCAGTCCCAGTTGATTGAGTTTTTCCAGGGTACTTTGGGCATTGACCGGATCGGCCATCATGGCTGTTTCGGTGATCTCCAGCATGATCTTCTTCGCATCGACGTCCCACTTCTTCAACATTGCGGCCAGGGTTTCAACAAAATCGCGGGCCTGCAGGTTAAAGACCGAGATATTAATGGAAACCAGTCCCGGGTCTCGGCCTGCCTTGATCCAGCGACGGATCTGTTTGAAGCTGTTTTCCAGCACCCACAGGGTAATCGAATGGATTGCGCCGGTTTGTTCGGCAATAGGAATAAACTCATCCGGTGAGACAAAGCCGTGTACCGGATGATTCCAGCGCAGTAGCACCTCCATTCCCGCATATTCACCATTGTGCACAAACTGTTGTGGCTGGAAGCTCAATTGCAGCGAGTCCTGTTGTACCGCGTGGCGGAGATCGGTGGCCAGAGAAAGGTGCAGAATATTGTTGGTGTCGTGCTTACGATCATAAAGTGCATAGCCAGTCTTCATCTGTTTTGCTACATGCATAGCAATGTCGGCATAGCGGGTAAGCTCAGAGGGACTAGTGGCGTGGGATGGATAGATTGAAATACCAATACTGCAACTCACATAGAGATTTATCTGCTCTACCTGAAACGGACGTACCACCTCATCGAGCAATTTGCGTGCGGTAAAGATGGCCTCTTCCTGTCCCAGCCCTGGTTGCAGGATGGCAAATTCATCACTCCCGAGTCGTGCCACCATGTCGTCCTCACGCAACAGGAAGCGTAGGCGCTCACCGAACAGTTGCAGAATGCGGTCACCAATACGGTGGCCGAGGGTGTCATTGATCTCCTTGAAGCGATCCAGACCGAGCATCAGCAATGCAATGGCGGTGCCTTTTTGTTGTGCGATGCGGCATTGCTTCTCCAGTTCCTTTTGCAGCTTGTAGCGGTTGGGTAGTGAGGTCAGGCTGTCATGCATTGCCTGATGTTCCAGTGCACTCTGGCGGTCCTGTACCTGGCTACGCATCTCGTCGAAGGCGTCGATCAGCCGCTGGGTTTCGATACTGTTCACCCTGGGCAGGGGGAGTGGGTCGTCACCTTTGGCCTCGGCACGCAGGGCACGGGAGACCCGCGAGATGGGTTGTAGAATCCCGCGCTCAAAATAGACAAAGCCCATCACCAGAATCAGCAGACTGATCAATGACAGAGCCCACACCCCGTCGCTGATACTCTCCATGATCAACTGCTGGTAACTTGCCTCGTTGGCGGAGTAACGCTCTATGCTCTGATCCAGCGCGCCAAGATAACTCCACAGGAGCTGAAAATGGGGTTGTATCGCGTGTCTTAGATAGGGGATATCGGTGCGCAGGTATTCATCGGGTGTGCTGGAGCTGATCTGCTGGTAGCCCTGATGCCACTTCTGCATGCTCTCCTGCATCTCCGTCAGGTGTTTACTGTTGTGTTCCCCGAGCAGGTGTTTCTGCTGGATCTCTTCCAGTTGTGTCGCTATGGCGCTGTACAGCAGATTGATCTCATTTTGCTGGTTGAGATGCGCAGTGGAGAGTGGGTTGCTGCGGCGTATTTCAATGTATTGGCTTAGTGAGGTATTTAACTCCTTCCAGCGTTTAACCAGTAGGCCGAGAAGGTTCTGTAACTGGTTTTCGGACGAACCATCGGCGGCACCTTTGAAGCTGTTTATGATCTCCTTGCCGATGTTGATGAATTCCTGGTGACTGGCGCGGGTGGTTCGCTCAATGGCACTGATTATTGGTGTGTTGTCACCGGTGTTGATGCGGGTGTCCATAACGTGATCAAGTCGCGCATGTAGCGATTCGATATTGATGCCGAAGTCGTCAATTTTTACCGCACTACCGAGCGTGTTGAGCCCGCCACCTGTTTTCAGTTCAGTGAAGGCAACCGATGCCTGATTGACACTGGCATGTACCGCTGTGCGGTGTTTATCGGTTGGCTCCCACATGAAGGCATCGAGGTTCTGTTCTATCCCCAGCACACTGCTACGCAGGTGACTGACCATCTCGGCCATGTGATTGCGCTGCTCGATGTTGTTGAGGTGAGACTGTCCCCTTGCGCCGAGATAGGAGTGCGCCATCCAGGCGAAGGTAATCAGGAGTAGTGTGAGTGTCCCGGTGATGTAAATATAACGTCGCTGGAGGCTGTAACCTCGTTCAGCGGACCGTGGCCTGTTGGATAGATTGTCGCTCACCGTAACTCCATGCGTGGAGGGTATCTAGAACAGTCTAGTCGGGTACGACGGGTTGGGCCAATACTGGCGATGAGCGGGTGCGACAGCGATTTACCGACCTGTGTAGTCGGTCACTTTTTGACGTTGATGCAGAGGGGGATATGAGGGATGCTATAGCCAGGTTGTATCTGCGTCATATCTGCTATGTTCATGGTTGTGCGTTAGTTACCGAGGGGGTCACATGTTACACCGTCATGCACCCAAAGTAGGGAAGTGGTACCGCAATGAGGCGGGTGCCAGCTTCGAGGTCGTCGCGATGGACGATGAAGATGGCATCATCGAGATTCAGCATTTCGATGGGGCGATCGAGGAGCTGGATATCGACAGCTGGTATTCGCAACTGCTCAAACCAGGCGCCGCACCCGAGGACTGGTCGGGGCCATTTGATGATTTAGTGGCCGATGATTTTGGCGACACCGAGATAACACGCCATCCGGATGAGCGGGGCAATCCCCTCGATACCCTGGACTGGAGCGGTGACACCGAATCAGAGGACGACGAGGATTAATCCCTCTATTCGCCCTCTTTGTCCTTGCCATGTTCACCGAAGTGCTGGCGGATATGGGCCATTTCGGCAAGGCGTGACTGGACCCTGCCATTGATACTCTTCTCCGGATAACTCCCCGTGGCGTCAGGCCTGCCTGCATCAATGCCGGTGAGTAGTGTCAGGGCCTGATCTGCTTCTTCCACCGCATAGATACTGAACTGCTTCTGTTTTACCGCCTCGATCACCTCCTGTCGCAGCATCAGGTTTTTGACGTTGCTGGCGGGAATAATGACCCCCTGGCTACCGTCCAGGCCGCGCGCCTGACAGACCGCAAAGAAACCCTCGATCTTTTCATTCACTCCACCAATCGCCTGTACCTGGCCACGTTGGTTGACCGAGCCGGTGATAGCCAGTGATTGTTTGATCGGTGCCTCCGCCAGGGCCGAGAGCAGGGCGCACAGTTCCGCCAGCGAGGCGCTATCTCCGTCCACGCCGCCATAGTTCTGTTCAAACACCAGACTGGCGGAGAGGGAGAGCGGCTGTTTACGAGCGTATCGGGCTGCGAGGAAGGCGGAGAGGATCAGTACCCCCTTGGAGTGGATGGCGCCACTCATCTCGACCTCACGCTCAATGTCGACTACCTGTCCCTCACCGATGTGAACGGTAGCGGTGATACGTGAGGGCTGGCCGAACATGGTGTTGCCCAGATCGAGTACCGACAGGGCGTTGACCTGGCCGATGCATTCGCCACTACTGTCGATGAGGATATCGCCGCGCTGGATAGCTTCCTGCACCCGCTCACGTACCCGCGAGGCACGATGGAGTTGTTGATCGATGGTGGCGTCGATATCTCCCGCCTGGACCGCTTTGCGCCCTTGTTGCCGTGCCAGGTAGTCGGATTCACGCAGCAGGTCGGCGATGGAGCGCATGTGGGTGGTGAGTTTCTCTGCATCCTCCACATGCCGCGAGGCGAAATCGATGATGCGGGCAACCGCATCGCGACTGAACGGTAGCAGTTGCTCCTTGCGCACCAGGGTGGCGATCATCCGGGCCAGCAGCAGGTTGTTTTCGTCGTTACGCTCAATGCGATCATCGAAGTCAGCCTGTACCTTGAACAGTTCACTGAAGTCCGGGTCATACTCCTGCAGCAGGTAGTAGAGACGGCGATCGCCCAGCAATACCACTTTCACGTCGAGCGGTACCGGTTGCGGTTCCAGCGAGACGGTGCTGGCCAGACTGAGCATCTTCTCCAGTGGTTCGATATGGATCATGTTGGCGTAGAGGGCGCGTTTCAGGCCCTCCCAGGCGTAGGGATTGCTCAACAGCTTGTGGGTATCCAGTAACAGATAGCCGCCATTGGCTTCGTGCAGGGCGCCCGGTTTGATCAGGGTGAAGTCGGTCAGCAGTGTGCCGAACTGTGCCATGTGTTCGGCCCGACCGACCAGGTTGAGGTAGGTCGGGTTGTCCAGATAGACCACGGGGGCACCCTCGCCGCGGTTGTTGCGAATCAGGTTGTTGACCTTGTAGCGGTGCAGCTGGCGTGGATTGTCCGGTTGCTGTCCCAGCATCTCGGCGGACTCATCCTGCGCCAGAAAGTCCTTTACGTTGTCGATGATGTCCTGCTGCACGCTGTCCAGGTAGCGGAGCACTTCAGGTAGCGTGGCATAGCGCTTTTTCAGATCTTCGATCAGATGCCCTACCGCATTCATGGTCATATCGCGGTTGAGTGTCTTGACCTTTTCTCGTGTTTCCTTCCGCCACTGTGGGATCTGCTGGATGATCTCCTGCAATAGATCCTGTAATTCGCCGATGACTTTTTCCAGCCGTTGCTGCTCCGCTTTTGGCAGGGCCGCGAACTCATCCGGGTCGATCACCTCTTCACCCTGCATCGGTGCCAGGGCAAAGCCGCTGGGGGTACGGAAGAGTTTCACTGATTGTTGTTTCGCCCTTTCGGCAAGTACGCCAAAGGCCTGCTCCTGTTTCTCCTTGAGTTCAACTTCCAGGGCCTGAATATGCTCGCGGTAATCTTCGCCTTCGAAAGTTGCGGGCAGGGCGATGCTCAGCTCTTCGATGAACTGTTGCATGTCCTGACTGAATTGCATTCCAAGGCCATGTGGCAGTTCAAGGGCAATGGGTTTATGTGGTTGTTCGAAGTTGTTGACGTAACACCAGTCAGAGGCTTGCGGCTGGGACGCGGCGGTCTGTTGTAGATACTGACCAACCATGGTGTGTTTGCCGATGCCGGGGGGGCCCATAACATAGAGGTTATATCCCTCATGGCGGATGCCGATGCCGAAGTGTACGGCCTTGACCGCACGTGATTGGCCGATGATCTCGGTCAGGTCGATAAGTTCATCGGTGGTTTTGAATTTGAACTGCTTCGGATCGCAATTATTGGCAAGCCGCTTTGTTGCTAGTGGTTTAGGTGCTTTCATCGTGTTCCTTGTAACGCTCGGTTTGACTGCTTAGTTGTCGAGCTGTTTGCGTCCTGCGAGGTCTCTGGCGAATTGCCAGGCACTCCGTCCGCTGCGGGTCCCCCGTGCATGTGCCCAGCGTAGGGCATCAGCGCGGCCTTCATCGTCCAGTTTGTTAATCCCCATCTGCTGTAACCAGTAGACGACAATCGCCAGATACTCTTCCTGATTGAAAGGATAGAAGGATATCCAGAGACCGAAACGCTCCGAGAGGGAAATCTTCTCTTCCATGGCGTCGCCGAGGTGGATCTCGGTATCGACGACGCGGGCCTCCAGATTCTCCTGCATGGTTTCCGGTACCAGATGGCGGCGGTTGGAGGTGGCGTAGATCAGAACATTTTCCGGCGGGGTGTCGAGGGAGCCGTCCAGTGCCACCTTGAGCGCCTTGTAACCGGGATCGCCCGCCTCAAAGCTGAGGTCATCACAGAAGAGAATGAAACGCTCCCGGCGCTCCCGCAGCAGGCTGACGATCTGCGGCAGATCGACCAGTTCACTACGTGCCACCTCAATAAGCCGTAGCCCCTCATCCACATGTTGATTGAGCAGGGCCTTGATCAGGGAGGATTTGCCGGTGCCACGGGAGCCCCATAGCAGGGCGTTGTTGGCGGGCAGACCGGCGACGAACTGGCGGGTATTGCGTTCCAGCAACGTCTTCTGTCGGTCGATACCCTGCAGATCCTGTAGACGCAAGGTGTGGGGATGGGAAATGGCGTGGAGGGCGCCGCCGCCTGCCTGCCGCTGCCAGCGGTAGGCGCTGGCGGACCAGTCAGTGGGGGCGGGGGCATCGGGTAGCTGGAGCGCGAAGCGATCCAGTACCGCCTCTGCCTTGTCCAGGAGTTGTTTCAGGTGTTCATCCATAGCTCTGGATATACAAGGTTAAAGGTAAAAGGTCAAAAGGGGCGCAGTGCGCCCCAATGTTTCCTGTCACCTTGACCTTGTTTCTCTGGTCAGGCCAGTTTCTTGTATTTGATTCGATGAGGTTGGGTCACGGCGTCCTCACCGAGGCGACGTTTCTTGTCTTCCTCGTAGTCGGCGAAGTTGCCCTCGAACCACTCCACATGGGAGTCGCCCTCAAAGGCGAGGATGTGGGTGGCGACGCGGTCGAGGAACCAGCGGTCGTGCGAGATCACCACCACGCTGCCAGGGAACTCCAGAATGGCATCTTCCAGCGAGCGCAGGGTCTCCACGTCGAGGTCGTTGGTCGGTTCGTCGAGTAGCAGCAGGTTACCGCCGGTGGTCAGCAGCTTGGCCATGTGCAGACGGTTGCGCTCACCGCCGGAGAGGTCGCCGACCCGCTTTTGCTGGTCCGAGCCACGGAAGTTGAAGCGGCTGACATAGGCGCGGGAGTTGATGGTGAAATCCCCCACCAGCATATTATCGAGGCCGCCCGAGACCTCTTCCCAGACGGTTTTCTTCGGGTCGAGATCATCCCGGCTCTGATCCACATAGGCGAGCTTGACCGTGTCGCCCAGGCGCAGTTCGCCGCTATCGGGTTGCTCCTGACCTACCAGCATGCGGAACAGGGTGGTCTTGCCCGCGCCGTTGGGGCCGATCACGCCGACGATGCCGCCCGGGGGCAGGTTAAAGTTGACGTTGTCGATCAACAGCCGGTCACCGAAGCCCTTGGTCAGCCCCTTGGCCTCAATCACCAGATCGCCAAGGCGGGGACCGGGGGGAATGAACAGCTCATTGGTCTCGTTGCGCTTCTGGTACTCCTTGGTCGACATCTCCTCGAAGCGGGCCATACGTGCCTTGGATTTAGCGTGACGCCCCTTGGCGTTGGAACGGACCCACTCCAGCTCGGTTTTCATCGCCTTGATTCGGGCCTGTTCGGATTTCTGTTCCTGCTCCAGGCGTTGTTCTTTTTGCTCTAGCCAGGAGGAGTAGTTGCCCTCCCACGGAATGCCATGGCCGCGGTCCAGTTCCAGGATCCAGCCTGCTACGTTGTCGAGGAAGTAGCGGTCGTGGGTGATGGCGACCACGGTGCCTTCGTAGTCGTGGAGGAAGCGTTCCAGCCAGGCCACCGATTCGGCATCGAGGTGGTTGGTCGGCTCATCGAGCAGCAGCATATCCGGCTTTTCCAGCAGCAGCCTGCATAGCGCCACACGGCGGCGCTCACCACCGGAGAGTTTGCTCACATCGGCATCCCAGGCGGGCAGACGCAACGCATCGGCGGCAACCTCCAGATGGCGATCGATATTGTGGCCATCGGTCGCCTGGATGATGTTTTCCAGTTGTGCCTGCTCGGCGGCAAGGGCATCGAAATCGGCATCTGGTTCGGCGTAGGCAGCATAGACCTCATCGAGACGCTTCAATGCGTTTTTAACTTCGCCCACAGCCAACTCGATGTTGCCACGAACATCGAGAGATTCCTCTAATTGCGGTTCCTGTGGCAAATAGCCGATCTTGATCCCGGTTTGGGGTCTGGCCTCGCCTTCGATCTCGGTATCCACACCGGCCATGATACGTAGCAGTGTCGATTTACCCGCGCCGTTAAGACCGAGTACGCCGATCTTGGCACCAGGGAAGAAGGAGAGGGAAATGTCTTTGAGAATTTCGCGTTTCGGCGGAACGATCTTGGAAACGCGGTTCATTGTATAGATGTATTGGGCCATAGCTCCACGCAGTATCTTGCAAATATCAGCCACCATTATAGGGGTAATCGGTGTTGCCAGACAAAGCAATTACGGAACTGAATTTCCCTACTGATCAAAAGCTTGTTTCGAAGGCCAACCCGGCATAGGATGGTGGCGGGCGATAGCCATGGATCTGACAGGTCGCCGTAAGAACGATGGAGATGACTATGAGTGACACGCTTCGCATACTCCTGCTGGAGGGCTCGGATGCCGACGCGCAACGTGTAATAGGATTGCTGCGCCAGGGGGGACTCAATGCCCAGTTTCAGCACCAGTCCAGTGGTCTTGGCGTTGAGTCATTGCTTGAACATGAGCAGTGGGATCTGATCCTCTGTAATGTCCATCTGGCTGATATCTCCGCTCGTTACGTTCTCGCCTTTGTTCGCGATCTCAAACTGAATACCCCGGTTATTGTTCTTTCTGATGGCATTGGCGAAGAGCAGGCCGTGTCACTCATGCATGCGGGTGCCCACGATTTCATTAGTAAAGGCAATCTCAGCCGTTTGCTGCCCGCTATTGAACGGGAGCTGGAGGAGAGTGCGATCCGCCACCAGCATCAATTGGCCGTTGCCGCGTTGCATGAGAGCGAGCGCAACTTCCGTCAGTTGATGGAGAATATTGGTGGCGTTTTCTGGTTGATGGATGCGCGCAGTGGCGAGGCGATCTACATTAGCCCGGCATTCACCGAACTATGGGAATATCCCCTTGCCGCGATGAAGGATGGCCAGCAATTCCTTCTCGATACTATCCACCCGGAAGATTATTCCCGCATAAAGCGTCTGCTCGATTCTCACGGTTGGCTGGGACTGAACGCAGAATATCGAATCATGCTTCCAGACGGTGAGACACGCTGGATCAATACCCGTTCTTTCCCTATTCGTGACGGTCATGGGGAGACCTACCGGGTGGCCGGTTTTTCCATTGATGTTTCTGAGCGCCATCATCTCGCTGAGGAGCGGGAGATGATGACCTGGGCACTCGAGCAATCTGCCGACGCGGTGGTGATTACCGATGCCAGCGGTATCATCCTCTACGTCAATGCCGCCTTTGAGGCGACTACCGGTTATAGTGGTGACGAGGTGATCGGCAAGAAACCTGCCATTTTGAAGTCAGGTTTTCATGACCAGAAATTCTACGAAGCGATATGGAAGAGTCTCTCTTCGGGTCTCCCTTTTACCGATGTCTTTATCAACCGGCGTAAGGATGGTGAGCTCTACTACGAGGCCAAAACCATTACCCCAGTTAGCAGCGCCAGCGGTGAGACAACGCACTATGTTTCTACGGGTAAGGACATTACCGAACGATTGAAGACCCGCCAGCAACTGCATAAGCTGGCCCATTTTGACACGGTAACCGGCCTGGCCAACCGAAATCTGTTACTGGAACGACTGGAGCAGGCGATTATCCATGCCCGTTGCCAGAATATGACCTTCAGTGTGATGAGTGTGGGTCTGGATTTGAGTGAGTTGCTGGGAGAGATCCGGCAAAAGAGTCTGACGGAGCACCTGCTGCGTCTCGTGGCTAAGCGCCTGACAGACAATCTCAAGCCAAGCGCCACGGTGGCGCGTCTGGATAATGACGAATTCATCATACTGGTCAAAGGGATCGACAGTACGGTGAATCTGAAGGAGGTTGCGCAGACGCTGATGGATGCCTTTAGCCAGCCAGTTTGCGCCAATGGTTACGAACTCTTTCTCACCCCCTGTATCGGTATCAGTCTCTACCCCTCCGATGGTAATGACAGCGAAACCCTGCTGCTTCATGCCGAACAGGCCATGCAACATGCCCGCGATCACGGCCATGCGGCCTATGCCTTCTACCAGGACGAAAAGCACCCTGGCGTCAGACTCCTCAGCAGTTAAAGCGAAACGGGCAAAAAAACAGGCTACTCCCCGCAGAGAATGCTTAACTTTAGGAATACCGTGCCGATAGTATATCTGTCGTCGATCTGCTACACGGTATTTAACGACCTTTGCTGCCCAATATTGTTGGCAAGGTGTCCAAGTCAGCGTTGAGTGCGCGGAGATAATGTTATGGCGTTCCTGAGTAAGCATATGTCTGTCCAGGCCAAGGTCATCCTGACCGTGGTGCTGGTATTTATTCTCGTCATGGTGGCGGTACTGGCACACACCGCGAAAAGCGAACGTGAGCTGGTGCTGGCTATCGTTGAGCAGCAGACCAAGGACGCCGCTGATTCCTTTTTCGATAGCATAAATACCATGATGTTGACCGGTACTATGGGTAATCGCGAGATCACCCGCGACAAGGTACTGGAGCGCCCCGGGGTACTGGACGCAAGAATTGTGCGTGGAGCACTTGTATCGGATGTTTTTGGTACCGGGCTCGATCACGAGCAACCCGCAGACGCCCTGGATGAACGGGCCCTGGCGGGCGAGTCAATTATCGAGCTTACCGAGGACAACGGTAAAAGGGTGCTGACTGTAATCAACCCGATCGTCGCACAGAAGGACTATCGCGGTACCAACTGCCTGATGTGCCATCAGGTACCGGAAAACAGCGTCGTCGGTGCCGTGCGTATCAGTTACTCCCTGGAAGTACTGGATGCCCAGGTGGACAACAACATTCTGGTTTCGGCAGCGATGCATCTGGTGTTGTTCGGTATCGGCATGGTGTTGATCTTCTTTCTGATTCGTAGCGTCGTAAGTACCCGAATCAACATCCTGCGTCGGCTGATGGAGGAGATTGAACGGGATGCGGATCTTACCCGTGATATTCCCGCCTCCGATTCCCAGGACGAGATTGGCGCAATGACCCGTGCCTTTGCCGCCATGCTGCGCAAATTCCGTCAAAGTATGGCCGCGGTGGCCGACTCCACCCAACGACTGAAGGAGATGTCGAATCGAGCTTCAGCCGTCTCGGAAGAGTCGCTGCAGGGGGTATTGGAGCAGCAGCGTGAGACCGACATGGTTGCCAACTCAATGCATGAGATGAATGCTGCGGTGCAGGAGGTGGCGCACAATGCGGTAAGGACCGCCGAGGCGTCACATGAGGCGACCGATGAGGCGCGTAATGGTGCGTATGTCTCGGTCGAGGCCATCGGTGGCATCTCCGCCCTGATGGTGGGCATTGAGAACGCCGGTCTGGCGGTGAAGCGGCTGGATCAGGATAGCGAGAACATCGGCATGATCCTGGACGTGATCAAGGGTATTGCCGAGCAAACCAACCTGCTGGCATTGAATGCCGCCATTGAAGCGGCCCGCGCCGGTGAGGCTGGCCGGGGTTTTGCTGTGGTCGCCGACGAGGTGCGCACCCTGGCTTCCCGTTCCCAGCAGTCCGCAGAAGAGATCCGCTCCATGATCGAGAAACTTCAGAGTGGTGCTCGTGATGCGGTGAAAGGGATGGATGAGGCGAAGAAGAAAGCAGAGGTTTGTGAGGAGCGGGTAGAGGCTGCCGGAGAATCGCTGGGTGTGATCGCCAGTGAGGTCAATACCATCAGTGATATGAACACCCAGATCGCCACGGCTGCAGAGGAGCAGACCGCGGTGGCCGAAGAGATCAACCTGAACATCACCAACATTACTCAAATCGCCGACAAGAGTGCCGACGGTGCGCGGCATACCGCGCAAATCAGTGAAGAACTGGTCTCCCTGGCCGTGCAACTGGAAGAGATGGTCAACCGCTTCAAACTGTAACGGTTTGCTGCCAGGGATGGCTGGCGGGTGAAATCACCTATTGAAAGACTCAAGTTATTCCCACATTGTAAATTTTCGTGTATATTAGCGAACACTAATATACAGATGTTTCTAATTTATTGATTTTCAACGGATAGGTGATTTTCATGCGCGAGTTGCGACCCTTTGCCCTCCTCATTCTCGGCCTTGGCTGGGCCGTTCTATCCCCCGCTGCGGAGCTGGCGTCACTGGAGCGAGCGGTGGCGACAGAGCAGACCATACCGAGGGAGCAGGTTCTTGACGCGGTGATCGAGGCGGTGAATAAAAGCACCGTTTCCGCCCAGACCTCTGGCCGGATCATCGAGGTACTGGTGGACGTGGATGACTACGTGGAAAAGGGCGCGGTGCTGGTGCGCTTTCGTGACAAGGAGCAGCGTGCAGCACTGAAGGCGGCCCAGGCCAGAGCCGCCGAAGCCAGGGCGAATTTCGACAGAATGAAGGATATCTTCGCCAAGAAGCTGATCTCCCGTGCCGACTACGACAGGGCTGAGGCCAATCTCAAGGCGGCCAACGCGGCCCAGGAGCAGGCCCAGGAGCAGCTGGAGCATACCGTGGTACGCGCACCCTATAGTGGCATTGTGGTCAAGCGCCATGTGGAGCCGGGTGAGAGCGCCAGCCCGGGTACGTTGCTGGTAACCGGGTTGTCACTGGAGAGCCTGCGCGCCGTGGCTGAGATACCGCAGCATGACATCGACAGCGTGCGCAAGCTGGGCCGTGCCCGGGTCATCTTCCCCGGTCAGGATAGTGCCGGCGTAGAGGGCACCAAACTGACCATCAGCCCCTATGCCGATGCCTCCGCCCATACCTTCCGGGTACGGGTCGACCTGCCGCAGGGGGAGCATGGGGTCTATCCCGGTATGTTCGTCAAGGCTGCCTTCGTCACCGGCGAGGAAAAACGGCTGCTGATCCCCTCCAGTGCGGTGGTCCATCGCAGTGAAGTGAGCGCGGTCTATGTGGTGACCAAGGATGCGATCCACTTCCGTCAGGTTCGTATCGGTCGTGTACTGGCCGGTGGCCAGACCGAGATACTGGCCGGTCTGGGTGCAGGAGAAGAGGTGGCGACAAACCCGATCCGCGCCGGTGTGATGCTTAAGGAGCTGCGCGCAGGTGACGAATCATGAGTCAAAAACTGGGTATATCCGGCAGCATCGCTAAACGCTTCCTGACTACCGAGATCACCCCGCTGCTGGCCCTGGTGGGCTTTCTGTTGGGGGCGTTCGCGGTGCTGGTCACGCCGCGTGAGGAAGAGCCGCAGATCAATGTCACCTTCGCCAATATCTTTCTCGCCTTTCCCGGCGCCTCTGCCACCGAGGTAGAGCACCTGGTCAGCACCCCGGCGGAGCAGATCCTCTCCGAGATCGAGGGGGTGAAGCATGTCTACTCCATCTCCCGTCCCGGTATGTCGATGCTCACCGTGCAATATGTGGTGGGTGAGGACCGCACCTCTGCCATCGTGCGCCTCTACAACGCCATGTACTCCAAGGGTGACTGGCTGCCCTCCAACCTTGGTGTCAGTGCCCCGATCATCAAGCCCAAAGGGATCGACGATGTGCCCATCGTCACCCTGACCCTCTGGAGCAAGGATGAAAAAGTGGGTGCTCACCAACTGCAGCAGGTTGCCCACGCGATTGAGGCGGAGCTGAAGCGGGTCAAGGGCACCCGCGATATCTACACCATCGGCGGCCCGGACCAGGTGGTCCACGTGCAGCTCGATCCGGCGCGTCTGGCCGGATATCAGATATCTCTGGACGACCTGCGCAGTGCGCTGCAGCTCTCCAATGCCACCCGTCCCTCCGGTGCACTGGTAAGCAACAACCATGAAGTGCTGGTGCAGGCGGGGGATTTCCTCTCCGAGGTGAACGAGGTCTCGGCCCTGGTGGTGGGGGTGCATGACGGCAAGCCGGTCTACCTTTCCGACGTGGCCACCATTAGCCGTGGCGCGGACCAGCCAGAGCAGTACGTCTGGCTCGGCACCGGTCCCGGCGCGGCGCACAAGGGTATCGATGTACAGGGTGAATTCCCGGCGGTCACGGTTGCGATCGCCAAGCAGCCGGGCACCAACGCGGTTGATATCTCCAACCAGGTGATTGCCCGATTTGAGTCACTTAAGGGTACCTTCGTCCCTGATGGGGTGGAGGCCACCGTCACCCGCGATTACGGTACCACTGCCGACGAAAAGGCCAAGAAGCTGATTTCAAAGCTAATTTTCGCCACGCTCTCGGTGGTGGCGCTGGTGCTGATCTTCCTCGGCAAGCGCGAGTCGTTCATCGTTGGTATGGCGGTGGTGATCACCCTGGCGGTGACCCTGTTTGCCTCCTGGGCCTGGGGCTTCACCCTTAACCGGGTGTCGCTGTTTGCCCTGATCTTCTCCATCGGTATCCTGGTCGATGACGCCATCGTGGTGGTGGAGAACATCCATCGCCACATGCAGATGGGTGGCAAGAAGCTGGTAGAAGCGATCCCGCAGGCCGTGGACGAAGTGGGTGGGCCCACCATTCTTGCCACCTTCACGGTTATCGCGGCACTGCTGCCGATGGCCTTTGTCACCGGCCTGATGGGGCCCTATATGAGCCCGATCCCGATCAATGCCAGTATTGGTATGCTGATCTCCCTCGGTGTCGCCTTCATCGTTACCCCGTGGATGTCCAATGTGGTGCTGGATGCACACCAGCCCATCGACCATCACGAGGAGGAGATCGAGAGCAAGCTCTACAGCTTCTTTAAAAAGTACGTTGGCCCGTTCCTCAGTGGCGAGGAGGGAGGCGTTCGACGCAAGAAGCTGGCCCTGACCATCCTGTTCCTGATCATCGCCTCTGTGGGTCTGGCCGGGGTGCAGTGGGTGGTGCTGAAGATGCTGCCCTTCGACAACAAGTCGGAGTTTCAGGTGGTCGTCGATATGCCGGAAGGGACCAGCGTGGAGCAGACTGCCCGTGTCCTCGGTGAACTAGGTGGATATCTCTCCAAGGTGCCTGAGGTGACAGACTATCAGGTCTACGCGGGTACGGCTGCGCCGATTAACTTTAATGGTCTGGTACGCCAGTACTATCTGAGAGAAGGGGCAAATGTCGGCGATATTCAGGTTAACTTGCTGGATAAGCACGCAAGAGAGCGTAAAAGTCACGAAATTGCACAGTCGGTGCGTGAGCCGCTGCAGGCCATTGGCCGCAGGCTCAATGCCAACGTCAAGGTGGTTGAGGTGCCTCCTGGTCCGCCGGTGCAATCACCCCTGGTCGCTGAGATCTACGGCCTCGATTACCCGGGCCAGCTCCGCGTGGCCAAAGAGGTCCGTGCGGTGATGGAAAACACCGCCGACATCGTCGATGTGGATGACAGTGTCGAATCCCCCGCGCCCAAGCTGATCCTGCGTGTGGACCAGCAGAAGGCGGCGCTACTCGGTGTGCCGCAGCAGAATGTGGTGGCGGCCATCTCCACCGTACTCAGTGGTGAGGATGTCTCCTACCTGCACGAGGCGACCATGAAGTATCCGCTGCCCATTCGCCTGGAGTATGCGGTCAAAGACAAGGCCGATATCAACACCGTGCTGGCCCTGCGGGTACGCAGTATGAGCGGCACACTGGTGCCCCTCTCGGAGATTGCCAAGGTGGAGCAGAGCGTGCGTGAAAACGCCATCTACCACAAGGACCTGCAGCGGGTGGTCTTCGTTACCGGTGATATGGCCGGGGAGCTGGATAGCCCGCTCTACGGTATGTTCGACATTGTCGGTACCCTTTCCGACAAGGTACTGGATGATGGTCGCGTGCTCGGCCAGAACTTTATCAGCCCGCCGCAAAACCCTTACGACTACAGCCTCAAGTGGGACGGGGAGTGGCAGGTCACCTACGAGACCTTCCGCGACATGGGTATCGCCTACTCGGTGGGCCTGATCCTGATCTACCTGCTGGTGGTGGCGCAGTTCCGCTCCTACGTGGTGCCGCTGATCATCATGGCGCCGATCCCATTGACCATCATCGGCGTGATGCCGGGTCACTGGATCATGGATAAGCAGTTCACCGCCACCTCGATGATCGGCATGATCGCCCTGGCCGGTATCATCGTGCGCAACTCCATTCTGCTGGTGGATTTCATTAACCAGCAGGTGCGAGAGGGGGTCGATTTCGAGAAGGCGGTGATCAACTCCGGTGCGGTACGTGCCAAGCCGATTATGCTGACCGGTGTGGCGGCGATGATGGGGGCTTTCTTCATCCTCGACGACCCGATCTTCAGCGGTCTGGCGGTCTCCCTGATCTCCGGTATTCTGGTCTCCACCATACTGACGCTGGTGGTGATCCCGGTGATGTACTATGCCTACATGTACAAACGCCTCGATTGCATCAGGAAAGAGTGCTGAGCGGCTGACACATTGCAGTAACAAAGGGGCGGTATTTCCGCCCCTTTGTTCTTCTCATTGCAGTCGTTCAAAAACAGGGGTGAGGGTAAAGGGCACAAGCCGTGATCAATATCGCGTTTTTTCCCATAAATCAGGCCTTTGTAAGACCTGCTGCCCTTTGATAGCTTGGGGAAATTGCTTTATAGTTGTGCCCCTTGGCAGCGCCCTGGAGCGCTAGTCGAATTCCAAGAATAATCGAAGGATGCGGCCGCTTGCTGCTCCCGCAACAACAAGAGTGAATTATGTCTGCACTGGTGCCCATGCGTGAAATGCCAACAGAGAACATCTTCGGCAACGGAGACGTTTTCGTCCTGTTCGGTGAACTGTTTGGTCGCGGCTATGCTAACGGCCTGATCGACGAGGCGCGCAAAGCCGGGATGACGATTCTGGGTATCACCGTCGGACGCCGCGATGACGACGGCAAATTACGCGCGCTGACCTCAGAAGAGCATGCGGAAGCGGAAGCCAATCTGGGCGGCAAGATTATCAACATCCCGATGATGGCCGGCTTCGATCTCGACTCTCCGGCAGGTACACCTACCCCCACCGAACTGGTTGCTGCTATGGGTCTCAAGACCTGGCAGGAAGACAAGCTCGATTGGGCGCACATTGAAAAGTGCCGCGAAATCGGCGTGAAACGGTTTAACGATTCCCTGGCGCAGGTGATGGTGGAACTGGAAAAGATGATTCCTGAAAAGGCCAACGTCTTTTTCGCTCACACCATGGCCGGTGGCATTCCCAAGACCAAGGTTTTCCTGGCGATCGCCAACCGGGTCTACAAAGGTCGCGGTGATCGCTTCCTCTCATCCCGTGCGCTACTGGATAGCGATCTGGGCAAGTTCATCCTGATGAACTTTAACGAGGTAACCGCCAACACCTTCAAATATCTGATCGAGGCCAGCGCCAAACTGCGTCAGCGTCAGGAGCAGAACGGTGGTCAGGTACGCTACACCGCCTATGGTTACCACGGTACCGAGATTCTGATTAACGATGAGTACCAGTGGCAGACCTACACCAACTACACCCAGGGTTACGCCAAAATGCTTCTCGAAGATCATGCAGAAGCGGCGTGGAAAGAAGGGGTGAAAGCGACCGTATTCAATTGTCCTGAAATTCGCACTAACTCCAGCGATATCTTCGTCGGTGTCGAACTCTCACTGTTCCCGCTGCTCAATGCGCTGAAACGTGAAAACGGGAATGGTGAATGGGCACAGCAACAGTGGGCACACTGCCAATCGTTGCTGGAAGATGGCGTTAAACTCGATGACCTGCTGGAAAAAATCGAGAACTATAATGCCGACGAAACCATTACCAAGTTTCGTAACTTTGCAGCCTGGCCGATGGATAACACCGTTGAACTGGCAGACGTTATGGTTGGTACCTCGGAAGAGATCACCAAGTTGCACAAGGATCGCAAGGCGCTAATCACTGACACCCTCAGTGCCCTGGTACTGGAAAGCTCCGGTCCGCTGATGTTCCATGAGGCCTCCGCGCCGCATGGTCCGGTACTCTGGCTCAGCCACGACATTATTGCCAAGCAGCTTAATAAGCTGCACAGCTAAGATTCCAATCGTCACGGAATAGATAGAACACAAGGACGTGTAGCGTGAATGTTGTGGCTGGGTAGTGATGCCCAGCGCGCTTCTCAATCCAGTCGTTTTACTTCATTGTTACTCGGTGTTGCCCACTCATGGCAGAGGTCGGCGATATATTCGATTAAGTTTTCTTCTTTTAACTCAGAAGGTAAAACGATGTCATCGGCACGTCGCTTTTTGCCTTCATTGCCGGGGTAGAAAACGGCCCAATGCGTGCCATCCCTGGTCGCTTCAACAACTCTTCCAAATACATTCAGTTTCATTGTGGGTCTGTTATTTCCGCACCAAATGTTTCGCCGCCAGGTAACCGAAGGTCATCGCCGGTCCCAGCGTGGCGCCTGATCCCGGATCTTTACTTCCCATAACCGAAGCAGCAGAGTTGCCGATCACATACAGGCCATGGATCACTTCGCCATTTTCATTAAGAGCGCGTGCGTATTCATCGGTGAGGATACCGCCCTTGGTGCCAAGGTCGCCAGGTTGCAGTGGCAGGGCATAGAAGGGTGGCTTGCCAATTTTGGCGATACAGGGATTGGGGTGTGCACGGTGGTCGCTGTTGAAGCGATCGTAGTAACTGTCGCCACGGTGAAATTCCGGGTCGCGACTGCTGCGTGCATACGCATTATTCTTTTCGATGGTCTCATGTAAATTGCGTGCATCAATGTCGAGCTTCTCCGCCAGCTCTTCCAGGCTACGGGCCTTGACCAGCACATCGCGCACACCGCTGGGGAGGAGAAAATCGGGAAGCATGTAACCGGGCATTACCGGGCCGAATGGATATTTGATGCGGAAACAGCGATCGAAGATCACATAGGCGGGAATGGCAGGGTCATGGGGGAAGTTGGCCCGATACATACCGATCACGCCCTCATGGTAGGGTGCTGCCTCGTTTTCAAAACGCTTGCCAGCCTTGTTGACGATGACCATGCCCGGAAGATTACGCTCGGTGAAGATCGCATAAGGCCGCTCCTTGCCGGGAACAGGGATCGCCGGTGCCCACCAGGCGTGTTCCATTAAGTCGGTTTTGGCGCCAATTGCCACCGCGGCCTGAATGCCATCCCCGGTGTTGTTAGTCTGTGAGGCACTCCACCTGGCGTTGGTTGGTTTGGGTAACCACTCTTCGCGCATCTGTTTGTTGTGTTCAAAGCCACCCGCGCCGATCACTACCCCCTTGCGTGCATGGATGCGTATCGCCTTGCCCTCTTTTTCAATCACTGCGCCGATCACTTTGCCGTTCTCTTCGATCAACGATGTCATCGGTGACTTGAGCCACAGTTCAATATTACGATCCAGCATGGAGTGGCGTAATTGCCCGACCAGAGCGTTGCCCATAGTCAGGCAACGAGAGCGCATTCCTTTTAACCGTCCGGGAATGTCGAGCAGGTAACGCAGCACCACACGCATTCCGATCCAGATCCAGCCACTGGAACGTTTCATCATGGCGTGTGCCTCGGTCAGGGTCATGGGCAATAATCCCATTACCATCACCTGTGGCGGTTGTTCGTGCAGTTCATTGAAATGTTTTTTGAGGTGACGGCCGTGCATCGGTTTGGGTTGCAGTACGCGGTGATCACGCTTGCCACCGGGGAGTTCCGGGTAGTAGTCAGAATCGGCCATAAGTTCGTAGTTGAGCCGGGTCTTCTCCATCATATAGCGCAGCATTTCTGGCGCCTTCTCCACATAGGCACGCAGTTTCGATTCTGCCACCTCTCCCCCCACGACGGTGCGCAGATGTTCCAGTGCTTCCTCAATGGAATCGTTGGCCTCTATGGCGCGGGCCAGATGGCTGTTGGGTATCCAGAGAGCGCCACCAGACATGGCCGAGGTACCGCCGTAGCGATTGCCTTTCTCGACCACCAATACCTTTTGACAGCCCTCTTGACTGGCGACCAGTGCGGCGGTCATGGAACCAGCGCCTGACCCGATTACCAGGACGTCTACTTCACGATCGAAATTGGACTGGGATTGCATGGACTACCGACCTCCGTGTCTGGTTAATGAGGCTCCCTGAAGCGTGGCGTAGCACAGGGAGTTAGTACACATTCACTTCTTATTATTTGTGTAGCGTGGGATTGCCCAGACTAACCCCGGATGGGAATTTTTTCCAGAGAAGTAGAGGGGGTAGCCGCTTGTAACGACATAAGGTAACCCGACAAATATCGTCGGGTTACTTTGTGCCCAGACAGGTCATCAGGCGGCCCCTGATAGTCCCTACAGGTTGTCGCTTACCAGCCCCCATTCAAGTGCCTGTGCCTGATTCTCGAAGATCGCCATGGCGGTGCTCATGCGCTTGAAGCCGAGTTTCTGGTAAAAAGCTTCTTTCCCTGGATAGGCGTAGAGGATGATCTTTTTGTGTCCGGCGGAGAGTTCGACAAGTTTGGTGACGATAGCTTTACCAAGGCCGTGACCCTGATAGTCGGGGAGTATCGCAACATCGCAGATATAGGAGCAGTCCACACCATCCGCCAGGGCACGACCTGCACCAACGAGCTTTCCTTCATCAAACACAAAGCATTTGAACATGCTGTTAGTGAATGCCTTCTCCAGGGCAGCAGGGGCTTTGTCGCCAAGCGGCGCTGCTTTGTATAGCGCTGACAACTCGTTCCAGTCGATACAGTTTTGGGTGTAGTGCCACGAAAATTCCATAGATATCTGTATTCCTAATTCATATTGCCTGTGACGATAGAACCAGCGCCAGGCCGATAGCGGCGGGCAGTGCCTGGATGAAGAGTATTTTCCTGCTGGCAGTCAGTGCACCATAGATTCCGGCGATGATGACGCACAGGAGAAAGAATATTTTGAACTCGGTGCCTTCCTCGCCCTGAATCACTCCCCATGCCAGTCCGGCAGCGAGAAAGCCGTTATACAGTCCCTGGTTTGCTGCCATGACTTTTGTCGCCGCTGCCTTCTCTCTGGTCAAACCGAAAGCCTTCATTCCTGCCGGTTTGTCCCACAGGAACATCTCCAGCACCAGAAAATAGGCGTGCAGGACGGCGACAAGGATAACGACTGCATTGGTAATGTAAGTCATGAGCATGTTCCAGCGAGTTAGGGTGCTCTGATGCGGTAATACGCACTTTGTTTTGGCTCTACCGACTATATACACGATTGTCGTTTTTACGACATCCCATCCCTTCATAACCCTTTGATATTGTGTGGTTTAAGGGTGGCACTTCTCTTGCTGTAGTGCATGGATAGCAATAGCAGGAATAGCGGCACGCATGAAAACCTATCTCGACTGGTCAGCCTATCAGGAAGCAGGCATGGGCGATGCCTATGCGGATATTCCCAAACAGGGTGGTGACTTTGCCAAAGCGGTGGCGGTTTGTATCAACTCGCGCCAGTGCGAAACGAAGGGTAAGGGAGTGATGTGCCCAAGCTACCGGGTGAGTGACAATCCTCAGCTCTCCACCGGTGGGCGGGTACGGTTGTTGAAGGCATTACTCAACGGTGAGTTGCCGCTTGATGATGTACAACTGGCCGAAGCGATGGAGTTGTGTCTCGGTTGCAAGGGTTGCAAACGGGAGTGTGAAAACAGTGTCGATATGGCGCAGATCAAGATTGAGTACCTCGCGCAACGTTACGCGACCAAATCGCCATCCCTGCGTACCCGCCTCTTTGCCCATACACCGCGTTGGTTACATCGCCTGCCTTGGCTGAAGCATATCGTTGAGTTACGTAATCGAATTCCGTTGTTGGCGTGGCTGGGTGATCTGTTTATGGGAATCAGCGCAAACCGACGTCTGCCGCAGCCGGCGGAGCAGTCTTTTGTTGCACCACCTTTAGTCGAAGAGGGAGCAGAGACGGTGGTGCTGTTCGTCGATACCTTCAGCCATCATTACGATCCACAAATTGCGGAGGCTGCCGCCATCGTATTACAGCGAGCCGGTTATCGTGTGATTGTTGCCGCTCCCGATGCTGTAACCCCGGAGCCGCATCGGCCACTCTGTTGCGGACGCAGTTATCTCGCTAACGGTATGGTGGATGAGGCGCGTGCCGAGGCGGAGCGTACGCTCAAGGTATTACTGCCCTATGCGGAAGCTGGCTTGAGTATTGTTGGACTGGAACCCGCCTGCCTGTTAGCCATCCGTGACGACTATCGCGCGATGCATCTTGGTGATGTTGCAGAAACCATAGCATCGCAGGCGATCCTGTTTGAGGAGTTCATTGTCCGCGAGGAGAAGGCCGGGCGCTTCAACCTTTCACTTAAGCCGTTGCCATTTACGGAAAAATTACTGGTGCACGGTCATTGCCACCAGAAGGCGGTTGGTGCAATGAAGTCGATGCGTCGTGTTTTAAAGTTAATCCCCGAACTGGAATTCGAACTTATCGAGGCTTCATGCTGTGGTATGGGCGGTAGCTTCGGTCTGGAGAGCGAACACGCCGAAATGGCGATGGCCATGGCAGAGGAGAGTCTGCTTCCAACGATTCGTGCCGCTGCCGATTCCCCGCTTTTGGCGAATGCTTTTTCCTGCCGCGAGCAGATCGCTGCAGGGAGTGGGCGTACGGCAAAACATCTGGCCGAGTTGTTGTTCGCTGCCAGTAATTAGAAATTATATTGACGGGCGAGTATCAGCCGTAGAGGCGTCGTTTCAGTCCGGTCTGCTGCAGGATGGTGGTGGCGATCTCTTCAATAGAAACGGCACTGGTATCGAGATGGGGAATATTTTCTGCGCGGAACATCGCCTCGGCGGCGCGCACTTCGTAGCGGCACTGCTGGATGGAGGCGTAGGTACTGTCAGGGCGGCGTTCGCTGCGGATCTGTTGCAGCCTTTCCGGAGAGATGGTGAGAGCGAAGAGTTTGTCGCGGTAGGGGCGCAGGCATTCTGGCAGGCGCGGTGATTCGAGATCTTCATCGATGATCGGGTAGTTGGCGGCATGGATGCCATACTGTAACGCCAGGTAGAGACTGGTTGGGGTTTTACCGGAACGGGAGACGCCGATCAGGATCACTTCAGCGTCTGGGAAATCGCGCAGGGTGTTACCATCGTCGCTACCCATGGCGAAATTAACCGCGTCAATGCGCGCCTTGTAGTCGGAGTAGACACCCATGCCGTGAGAGCGGCCAGCCGCGTGGGCGGAGTGTATGCCCAGTTCCAGTTCCAGCGGATTGATAAAAGTGTCGAAGAAGTCGAGCAGCAGACCATCGCTGGTGTCGATAATTTCGCGTACTTCATCGTCAAGCAGCGTACTGAAAAGGAGTGGTTTGACCCCGTCCTGTATAGCGGCCTGGTTGATCTTCGCAACGGCCTCATGTCCCTTCTCCACCGTGTCGAGAAAGGCGAGGGTGGTCTTTCTGAAGGTGACGCCCTCAAACTGAGTCAGCAGACTGTGACCCAGGGTCTCGGCGGTGATGCCGGTACGGTCAGAGAGAAAAAAAACAGAGCGATTCATGTGCTGGATCCGTTTTCAATTTGAGAGTGAAGAACACTTTGCCACGGAATACACGGAAACACACGGAACAAATAGGTGTTGGTTCCATCCATGGTGTCCTGCACAACACTCCTCATAGTCTCATTTAACTATTAAACACGAAACCCACGGCATAGACTGGAAATAATATGAGGACTGTTTCCGTCTCATACCGTGGGTTTCGTGGCTACAAGGTTTTTTATCCCTTCATACCGGCGAGGAACAGACCAGTCTCGACCACGGTATCCGGGTTGAGGGAGATGCTGCTGATCTGCTGTTCCAGTAACCACTTCGCCAGGTCTGGATGGTCAGACGGCCCCTGACCACAGATGCCGACATACTTGCCCTTTGCGCGGCAGGCGGTGATGGCCATGGCGAGCATCTTCTTCACGGCCGGGTCGCGCTCGTCGAAAGATTCGGCGATCAGACCGGAGTCGCGATCCAGGCCCAGGGTAAGCTGGGTCATATCGTTGGAGCCGATGGAGAAGCCGTCGAAGTATTCGAGGAACTCGTCTGCCATCACGGCGTTGGAGGGGATCTCGCACATCATGATGATGCGCAGCCCGTTCTCACCACGCTTGAGTCCATTAGCGGCCAGCAGTTCGACCACACCTTTCGCTTCGGTCAGGGTGCGCACAAACGGCACCATGATCTCGACGTTGGTGAAGCCCATTTCATCGCGCACCTTCTTCAGCGCCCGACACTCCAGCTCGAAGCAGGGACGGAAGCTTTCGGAGATGTAGCGTGCGGTGCCACGGAAACCGATCATTGGGTTCTCTTCGTGCGGCTCGTAATTTTCACCACCGATCAGGTTGGCGTATTCGTTCGACTTGAAGTCGGACATACGCACAATCACCGGCTTGCCGTAGAACGCAGCAGCCAGGGTGCTGACGCCTTCGACCAGTTTGTCCACATAGAAGTCGACCGGGCTGGCGTAGGCAGCGGTTTGACGGGTGATGATCGCCTTCAGTTCGTCGTTCTGCTTGTCGAACTCCAGCAATGCTTTTGGGTGGATGCCGATCATGCGGTTAATGATGAACTCCAGACGCGCCAGGCCGACACCGCTGTTGGGGATGTTGGCAAAGTCGAAGGCACGATCCGGGTTGCCCACGTTCATCATGATCTTCACCGGCAGTTCCGGCAGTTCATCGGCATGGGCACGATTAACATCGAATTCCAGCAGACCGTCGTAGATGTAGCCGGTATCGCCTTCGGCGCATGAGACCGTGACCTCTTCACCGTCTTGCAGCGCCGTGGTGGCATCGCCACAACCGACTACTGCCGGGATCCCCAGTTCACGGGCAATGATCGCCGCGTGGCAGGTACGACCGCCGCGATTGGTGACGATGGCCGAGGCGCGCTTCATCACCGGTTCCCAATCCGGGTCGGTCATGTCGGTAACCAGTACGTCACCGGGTTGGACCTCGTCCATCTGCGCAATGTTGTCGATCACTCGTGCGGGGCCAGCGCCGATGCGTGCGCCGATAGCACGACCGCTGCAACGCACGTCACCACGTTTTTTCAGTTTGTAGCGCTCGATGACCTTTTTGTCGTCCTGGCTTTTTACTGTTTCAGGACGGGCCTGCACGATGTAGAGCTTGCCGTCTTCACCATCGAGTGCCCATTCAATATCCATCGGACGCTGGTAGTGCTTTTCGATCAGCAACGCCTGTTTGGCCAGGTCCTGCAGTTGCTCGTCGTTTAGGCAGTAACGCTGGCGATCCGCCTCGTCCACCTCAATGGTCTTGATGGTGCGTCCCACCTTGGTGGCGTCATCGTGAACCATCTTGATCGCCTTGCTGCCGAGGGTGCGACGCAGTACAGCAGGATGTCCCGCTTCCAGCGTCGCTTTGTGGATGTAAAACTCATCCGGGTTGACCGCGCCCTGTACCACCGCTTCGCCGAGACCGTAGGCACCGGTAACCAGCACTACGCCGCCGAATCCGGATTCTGTATCGAGGGTGAACATAACGCCACTGGCACCGATGTCACTGCGCACCATGCGCTGGATACCGGCGGAAAGCGCCACGTCGGCGTGTTCAAAGCCTTTATGTACCCGGTAGGAGATGGCGCGATCATTGTAGAGAGAGGCGAACACATGTTTTACCGCTTCGAGGACGTTCTCTTTGCCGCGCACGTTGAGGTAGGTCTCCTGCTGTCCGGCAAAGGAGGCATCGGGCAAATCTTCGGCGGTGGCTGAGGAGCGAATCGCTACCGCGATTTCGCCATCCTTGCACAGCTCTTCGTAGCAGGCGGTGATGGCATTTTCCAGCGGGGCCGGGAAGGGGGTTTCGATGATCCAGTTGCGGATGGTACGACCTGCCTCGACCAGTGCGTTGACGTCATCAACGTCGAGACGCGAGAGCAGGCCATTGATCCGGTCGCCAAGGTGATCGTGACTGAGAAAGTCGCGGAAGGCGCTGGATGTGGTGGCAAACCCGCCCGGTACACCAACACCGGCGGCGGCGAGATTGCTGATCATTTCGCCAAGCGAGGCATTCTTGCCGCCCACGCGCATCACATCTCCCATCCCGAGAGACTCAAAGCCAACAACGTACTCGTTCATGTTACTCCCCTTGTTACTCTTAGCGTTTGCTTTCTGGACCTGCATGGTTAAATCGTTCATTACGGTTGCTCCGTTTCTCGCTTGCAGCTACCGCCCTCTTTACAGCCGCAGCTCTTGCCGCAGCCACCGCCCTCTTCACGAGGTGGGCCAAATTCAGGATGACGCAGGGCATAGAGCCGCGTCAGATGTTGTACTCCGAGCCAGCCGAACATCAGCAGCAGGATCGAGGAAATGGCGATAAACATATTAAGGATCATTTCAGCCTCCGATTCCGGCAAAGCCCATGAATGAGAGTGAAAGCATTCCTGCCAGCATCAGGCTCATCGCGGCACCCTGACTCACACTGGGTACATTGGCGAGATTGAGTCGCTCGCGCAGTCCGGCCATCAACAACAGCGCCAGGGTGAAACCGCCGCCAGCGCCAAGGCTGTAGACCACCGATTGCATCAGTGAGTAATCCTTGAAGGTCTGGAACAGGGCCAGACCGAGAATGGCGCAGTTGGTGGTGATCAACGGCAGGAAAATGCCCAGTGCGCGGAACAGGGTCGGGCTGAATTTCTTCATCGTCATTTCGACCAGTTGTACCGCCGAGGCGATGACCACGATGAAGCTGATCAGGCGCAGGTAGGGGGCGTAAACCAGAACGTAGGTGTTGAGCAGCCAGGCACACAGCGCGGTGATCACCAGCACGAAGGTGGTCGCCATACCGAGGCGGAACGAGGTTTCCAGTCGACCCGAGACACCGAGGAAGGGGCAGAGGCCGAGGAAATAGGCGAGCACGAAGTTGTTGATCAACAGCGCGTTAAGAAAGATGAAGGAGAGTGATTCAGTTGCCACGGACAGCCTCCATTTGCAGCTGACGTTTTTCCTTGCGCTGCCGTAACCAGGCGAATAGCAGCAGCCAGGTACCGAGGACGAAGAAACCGCCAGCCGGTAATACCATCACCACCCACGGCTGGAACGAAGCGCCGAACAGATTGATGCCAAGCAGGGTGCCATTGCCCAGGACTTCACGCACCGTTCCGAGACAGAGCAGGGCAAAGGTAAAACCACCACCCTGGCCGAGGGCATTGACGATCGCCTTCACCGGTTTGTTTTTCGAGGCGTAGGACTCGGCGCGACCGAGGATCATGCAGTTGACCACGATGAGCTGAATGAATGCACCGAGGGCGTTATACAGCTCCAGGCTGATCGCCTGAATCAGGTAATCGACGATGGTCACGAAGGTGGCGATGATCACGATGTAACTGGCGATG